>JBKQSL010000244.1:0-4446 GCA_052143655.1 Streptosporangiaceae bacterium | reverse complement strand
CCCTCGACGGGAGCAGGCGGGCGGACGAAACGCGATTCCGGCTGGCGCCGACCCGGCCAGCCGCCGGAGCTGGCGGCGGGCCGGGACCGGGCTGAGCCGGGCCGGACCGGGCCGGGCTGGGCCGGGCCGGGCTGGGCCGGGGCGCTACTTGACGGTGACGGTGGCGCCGGCGCCTTCGAGCTGGGCGCGAGCCTTCTCCGCCGCCTCCTTGTTCACGCGCTCGAGCAGCGGCTTGGGCGCGCCGTCAACCAGGTCCTTGGCCTCCTTCAGGCCCAGGCTGGTCAGCGTCCGGACCTCCTTGATGACCTGGATCTTCTTGTCGCCAGCGGCCTCGAGGATGACGTCGAACTCGTCCTGCTCCTCGGCCTCCTCGGCCGCGGCGCCGCCGCCGGCCGGGGCCGCCGCCGCCACGGCTACCGGTGCGGCAGCCTTGACGTCGAAGGTCTCCTCGAACTGCTTCACGAACTCGGACAGCTCGATCAGCGTCATCTCCTTGAACGCGCCGAGCAGCTCGTCGGTGCTGAGCTTCGCCATGGTGGTGTTTCCTCCGGGTGATTACCTGTCGCGCGCGGCGTGCCTGCCGCCCGCATGCCTGTCTCGTCTGTCGGGATCACGCGACGCCTGGCCGCGCGGTGGGTCAGCCTGCTTCGGCGTCCGCCTGTGCCACCTCGCCGGCGGGCTCCCCTTCCGGTGAGCCCCCTTCCGGTGAGCCGCCGTCCGGGCTCCCAGCCGCCGCTGCGGGGCCGCCCTCGCCGAGCTTGTCCTGGTACGCGGCGAGCAGCCGGGCCAGCTGGGTCGGCAGCGCATTGAACGTCGCCGCGGCATTGGCCAGCGAGGCCTGGAAGGCCCCGGCCAGCTTGGCCAGCAGCACCTCCCGCGGCTCCAGGTCGGCCAGCTTGATGATCTCCGCGGGAGTGATCGAGCTGCCGTCCAGGACCCCGCCCTTGATTACCAGGAACGGGTTGGCCCGGGAGAAGTCGCGCAGGCCCTTCGCGGCCTCCACGACGTCTCCGGACACGAACGCGATCGCCGACGGGCCAGACAGCTGGCTGGTCAGCTCCTCGGTTACCCCGGCCTGGCTCGCCGCGATCTTGGTGAGCGTGTTCTTCACGACGGAGAACGACGCGTGCTCACCGAGCGACTGGCGCAGCTCACCGAGCTGCGCCACCGACAGGCCGCGGTACTCAGTCAGCACCGCGCCGGTCGAATTCTGGAACCGCTCGGTCAGCTCGGCGACCGCGGTCTCCTTGTCCGCCCTCGCCATGGGCCTCCCTTCTGTCTGCCGGGCAGCCCGCAGGGCGGGCAGGTCCCAGGCTCACTGATTCGTCTGCGCCAGCCGCGGAAACACGAACGCCCCGGCGCAGCGCACCGGGGCGGGACCGCAGCGGCAGCCGGGAGGCTGGCGGGCATCATGCCGCACGGACTGTGCGGCACATGCCTGCGGTCGAGCTCAGTTCGCCTGCGCGGGCCGCCCGCTTTCGCGGGTCCTTCGGCCGCCACGCTCAAGTGCGCGGCGGCGACCGACGGTCTCTGGCAGGACACCAGGGTACGCGCTGCCTGCCCGGCCGCCAAATCCGCGGCCGGGCAGGCAGCCGCGGCTAGCTCGCGGCAGCGTCCGCGAGATCCCCGGTGAGGTTGCGGGTCATGTTCGGGTCGACCGGGATGCCCGGGCCCATCGTGGTGGTGATGGTGATCTTCCTCAGGTACCGGCCCTTGGCCGCGGCCGGCTTGAGCCGGATGATCTCATCCAGCGCCGCCGCGTAGTTGTCCACCAGCGCCCGGTCGGGGAACGACGCCTTGCCGATAATGAAGTGCAGGTTGCCGTGCCGGTCGACGCGGAACTCGATCTTGCCGCCCTTGATCTCGGACACGGCCTTGCCGACAGCCATCGTGACCGTGCCGGTCTTGGGGTTGGGCATCAGGCCGCGCGGGCCGAGCACCCGGCCGAGGCGGCCAACCTTGCCCATCAGGTCCGGGGTGGCCACGACAGCGTCGAAGTCGAGGAAGCCGCCCTGGATCCGCTCGATGAGGTCGTCGGAACCGACGTAGTCGGCACCAGCGGCCCGCGCCTCCTCCGCCCGGTCGCCCGAGGCGAACACCAGGACCCGGGCGGTCTTGCCAGTCCCGTGCGGCAGGATGACAGTGCCGCGGACCATCTGGTCGGCCTTGCGCGGGTCGACGCCGAGCCGCAGGGCCACCTCGACGGTGGGATCGAACTTCGTCGTCGACGTCTGGCGCGCCAGCGCCACGGCCTCGGCCGGCGGGTACACCTCGGTCGCCTGGATAAGCTCGGCGGCCTTGCGATAAGACTTGCTGCGCTTCATGATCTGCTCCCTTGATTCTCGGAGTTCGTGGTCTGCGGACCAGCGCCTGGCCCTGCCACTGCGTTTCCCCGGGAGTTCGACCCCCCGGACCCCCCCACGGCCCCGGCTGAGGCCGGCGGGGGACTTTCCGTTGTTCTCTTGTTTCGCCTCTATTGAGCCATCCGCTCGGGCCCGGCGAACCCTCGCGGCTGGCTTGCCGGTGGCTGGGGTCCGGCCCCCGGAGTGGCCGGTTCGCCGGGGCTGGGCGCCCGGGTAACCGGCTCACGCAACTACAGAACGTGACCAGCTTACCGATATTCCGCACGGCCAGTTCCCGGGACGGCCGCTAGCCCTCGACGGTAATCCCCATGGAGCGGGCGGTTCCGGCGATAATCTTCTCGGCGGCCTCGATGGTCCTGGCGTTGAGGTCAGGCATCTTGGTCTGGGCGATCTCCCGGATCTGCGCCGCGGTCATCGAGCCGACCTTGGACTTGTGCGGCTCGCCGCTGCCCTTGGCCACCCCGGCCGCCTTCTTGATCAGCTCAGGCGCCGGAGGGGTCTTGGTGATGAACGAGAACGTGCGGTCCTCGTAGATCGTGATCTCCACCGGGATGACGTTCCCGCGCTGAGATTCAGTGGCAGCGTTGTACTGCTTGACGAAGTCCATGATGTTGACGCCGTGCGGGCCGAGCGCGGTGCCCACCGGCGGGGCCGGCGTAGCCGCCCCGGCGTTCAGCTGCACCTTGACCAGCGCAGCGATCTTCTTCTTCCTCGGCGGCATTCCTGTTCCTTTTCCGTGTTCCTGGCTGTTGGCTTCGGCCAGCTCCGGCCGCGGCCGTCAGATCTTGCTGACCTGGTCGAAGGAGAGCTCGACCGGCGTCTCGCGGCCGAAGATCGACACGAGTACCTTGAGCTTCTGGGTGTCCGGGTTGATCTCGTTGACCGTGGCCGGGAGCGTGGCGAACGGGCCGTCCATCACAGTAACCGACTGGCCGACCTCGAAGTCGACCGCGGCGGCCCGCATGGTCTCCGCCTTCTTGATCGCCTTCTCCTCCGGCACCGGTGCCAGCAGCGAGGCCACCTCGTCCAGGCTGAGCGGCGAGGGCCTGCTGGACAGGCCCACGAAGCCGGTGACGCCGGGGGTGTTGCGCACCGCGGCCCAGGATTCGTCTGTCAGGTCCATCCGGACGAGGATGTAGCCGGGCAGCACCTTCTCCTTGACCTGCTGGCGCTTGCCGCTCTTGATCTCGACGACCTCGTGGGTGGGGACTTCGATCTGGAAGATGTAGTCCTCCATGTTCAGCGACTGGGTGCGGCTCTCCAGGTTGGCCTTCACGCGGTTCTCGTAACCCGCGTAGGAGTGCACCACGTACCAGTCGCCCGGCAGCAGCCGCAGCTCGGCCTTGAACATGGCCACCGGGTCGTCGTCCGGGGTGGCCGCGGCGGCTTCGTCCTCCTGGCCGTCTCCGGCGTCGGCGGCCAGGTCACTGCCGGCCTCGCCGTCGGCCTCCGGCGCCGCGACGCTGTCCTCGGACGCGCCGGCCTCGCCGGCCTCGGCGACCTCGGCCTCAGCCGCGTCTGACGCAACGTCGGCGCCGCTCAGGTCGCTCGCCTCATCATCACTGACGTGCACTTGGAACTCGGACACGATAGCTCTTTCCCTCTGCCTTCCTGGCACCGGCTCTTCCTGGTGGCACCCGCCGCCAGGATCCACGCGCGGCGCCGGTCCCCGCATTTGCCGCGGCACCTGCCCCTGGCCCCGCAGCACCCCTGGCACCCCAGCATCCCTGGCACCAGGGCTTCCCCGGCGGCAGGGCTTCCTGCCGCCCGGCCGTGCCTCCCGGCACAGGCCGTACCCTGCCGTCCCCCGGCGCATGCGCCAGGTGGCTCAGCCCAGGACCGCGAACACCAGCTTGGTGAACCCGTAGTCCAGGAGGGTCACGATCGCCACCATGACGAGCACGAATGACAGCGCCACAGTCGTATAGGTGATCAGCTCCTTGCGGGTCGGCCAGATCACCTTGCGCAGCTCGGCGACGACCTGGCGCACGAACAGCGCAGGGCTGGTCCGGCTTTCCTTAGCCGGGCCACCAGGCTTGGCCGCCCGGCCCTTGGAGACCTCGCCACGCGTCTGAGTCGCCAT
>JBKQSL010000243.1:0-3688 GCA_052143655.1 Streptosporangiaceae bacterium | reverse complement strand
TGCCCAACGGAAACGGATCGATTGAGGTCACGGGCGACCTGGTGCACTCCAGTCCGCAGTGCACCGGCAGCTGACCCGCCAGCCCGGCCGCCACCGAGGTCAGCCCCCAGTCAGCGGCTGGCGCGTCGGGCGGCCGGATCGGTGTCGGCCTGGAATTTCAGGATACCTTCGTCGGGCACCCGGGCATATTTTGCGAGGCTGCGCACCGAGGTGTGGCCGGACAGCTTCATCAGCACCGGTGTCGACGCGCCGTCCTCTGAACCACCGACCCACCCGATCCTGCTCCTGATCCAGCAGCGCCACATTGGTGTCCGCGCCGAAGTCGGCGACCAACCGGTTCAGCACGACGGCGCCGGGAAGGTCAGCTCGGACGCCACCGTGCCAGGCTGGCGGTAGGTAATCATGATCAGCATTAGCCTAGTCCGCCCCGGAAGGCCAGCATGCTGGCCCCGACCGCAGGAGCGCGCCGATGCCCGTACCGCCGACAGGCCCCAGCGGGCCCGCAGGCCCCGCCCACCGGATGTTCGCCGACGACCTGGCCTCCCGGGCCCTCGGCATGGAGCTGGCGCAGGCGGGTGACGGGCAGGCGGCGGTCCGGATGACCATCCGCGACTCGATGGTCAACGGGCACTCGATCGCGCACGGGGGATACGTGTTCCTGCTGGCCGACACCGCGTTCGCCTGCGCGTGCAACAGCCGCGGCCCGGTCACGGTGGCGGCGGCCGCGGACATCACGTTCGTCGCCCCGGCCTGGGCCGGCGACCAGCTCACCGCCGTGGCTGCCGAGCGCGTCCGGTACGGCCGCAGCGGGATCTACGACGTCACCGTGCTGCGCGGCGACGAGGTGATCGCCGAGTTCCGCGGGCGGAGCCGGGCTGTCCCGGGGGAGGGTGCTGACCCGGGGCAGGGCGCTGACCCGGGGGCCGAGCCCCCGGAACCCCCCGGACCCCGCTGACCGTGCCGTGCGGCCCTGACCGGCGCGCCACCATCCTGGCCTTTGCAGCCGGGCACTCGGGGCCCGGCGCGCCCTCCTGGCCGGACTTCCGAATAACGGCAGCCGCCGGCTCGGACCCGGCGCGCCCTCGCCGGCGGCTATTCGACCGTGACTGACTTGGCCAGGTTGCGGGGCTTGTCGATGTCCAGGCCGAGCGCCAGCGCCGCGTGGTAGGCCAGCAGCTGCAGCGGGACCGTCAGCAGGATCGGGTCCAGCTCCCGCTCGTTCTTCGGCACGTTGATCCGCGGGATGCCCGCCATCTCGCCCAGGTCCACGCCCGGGTGCGTGACCGCCACCAGGGGGCCCGACCGGGCCACCACCTGCTGCATGGCGCCGATGTTGCGGTCGGTGAGCTCGTCGTCGGGCACGATCGCCACCGTAGGCATGGACTCGTCGATCAGCGCCAGCGGTCCGTGCTTGAGCTCGCTGGCCTGGTAGGCCTCGGCGTGCCGGTAGGAGATCTCCTTGAACTTCTGCGCGCCCTCGCGGGCGACCGGGAAGCCGCGGACCCGGCCGATGAAGAACAGGCTCGGCGCCCCGGCCAGGCTCTTGGCGATCTCGGCGATCTGCGGCTCCTCGTCGATGACCTGCTGGACCTGGCCGGGCAGGGCTCGCAGGCCGGCGATGATCCGCTGGCCGTCGGCGATCGACAGGTCGCGCACCCGGCCGAGCGCGAGGGCGAGCATTGCGAAGCCGATGACCATGTGCGTCAGGGCCTTGGTCGACGCAACCGACACCTCCGGTCCGGCGTGCAGGTAGATGCCGCCGTCGCTGTCCCGGGCGATGGTCGAGCCGACCACGTTCACCAGCCCGATGATCTGGCCGCCCTTGCGCTTGACCTCGCGCACCGCGAAGGCGGTGTCGGCGGTCTCGCCGGACTGGCTGACCGCCACGTACAGCGTGTCAGGCTCGATGATCGGGTTGCGGTAGCGGAACTCCGAGGCCGGCTCGGCGTCGGCGGGCACCCGGGCGAGTTCCTCGATCATCTGGGCGCCGACCTGGCCGGCGTAGTACGCCGAGCCGCAGCCGAGGATCTTCACCCGGCGGAAGCCGCGCAGCTCGCGCGGGCCCAGGTTCAGGCCGTCGAGCCGGGCCGTGCCGAACCGGTCGTCCAGCCGACCCCGCAGCATCCGCTCGATCGACGACGGCTGCTCCAGGATCTCCTTGTGCATGTAGTGCTGGTGGCCGGCCAGATCCACGTCCTCGACGTCCAGGTCAATGCTGGTCGGCAGCTTCTGGGTGTCATCCTGCTCCCGGCTGAACGTGCGGAAGCCGGACGCGGTGACCGTGACCAGCTCCCCGTCGTCCAGGTGGATGACCGAGGTGGTGTGCCGCACCAGCGCGGACAGGTCGCTGGCGATGAACATCTCCCGGTTGCCGACGCCCACGATCAGCGGCGAGCCGTTGCGCGCGGCGACGATCCGGTCCGGGTGCCGCTCGTCGAGCACCGCGATCGCGTAGGTGCCGGTCACCCGGGAGAGCGCGTCGAGCACGGCCCCCTCCAGCGTGTCGGCGGCTGACAGGGCGATCAGGTGCGCGATCACCTCGGTGTCGGTCTCGGAGGTGAAGACGACGCCGCGGTCGGCGAGCCGCTGGCGCAGCACAGCCGAGTTGTCGATGATGCCGTTGTGCACCACGCAGATCCGGCCGTCCGCGCTGGACTGCGGGTGCGCGTTCTCCTGGGTGGCCGGGCCGTGCGTGGCCCAGCGGGTGTGCCCGATGCCCGCCTTGCCGGCCAGCCGCTGCGGCACGATGGCCGCGAGCTCGCGGACCCGGCCGACCGTGCGGTACACCTGCGTCCCGCCGGGCGTGAGCACCGCGATGCCCGCTGAGTCATACCCCCGGTACTCCAGCCGGGACAGTCCCTCGATCAGGATCGGGACGGCTTTCTGGCTGCCGATGTAAGCGACGATTCCGCACATGGGGCTCTGCTGCTCCTGACGTTAGCCGTAGACGATGCGCCGCAACTGGCGCTCGGACAGGACTGGCGCGGCCACCAGCCGGTCAGCCAGCTCGCCGGCAATGAGCGCGAAGATCTCCGGGTTGCGCTTGCGGCAGAGCCGGTACTGCGCGTGCCGCCGGCGGACGAAGTCCTCGACCGGCTCGCGGTACCAGGACAGGACATCCGAGACCACCCTCGCCGCTTCCGCGGGCGTCAGGCCGGCCGAGGCCGCGATCCTGTCGATCAGCTCGCGATCGTGCACCGCTCCATCCTGCGACCTGAGGTTCACTGATGCCAACTTCCTGCCCGGAATCGGGCAAGGATCAGCATTCAACTCGCCGCAAGCTGGCTTATAGGTGCACAGACGCGAATCCGGGGGCCTGACCCGGGCCCTGGCCGGCGCCGCCGACCCGGCGGCTCCCGCAGCCACGCCCGGCCTGTGACCGGCCACCCGGCTCCATGAACGCGGGGGCGATGCCGGTCGCCGGGCAGGGCCGGGATTCCGCTGGCTCAGCTGTCGAAGCGGAATGACGGCCACAGCCGTCCCCACGGCCGGACCGGGCCGGTGCAGACATAGACGCGCGCGCCCTGTTCCTGGTTGCTGACATGGGCGGGGTTGCTGATGGTGGCGACGGCCCGCACCCGGGCGAAGTCCCGGCGCAGCCGGGTGACCAGCTGCGGGAAGCCCGGCTGGACGACAGCGAGCACGGTGGTGGCGCGGGGGTTGCCGGGGCCCCAGTACCACTCGTTGT
>JBKQSL010000242.1:0-3055 GCA_052143655.1 Streptosporangiaceae bacterium | reverse complement strand
GGGGATGCGGCCGCGCTCGGAGAGCTTGATTCCGGTCTCGCGCGCCCATTGCCGTACCACGGCGCTGTTGCGCCGGTCCCTGACAGGCCGCGAAGCACGGCGGGGACCTGAGCCGGGGGCGCGCCGGGCCGCGGTCACGAACGGCGCGAAAGTGCTCGTGAACTTGCCGTAGTTCTTCGTGCCCAGGTCGATTTCCCAGGTCTGCCCGTCATACCCGAAGGTGACTGTCTGGGCACCCTCGGTGCCATCGATATCGTCAGTGACCGTAACTATTGTCTGCCTCGCCATGAGATCATGATCAAGCGCCTGCGCGCATGATGTCAAAGACATGCTCGCGGGCCAGAGACCGCAACTCCTCGCCGACAGCAGTACGCCAGCATCATAGGCCGCGCTGATCGGGCGTGGCCGGAGGCGCAGTCGGCTGGCATCCGCCACCGGCATCAGGGCCTGAGCCTTTCCGCGGTTCGATCATTAGCTCCGCCCAGACGCCTTTGCCGTCACCGGTCGGCCTGGTTCCCCATGCGCTGGCGAGCGCTTCGATGAGAACGAAGCCGAACCCGGACTCGTCGAGCTGGCCGGGCATACGCGGCTGTGGCAGGCGGGGGTCAGCGTCTACGACCTCGATCCGCAGCCGGCCATCGGCGTTCTCCAGCAGTAGCTGCAGAGCCGTGTCGGTGCTGCGAGCGTGCCGTACCGCATTGGCCACAAGTTCGGACACGAGCAGTTCCGCGGTTTCGCCGGCACCCGCCATCCCCCACCGCCTCACGGCCTCATGGACTGCCTGCCGCGCCAGCCTGGAAGCCGCTGGCTGCGCTGGAAGCACCAATCGCCGCGCACGGCCAGCAGAGAGCACCGGGGCAGGCACGGGAATCATGCCTGGTGCGATAGGACCTGTCCTCATTACCCGGCACCCTCGATCTCATCCACCAGCAAACGTGTCGATGCTCATGCAAGCCGACCTCAGCGGACGACGGCAGCAGTCACCCGTATTCGCGACACTGTGCTGACGGCTGCTCGCGTCGCGCGGCAAGGGATAAGCGGGGAACAAGGAAATGTGACTCCGCGAGCATACCAACCGCCTGCGTACCGACGGGAACGTGGCAGCAGGAGCAATGCAGCGCGTAGCTCTGGATGTTCGGCGCGCTTGCCAGACATAAGTAGCCGATGTGAGAGCGCGTAGCGTCCGACCCGCCCGGTCGTGCCGAAGACAGTGTGTTGCGCTGACCGCCGTGCTGACTGATATCCGGCACGCCAGGCTGGGTGACGAACCAGGCCTGGGTGGCCATATTGCAGTCACAGTGGCACTAACGCACGCCTCTGGCACCACGCCTCTGATCCAGACCTCGCTGCCGACCGCGACGGCGTGGACGGCACGGCAGAGTGTCAGCTTCCTGCCGGTGGCAGCTGCTTTTCCTGGGCGGGCATTGGCGGTCCGAGTCCCGCTTTCTTCGCTGGCTTGCGCTTGACGTCGACGCCGCCCATCAGGGCGAAGCCGATCACCTTCAGCCGCGGGGCGCCCGGAATGCCCGGGCCGCTGGCGCGGTGGTCGAACCCGCCCATGAACCCGATGCCAGCGACATCGACCTCGATGTCCTCGGGCACGATGATCTCGATGCCACCCATGAGCGCATACGCCTGAATCGTTACTTCGGGCTCGCTGAATCGCGCGTGCCGCAGGTCGAGCCGCACGCCCCCCATGATCGCGAGCGCGACATAGGCGGGCGGCACTACCCAGGGACCCCCGCGTTTCGTCCCGCTCATGATCGCGAGCGAGAACTTCGCGCCGGGGCTGCCCCCGATGCGATCGGGCGGGAATCCGCCCGCCGACGTGGGCAGCGAGGTGGTCGGCGGCGTGATCGCGCCTGATGCGGGCAGGTCGCGGGTGACGGTCTCCAGGTCGGCGTACGTCTTGGCCGAGTAGGCCAGACCGAGCCGTTCGTCGAGTTCGTCGAGAGTGATCCGGCCCTGTCCGGCGGCTTCCCGGAGCATCTCCGCGACCCGGTCGCGGTCTGCGTCGGAAACCCGCAAGGAACCTGGGCCGGCGGGCTCGGGAAGATAGCTCATGCTTTAACTGTAATGTTCCCAGCCGCCTTTCATATGCGGGTGAGAGACGAGCCTCCTCGTGGGCGTGCCATCGACCAGTTCGAATCATGCATCAAATCGGTGGTGCAGCCGCCATCCGGATCTGCCGCATAGGGCACGCCTGGCCAGGCTCGATCTTGCCGCCACGGCCGCCGTTCGCCAGCAGAGTCGGCGGGCACTTCGCCCGCCACGACATCCGGACCAGTCACGCCGCACCGGCTACGTCGAGAGGGACATCGCGCTGAGTGATGGGGAGGGGGCAGGGAGAACGCTCGCCGAGCCGCCGATCTGGCGCTGGGTCGGACCGGTCGGAATGGCGAGCAACGCGATCCCGAAGTGGTCATTCTGAGTCCGCTGGCGGGCGGGTTTCCCAGGCGGCTGTCAGCGGCAGCGTGGTTGCTGCAGTGCTGCGGCTTTGTGAGGGTAGCGGCCAAGACGATGGCATCCGGTGATCTTGGCGGCCCGCGGCCGGGTGGGATGACGGTGCGTGATCGCCCGGCTGGCATCTGCCCGGACCGTTTGCCGCACATCGCGGGTGCCGGAAGAGGCCGTCGCCGGATCCGGCCTGCGTGATCCGGTGCGGTCTATTGCCGGTGCCAGGCCCTGAGCGGGTCGAGGCCCGGCGCTCGGGAGATCCTATTCTTCGATGGCCCCGCCGATGCCGCGCAGATGCTGCCGGAAGGTGTATGACGGGTCAGCGGCGCGCCGGGCCAGGTAGTCATCGAAAGCGGTCTGCTGGCGCAGTGTCTGGCCTTCCCGGATCCAGCGGGCCTGGCCCCGCTCGGTCTGCCAGATCTGGTGCGCGGTGACCAGCACCTGCTCGGCGCGCTCTGCCGCGACGAACAGCGCGCCGTCGTCATCGGCGAAGACGATGTCCCCGGCGCTGACCAGGTGCGACCCGAACCGCGCGGTGACCAGCGCCTCGGGCTCCCGCTCGTCCAGCCGCACCGGCCCGGCCGGGTAGCTGCCGTAG
>JBKQSL010000241.1:0-8313 GCA_052143655.1 Streptosporangiaceae bacterium | reverse complement strand
CTGACCCGGCCGGACCTGGCGGCCGAGGCCATCCGGCTGGGCCGGCTGCTGGCCGGGCTGATGCCCGACGAGGGCGAGGTCACCGGGCTGCTCGCGCTGATGCTGCTGATCGAGTCGCGGCGTCCGGGCCGCAGCGGCCCGGACGGGGCGCTGGTGCTGCTGGCCGACCAGGACCGCACCCAGTGGGACGTCGGCCTGATCGGTGCGGGCCAGGCCCTGGTCCGGCAGTGCCTGCGCCGTAACCAGCCCGGGCCCTACCAGATCCAGGCCGCGATCAACGCCGTGCACAGCGACGCGCCGGGCGCGGCGGCCACCGACTGGCGGCAGATCCTGGCCCTGTATGACCAGTTGCTGGCGATGACGCCGACACCCGTGGTGGCCCTGCACCGCGCGGTCGCGGTGGCCGAGGTGCACGGGCCCGCGGCGGGACTGGCGGCGGTGGACCGGCTGGACCTGGATGACTACTACCTGCTGCACGCGGTGCGCGCCGACCTGCTGCGCCGCCTGGGCCGTCCGGCCGACGCTGCGGCCGCCTACGAGGCGGCGCTGGCCCGCACCCAGAACGCGGCCGAGCGCACCTTCCTGGCTGGCCGCCGCCAGTCGCTGGGCCCGGGCGACTGACCAGGACGACCCGCCGGGTTTCGCCCCTTCTTCGCCGGCTGCGGCGTGATCATCCGCCCAGGCGGCCCGGAGGAGGCGGAGGATGGTGATCAGAGCGGTGGCCCGCGGGGCGGCGGCGGGCCGGGCTCGCCACAATGGGGGCATGACTGAGGCTGATGATGCGGGACCAGACACGGCGGCCGGGGCGGCTGCACCGCTGGTGACCGCGCAGGGGATGCTGGTGCCGGGCGTGACGGCGGCGGCGATGACGGCGCAGGGGATGACCGTGCGGCGCGAGGTGCTCGGCGACGACCACGTGGACCGGGCCACCGCAGGGACTACCGAGTTCACGGCGCCGTTCCAGGATCTGATCAGCCGTTATGCCTGGGGCGAGATCTGGTCTCGGCCCGGGCTGACCCGGGCCGAGCGCAGCATGATCACGCTGGCGGCGCTGGCGGCGCTGCGCCAGGACGGGGAGCTGGCCATGCACGTGCGGGCCGCGGTCCGCAACGGGCTCACCGAGACCCAGATCCGCGAGGTGCTGCTCCAGGTCGCCGTGTACGCGGGAGTCCCGGCCGCGAACCGGGCATTCGCCGTGGCCCAGGACGTGCTCGCGGAACTGGACGTGAGCTAGAGATGGAACCTGCGCGTCTCGCCGGACCTGCAGGAGATTCCCGAGCCTGCCGCCGCGGAGCTCAGCGCGCTGCGCGCTGCGGGCGGCCGGACCGCCGAGCGAAGGAGCCGACTGATGAGCACCGGAGGGCGGCCGCGGCCGGCCGCCGCACCCTGCCCAGCTACGAGCGCCCAGCCGGGGTGCACCCGCCGCTGGACTCGCCCGGGTACCGGTCGTCGCTGCTGCGCGCGCCCAGGCTGCCGCCGGTGCGGCTGCCGCAGGGCCTGACCGAGATCACCGGCCCGCTGCTGGGCGCCGAGCGGGTCACCGCCGCAGACTCCGACCTCACCGGCCGGCATGCGCACGAGCCGATCGGCGAGCGGATCATCGTGACCGGCCGGGTGCTGGACTCCGGCGGCCGGCCCGTCCCGGACACGCTGGTCGAGATCTGGCAGGCGAACGCGGCCGGCCGCTACGCCCACGCCGTCGACGACCACCCGGCCCCGCTGGATCCCAACTTCGACGGCGCGGGCCGGTGCAGGACCGACTCGCAGGGCCGGTACCGTTTCGTCACGATCAAGCCGGGCGCCTACCCGTGGCGCAGCCACCTCAACGCCTGGCGGCCCGCGCACATCCACTTCTCGCTGCTCGGCCGGGCGTTCACCCAGCGGCTGGTGACGCAGATGTACTTCCCCGGCGACCCGCTCTTCGCCCAGGACCCGATCTTCAACTCGATCCCGGACCCGGCTGCCCGGCAGCGGCTGATCTCGCGGTTCGACCTGGACACCACCCAGCCGGACTGGGCGCTGGGCTACCAGTGGGACATCGTGCTGCGCGGTCCCGCGGCAACCGTGTTCGAGGACGAGGAGCAGCGCCGGTGAGCGGCCCGTCGTCCCGGGCAACCGTGCGCCGCACGGGCTCACCCCGTCCCAGACAGTCGGCCCCTTCCTCGCCATCGTCCTGCCGTGGCCGGACGGGCCGACAGTCGTCGGCCCCGGCACGGACGGGGCGGTCACGATCACCGGGCAGGTGCTCGACGGCGCGGGCGCCCCGGTGCCGGACGCTCTGGTGGAGACCTGGCAGGCCGGGCCGGACGGCAGCTTCGCCCACCCCGACGACCCGCGCGGCGGCGGCGATCCGGGCTTCCGCGGCTTCGGCCGGTGCCCCACCGACGCCGACGGGCACTACCACGTCGTCACGCAGCGGCCAGGCCCGGTGCCCGGCCCGGACGGCCAGATGCAGGGACCGCACCTGGACGTGTCGGTGTTCGCCCGCGGCCTGCTGGGCCGGGTGGTGACCCGCATCTACTTCGCCGACGAGGCGGAGGCGAACGCCGCCGACCCGGTGCTGGCGTCGATCACCGACCCGCAGCGGCGGGCCACCCTGATCGCCGAGCCGCCGCACGGCGGCCCGCCCGGCGAGTTCCGGTTCGACATCGCGCTGCAGGGCAGCCGTGAGACGGTGTTCTTCGATGTCTGAGAGCCCAGGGTCTGAGAGCCCTGGCGGGCCGGTCCGGCTCGCCGCCGTGCTGGACGACGGGCCGCCGGGCGCCCCGGTGCTGGTCCTGGGTAACTCGCTCGGCACCAGCGCGGCGGTCTGGGAGCCGCAGCTGGCCGCGTTCCGGGCCCGGTTCCGGGTGCTGCGCTACGAGCACCGCGGGCACGGCACTGACCTGGGGCAACCGGGCATCGGGCGGTCGCCGGCGCCGCCGGGCCCGTACACGATCGCCGAACTGGGCGCGGACGTGCTGGCCGTGCTCGACGCGCACGGCGCCGAGCGGGCCCTGTACTGCGGCATCTCTCTCGGCGGGATGGTCGGTCTGTGGCTGGCCGCGAACGCCCCCGGCCGGATCGCCAGGCTCGCCCTGTGCTGCACGTCGGCGTACCTGCCACCGCCGCAGGGATGGGCCGAGCGGGCCGCGCGCGCCCGGGCCGGCGAGATGACCGCGCTGGCCAGCCAGGTCGTCGAGCGCTGGTTCACCCCGGCGTTCCGGGCCCGCGTGCCGGAGGTGCCAGCGGCCTTCGCCGCTGGGCTGGCCGCCACCGACCCGGACGGCTATGCCGGCTGCTGCGAGGCGATCGCGGCCATGGACCTGCGCCCGGCGCTGCGGTCGGTCACCGCGCCGACGCTGGTCATCGCGGCGGCCGAGGACCCGGCCACGCCGCCGTGGCACGGCGCGGCGATCGCGTCCGGCATCGGCGGCTCGGCGCTGCGGGTGATCCGCGGCGCCGCGCACCTGGCCAACGTCTCCGCGCCCGGCCCGGTCACCGCGGCCCTGCTGGCGCACCTCACCGCGGCGCCCGTGACCTAGCGGGCGGGCCGGTCAGTCAGCAGGCGCAGTGTCATGATCCCGAAAAATTACCGGTCGCCGGCGACAAATGGCCGTTGCGGCCTTCCGGGCGACCGAGAAAATACAAGCGCCGGGAAAGTGCCGCCGCCGCTCGCATGATCATATAGCCAGGCACCTCGTCGCGGTTGCGCAGTATTCTTCGGAAATCGTCCTCTATGCCCGATAGCAGCCGCTTAGCCAGGACTAACTCAGTTCTGATGGAAGCAGGCACCTGATTAGCCCGATGGCAGGCCTGGTCTTGCCGGAATTTACCCCCTAAAGCCGGCCACCCGGCATACGGTGGATACCTCAAATGCGCAAGGGAAAGGCACTGCCCGATGCTGCATACCGGTTCATGCGGCGCAGGCGCCGGCTATCGGCCACGGCCCGCATGGCGGAAGAAGGCCCGGATTATCACCGCGGGCGCGGCAGTAGCCGCCGCGTTGGCAGGCATGCTGCTGGCCGGTGCCCCGCCGGCGTCAGCCAGCCTGACCGAGACGGTCATTGTCACCTCGACCGGGCCGCTGAGCCCGTTAGAGGCGGTATTGCAGGTCGGCGGCACCGTCCTGACGCAGTACCACCTCATCGACGGGGTCGATGCTTCGATTGCCACCATCGAGGAGCCGGTGCTGGCGGCGCTGCCGGGCATCATCGTGACCCCTGACGCCGAGGTGAGCGTGCAGTCCACGACGGAGTCGACCGGACCGCACACGCCTTCGGACGCGTTCTTGCAGGAGACCGGGGCCGCGCGGCTGGCATCAGGCGGCGACACCGGCCAGGGGGTCACGGTAGCCGTGCTGGACACGGGCATCGACAACCTGCCCGACTTCTCGGGTCGGCTGGTCGGCGGGGTGGACCTGACTGACGAGCACAACCCGTTCCAGGACAGCTACGGGCATGGCACCTTCGTGGCCGGGCTGATCGCGGGCGACGGGTCCTCGTCGGACGGGCAGTACTCGGGCGAGGCTCCCGGCGCCAATCTCGTGTCGATCAAGGTGGCCGGAGCGGACGGCGTAACGCACCTGGGGACCATCATCTCGGGCCTGCAGTGGGCGGTCGATAACCAGGCTCGATACGGCATCAAGGTCCTCAATATCTCGCTGGGGTTCCAGCCATCCCAGTCAACTGTCATCAACCCCTTGGACAATGCGGTAGAGGCGGTGTGGAACTCGGGTATCACGGTGGTGGCCTCGGCGGGCAACGCCGGGCCGTTCAACGGAACCATCCTGTCCCCCGGCGACGACCCGCTGGTGATCACGGTGGGCGCCCTGGACGACATGGCCACTACCTCGACCGCCGACGACGAGATGACCGACTTCAGCAGTGTCGGTCCCACCTCGCCTGACGGCTGGGCCAAGCCCGACCTGGTCACCTCGGGCCGGTCTGTCGTCAGCCTGGCCGCGCCGGGCTCTACGGTCTACAACGATTACCCCTCGGCCCGGGTCGGCCCAGCGGACTTCGTCGGCTCGGGGACCTCGTTCAGCGCGGCCATCGTCAGCGGGGCGGCGGCGCTGGTCCTGGCCGACCACCCGGGGCTGTCCCCTGATCAGGTGAAGGCCCGCCTGCTCGGCAACACCATTCCCGGGCCGGTCGGCAACCCCTTCGCCGACGGCCACGGGGCCCTCGACGCGTACGCCGCGGCCACCTCGGGCCCGATGGACTTCAGCCAGTCGGCCGCCAGCCTGGTCCCGGTCCTTGATGGCTCCACGGTCCCGCTGTCGCCCACCCGCCCCGTCGACACATGGAACGCGGGCCTGTGGTCGGGTGCCTCCTGGAATCCGGGGCCACCCGATAGCTCGCCGTGGAACGGCCTGGCCTGGAACGGCGGGGACTGGAACGGCTGGGTCTGGACCGGCATGGCGTGGAATGACGGTGACTGGGCCGGCGCGACGTGGAACGGCGCAGACTGGACGGGCAGGGCATGGAACGACGCGGCCTGGAGCGGCTCAGCCTGGGACGGCACCGCCTGGACCGGCAGGGCCTGGAACAGCTCAGCATGGAACTGACAGGCGCGGCCGGGCAGCTGCCATGACGATGCCGCGTACTGCCCGGGTCGTCGTCGCCATCTCGGTCGGGGGCGGCGGGCTCACGCTGGCGGTCGCCGGGTGGAGTCACCCTGCCTCCGTGGTCAGCGAGAGCCAGTGGATCATCGCGGCCGCGATGGGTGTTCTTGCCCTGGGGAGCTGGATACGGCCGGTCGTGGTGTACCGGGGCGGCGAGTCCGAGGCCCTCAATATGGACGAGTGCTTCTTCGTGATCCTCGCCCTCCTGGTGCCACCCCTGCTCACCCTGGGGACCCTTGCCCTGGCGATCATCTTGGCCCAGGCGGCCCGCCGCCGCTCGGTTGTCAAGTCGGCCTTCAATACGGGGCAGGTCCTGATCGCGACGGGCCTGGGACTGGCTGCGAGCCGCTCTATCGCAGCCCCCGCCGGATCCCTCGCCCCGGGCCAGATCGCGGCCATCATGATCGGGGTGGCGGTGTACCTCGTCGTCAACACCTCTCTCGTGGCCGGCGTCGTGGTCTCGATGGGCGCTACCTGGGCCGAGTTCATCAGCGATCTTCCGATCCAGGTGACGCTCGCCGGCGCGGGTGCAATGGCCGGCGTGGTCCTGGCGCTGGCAATACAGGCTCACCTGTGGGCGCTGGTGCTGGCGATCCCGGGGCTGGTGCTGGAGCGTCGGCTCATCAGTGCCCGGTTCGCGGCGCTGCATGACCGTGCCCGGATGGAAGGGCTGTACGAGGTCACGCTGGAGGCAAACCGGAGACTTCGGCACAGTGCGGTGCTCGAGACGATCCTGGAATCGGTGCGCCGGCTGCTGCGCAGCCCGGAGGCCACCCTGGCAGCTGCCGGCCCGGGCCCCGGCCAGCTGGCGGCGCCGATGACCGTTTCCGGTCAGCAGCAGTGGCTGGTGGCGTCGGGCCGGCGCCGGGATGAGCCTTTCGACGAAGCCGACCGGGGCCTGCTGCGGGCACTGGCCGCCGTCGGCAGCGGGGCGCTCAGCAACGCCGAGCTCTATCAGCAGGTCCGCCTAGAGCGCGAGAGACTGTCCTCGATCACCCTCAACATCGGGGAGGGCGTCTGCGCGATAGCCGCGGACGGGAAGCTGACTTTCGTCAACCGGGCCGCGGCCGACATGATCGAGCTGCCGTCGCTCAACATCACGATCGACGACCCGGTGGCCGATGGCGCCCTCATAGCGCCCGGCTTCCTGCTGGATCCGGCCCGTGAGGCAATGCGCACGGGCCGCACCATCCGGGAGGACGACGCCCGCTTCCGCGGCAAGGACGGCGGCACCATCCCGGTCGCGTACACGGCCTCTGCCGTCATGGCCGAGGGCACGCCGTCAGGCGCGGTGATCGCCTTCCGCGACATCACCGAGCGCAAGGCCTTCGAGGACGAGCTTCACCATCATGCCTTCTTCGACGGCCTCACTGGCCTGGCGAACCGCCGGCTATTGGTCGAGCGCCTCGATCAGGCGCTGCGCCGATCAGCGCTAGACCGCAAGACCCATGCCCTGATCTTTGTCGACGTGGACCGCTTCAAGAGCATCAACGACAGCCTTGGCCACGTGACCGGCGATGGGTTCCTGGTCGCCATCGCAGCCCGGATGAAGGGGGTGGTGCGCAGCCACGACCTGCTCGCCCGTTTCGGCGGCGACGAGTTCGTGGTGCTGCTGGAGGACGTGGCCGGCGAGCACGAGGCGGTTGCCGCGGCCCGGCGCATCTGCGCCGCCGTCGGGCAGCCCATGGTGCTGCCCGACGGTTACGAGCTGGTGGCCAGCGTGTCGGTCGGCATTGCCCTCACCGAGCCGGGCAAGACAGCCGACGACGTGCTGCGCAACGCGGACGTGGCGATGTACGACGCCAAGGCTAAGGGCCGGGGCGGCAGCTACAAGGTATTTGACCGGGCATCCATGGGAACCCGCTCATCTGAGCGGCTCCAGATCGAGGCCGACCTGCGCAAGGGTCTCGAGCGCGATGAGCTGGAGGTGTATTACCAGCCGTTCTTCTCCCTCGGCGAGCAGCACATCGTGGGGGCGGAGGCGCTGGTGCGGTGGCGCCACCCCACGAGCGGGCTGCTCGGCCCCATGAGCTTCGTCCCGATCGCCGAGGAGACGGGGCTGATACTGCCGCTGGGCCGCTATGTCCTGGACAAGGCCTGCCAGCAGGTGCGCTCTATCCGGGACCGGGTGGATGTGGACCTGCCCATCAGCGTCAACCTGTCCCCCCGCCAGTTCGCCGAGAGCGGGCTCTTGTCGCAGGTGGCGGCTGCCCTCGATGCAACCGGCCTGCCCTCGGAACTGCTCATGTTCGAGATCACCGAGACCATGGTCATGCAGGATCTGTCCGGCGCCCGCGAGGTCATGAAGAAGCTCAACCGGCTGGGCGTGCGCCTGGCCATCGACGACTTCGGCACCGGCCACTCCTCGCTGGCCTACCTCAAGCAGTTCCCGGTGCACGAGGTGAAGGTGGACCGCGCCTTCGTCCAGGGCATCGCCGAGAGCCGGGTGGACTCGGCGATCGTCCGGGCCATTATCGACCTGGCCAGTGCCATGGGCATATCGGTGGTGGCCGAAGGCGTGGAGACGCTGGCCCAGGCCGCCGGGCTCAGCATGCTCGGCTGCCCGGTGGGGCAGGGCTTCTACTTCTCGCCGCCGCTTCGCGCTGAGGAGTTCGACGCGCTTGTCACCCGCCACTTCGCGCGGCCGGCGGGAGCGGCCGGACCGGTCCTGATCGACAAGGACGCGAGCGCGTAGCCGGGTAACACGC
>JBKQSL010000240.1:0-4088 GCA_052143655.1 Streptosporangiaceae bacterium | reverse complement strand
GCCGAGGTAGGGGTCAGGGTAGTCCCGCGCCCAGTTGTCCAGGATCTTCGCGAGTCCGGCGGCCATCGCACCCCCGGCGGGCAGGTTCTTCTTCAGGACGAACACGAGCACCACGTCGCGCTCGGCGGAGAAGTCCGCGACGTTCTCGGTGACAACGGCCCGGCCTTCCGCGCGGGCTGCCGCAGCGACGTCGGCGTCCTCGGCCGCCCGCAGGCCGGCCTCGGCGACGTGGACCGCGTCGTGCCCGTAGCTGTCGCGCAGCAGCGCGGCGGCCGCTGCCGGGAACATCTCATCGATCAGGAACGCGGTCATGCCAGCAGCGCCTCGCGCTGCCGCGCCGTGCCGCGGCTGTGCTCGGCCATGGAGCGGTTGCGGCCGATCCGCGCCCGGATCTCGGCCGGGTGCTCGGCGGCGTAGTCCAGGGCGATCCGGATCAGCCGCGGATGCAGGTCCGTCTCCGCCGCCAGCACGCTGATCCGCTGTTCCTCGCCGCCGTCGAGTTCCTGCAGGCGCGCGATGACCTCCCACACGTCAGGGCCCGCGGCGAGCGCGGCGCGCCGGTCATGCGCCTGGCCGCGGAAGACGATCCCCGGATAGTCCCGCTGATCAATACCCTCGATGATCAGCTGATCCAGCAGCGCCGTGGCGGTGCTGCCCTCGCGCGCGGCATGCGATGCCAGCCGGGCCCTGGCGGCATCGCTGATCCGGAACGATGTGCTAGCGGCCACGGTGACCTCCCTCACGTCTCAGAATCCATCATACCGCAGTGTAGCTCTAATGCGCTTCAGGGCGTGGGCCTGCCGGAACTCATCCTGTGCCCGCCCAGGTCAGGCCTGGACCGGACGCGGCCTTTCGGAGCGCTTTGCCGATTCGCCGAGGTGACGTCCACGACAGTGCAAGGCATGCTCTTGGCAGCTGGCTCCGTAAATGGATGTGGCCGCCTGTGGCGGGGCTGGGTGCGAGCGCGCCGTTGCGCTGGCGCGCAGCCGCCGGAGACCGGCGGCGGGTGCTCGTTTCCCTGCGCAGCGAGTAGCGTTCGTGCCTGGTAAACCGTAACGGCAGTTCTCCTGGGAAGGCGATGACGACACCTCTCCCGCGAGCGGCCGGGGCTGGGCGGTACTGAACCCCGATGGTTCGCTGGACGGGCACATCTACTTCCACCTTGGCGACGACTCATCCTTCCGTGCCGCGCCCTTCGACTCCTTCCGTGCCGCGCCCTTCGACGCCGAGCCGCCGCGCACGGCGAAGAGCGCCCCGGGCAGTCCACGGGGCCGGGAGTGAACGGGATGGCGCGCGGACCTGCCGACCCGATCGAATCCGCCATGGAGATGGCACTCGCCTCCGGTCGCTTCATCTCCGAAGGCGCGTCCTACTCCTTCGTCAGCGGCCTGGAGGAGGTCGCGCAGCAAATCGGCGGGATCACTGAGGCTTCGCCAGATCGGGGCGTCGCTCTGTACGAGACCTTTATCGCCGGATGCTATGAGAAGGCGGAGGAGGTGGACGACTCCAGTGGCAGCCTTGGCACATTTGGCGGCGGCCTGTTCTGCGGCTGGGTTACCGCCCGCCAGGCGGCCGCGGCGGATGCCGCGGACACCGTGACCCGGCTGCTCGCCTGGATGGATAACGATCAGTACGGCTTCTGCTTCGGCATCGAGGAAGAACTAGCGTCTGCTCTCGACGACGCCGGGCGGGCGGCATGCGTGGCACAGATGAAACGCCTGCTCGACCCCGAAGCTCAGCAGAACCGCGAGAACGCACGTCGCGGTCCCGCGTACGCCCAGCGGCGCCTGGAGGGGATGCTGCGTGCCCTCTATGCCGCGCAACGGGACGCCGACGCCTACATCGCGCTAGCGGAGCAGTCGGGCCTGAGCGCACGAGACTGCCATGCCGTCGCCGCCATCCTCGCTGCCAGGGAAATGACGGCGGAGGCGCTGGGGTGGGCCGAGCGCGGCATCGAGATGGACCGGGCGGACTCCCGCGGCACTTCCGCTGCTTTCGACCTTCGGGAACTGCGGCGCGACCTGCTAGTCAAACTGGGCCGCGACGAGGAGGCTCTGCAGTCCACCTGGGCAGACTTCGGCCGGAACCCAAGCACATACGCCTACCACGACCTCATGAAGCTTGTGCCCGTGAAGGATCGTGCCTCCTGGCATGAGAAGGCGATAGAGGCCGCCGCTCAGCCCGGTCGCTGCCCCCTGCCGTCTCTGATGCCGCTACTGGTGGAGACGAGGGAAATCAAGCGGCTCGCTGAGCTCGTCGATCAGTACACCGCTGATCAACTGAAGCAGACGAGCCATTACACGCTGGAACCGGCGGCGGAGACCCTCGATGAAGCGTACCCCGGCCCTGCCGCACGGCTGTGGTGTGCGATGGTCCTGCGCATCGTCGACGCCGGCAAGAGCAAGTACTACCGCGCCGCGCTGGACAACTTCCAGCGGGCCAGGCGGTCCTTCGGCGCGGCGGGACTGCAAGCGAACTGGGAAGAGATCGTCGGCCGGGTGCGCGCGAGCCACTCGCGCAAGACCGGATTCATGCGCGGCTTCGAGGAGATCGTCGCGGGCGCAGAACCCGAGCCCGCCCCAGCGTTCCTGGAGAAGGCAAGGGCGCGCTGGGCTCCTCTGCCGTCTCGGCAGGTTTAGGCCGTCACCGCACGAGGCACGCCGAGTCGTCCGGGAAGTGTCCCTGCCGGTAATCACCCGCGGAAGCTGCGCCGCCCTGCGGTCGATGCCGCGGGAACGCGGCGTCCTTCCCGCGGCGCTCAGCGCGCCGCGCGGACGCAACCCTCCGGCTCATCCTGTTCGCTTGCTGAGGTCACCGAGTGTGACGGAGGTCGGTTGAGCAGCCGCGCGCATCGCCGCCGTTCTGGCACCGCGGCGGGTCACGGCCGCCTGCGTCCTGGAGGGTGCAGAACAGAAGTTCTGCGCTCCCGGCTCTGGTCGGCGCGGTCGTCCAGGGCAGCAAACGCTTGGCCGCTTGGCGAGGGTCTCGCCGCGGCTGGTGTGCCGTCGGCGTGGTCGCTGGTGACACGCCGGCGACAGGATAGGCGGCAATCTGCCGGACCCCGCCAGACGGCCCGCCATCCCGGGCTCGGTCGGCGCGGCCACGATCTCGTCACAGCGCGCCCGCGTCACGAGTGCACCGGCGCGCCGTGGCCCGTGAGCAGCAGCCTGGTGGGCAGCGCCTTGATCCGCCCGGCAGATGCCAGCGCCTCAGCCCGATCGAGCGCCAGCCGGGGATCCGGCGGCCGAACCTGCCCATGCTTGCTGCTGAGGAGCGCATCTCCGGAGAACACCACACCGTCGTCCCGGTACAGAACCAGGCTCCCTGCCGGTATGCCCCGGCGCGTGCATCACGTGGAAGCCACCGATCGTGTCGCCATCAGTCAGGAGCAGGTCGGGCACGACCGGCCGAAACCAGAGCAGCCGGTAAAGCACCACCATCGCGAGACCGCCCTTCTGCGGCTTCTGCTCTCCCGAGAGGACCGGAGCATCCAGTTCGTGGATCGCCACCTGAGCACCGGTAAGCTCCTTGAGCTTGGCGACACTGCCAACGTGGTCGATGTCGCAGTGCGTGTGGACGATGAAGCGCAGGTCACGCGGCTGATAGCCGAGGTTCTTTTGTGAACGCGAGGATCCGCTTCGCGTTTCCTGGCATCCCGCTGTCGATCAGCAGGAGGCCATCCTCGGTCACCACGAGATAGACGTTGGCGACCCTCACGCCGTCAACCTTGTAGATGCCGTCCGTCAGTCGCATCGGCCGCATCATACCGCCTGGCGCGAGGCCACACTTCGGGGTGAACGAACAACCAAGAAAGCATAAAGTACCGTAAAAACGGACCCGTCGTGCCTTTCTCCGCGGCGACGACCGCGCTCCATAGCTACCGTCTACACGGTTGGTGTTACCTGCCATCCAACATGAACACAGAACGTCACTCCCGATGGATATGGGATAACGGATGAGCCTCAGACCTCCGGCAGTAGGTGAACCGCAGGCCGCCTGGCCTGCGGTTTCCTTAATGCCCTTGTTATGCGAAAACTGTTAAACTTGCGGTAGGATGGGGGCATGACGCCAGCCGCCGCGGCCATCCT
>JBKQSL010000239.1:0-7956 GCA_052143655.1 Streptosporangiaceae bacterium | reverse complement strand
CAGTTCCGGCGCCGCTTCACAAACTCCAGGTCCCGCTCAAACCACGGATGGAACGGGTGAACCACACGCACCCGCTCTGGCCCAGCCTGATCTACCGGTTCACGTGTAGTCGACGACTCAATCGAACGGGCCGACCGAGGCGATCAATGGACGACTCGAGCACCTCCGCGGCTCGGCACTCGGATTCCGCAACCTCACCAACTACATCGCCAGATCACTGCTCGAGTCCGGCGGCTTCAGACCCCGACTACACCCTCGATTGTGAAGAGCCAATTCACCAGCGCCGGCCTCGCCCGGATGCTGAGGCGGACCGAGGTCGAGATGCCCGCCCCGCCAGCCCAGCCGACTACCACGCTGCTGGCGGCCTGAGAACCCCCCAGTTACTTGTGGCGCTAACCACTTAGCGGGGTCTGTCAACTCTTCGGTGTAACTGATCTTGCAGGTTCTACTTCCGTCCGGCGGTCAGGCGGCCATCGAAGGTGATGTCAAAGGCGTTGAGGGCGGCCTTCCACCGGTTGGTCCAGCGTTTGCGGCCCTTCCCGGTCGGGTCCAGGCTCATGATCGCCATATAGAGGCACTTGAGCGCGGCCTGCTCGGTGGGGAAATGCCCGCGGGCATTCACGGCCCGCCGTAGCCGGGCATTGATGGATTCAATGGCATTCGTAGTGCAGATTACGGTCCTTATTTCCCGGTCGAAGGCCAGGAACGGCACGAACTCCGCCCACGCGTTCTCCCACAGCCGGATGATAGCCGGGTACCGCTTCTCCCACTTTCCGGAGAACTCAGCGAACCGGTCCAGCGCGTCCGCCTCGGACGCCGCGGTGTAGACCGGCTTGAGGTCTTTCGCGATCTGCGCCCAGTCGCGCTTCGAGGCGTACTTGAATGAATTCCGCAGGAGGTGCACGATGCATGTTTGCACGATGGTCTTCTCCCAGACCGTGCTGACGGCGTCGGGCAGGCCTTTCAGCCCGTCGCAGACCAGCATGCACACATCCCGGACACCGCGGTTCTTGATTTCCGACAAGACCCGCAGCCAGTACTTGGCTCCTTCCCCGTCGCCGTGCTCCCCGGCCCACAGTCCCAGCACGTCACGCTCACCGTCCACGGTGACGCCGAGCGCGAGGTAGACAGGCCGGTTGGCGACCTGGCCCTCGCGGATCTTCACGTTAATGGCATCGATGAACAGCACCGCGTACACCGGGTCGAGCGGCCGGCTCTGCCATTCCGCCATTCCTTCCATGACCCGGTCGGTGATCGCGCTGATCGTCTGCTTCGATACCTCCGCGCCGTACACCTCCGACAGGTGCGCGCAGATCTCCCCGTGCGTCAGCCCTTTCGCCGACAGGGAGATCACCATCTCATCCACCCCGGTCAGCCGCCGCTGCCTCTTGGCCACGATCCTCGGCTCGAAACTGGAATCACGATCGCGCGGCACGGTGATCTCCACCGGCCCGGTATCGGTGAGCACGGTCTTGGCCCGGTGGCCATTGCGGGAATTGCCGCCATCACGGCCGGCCGGGTCATTCTTGCCATAGCCCAGGTGATCATCGAGCTCGCCCTCCAGCGCGCCCTCGATCACCATCTTGGTCAGCTTGCCCAGCAGCCCGCCCTCGCCGGTCAGCTTCAGCCCGCCCGCGCGGGCCCGCTCGGTCAGCTCGGCCAGCAGCTGCTCATCAGCCGCCGACAGCTCCGGGCCATCCTGATCCTGGCTGGCCATCACGTCTGTCACTGGTGTCTCCTTGTTTGTCAGGAGTTACACCGTTGAAGTTACAGTCCCACTTAGCGACCGCTGATGGCGATGTGAGCTGCGCAAACCCCGGCAGTGACCGCCGGGCCGCGAGTTCGCATCGAGAGTGTCAGTTGCGGTAGGGCAGGAGCCTGTCCAGGGGGTTGAGGCACGGTGCGCGGAGAGCTTGGTGATGCGGGTGCCCTTCGGGTGTGCCCCCGTTGCCAGCGGGCCGGGCAGGCCCGCTGGAGGGGCTGTGCGCCCGGAGGGCGTGCTTCTATCTGGCCTGGGTGGCGTGGCTAGGGCGGTGTGGGCTGGGGCCGGGCGGTGCGCGACGCGGGTTGGGGGCGGGCGGGCCGCCTGGGCTGGGTCGTCGCGAGTTCCTCGGCGGGGGGTGGGTTGGTGTGCCTGGCGGGGTGATGCTGCTCGTGGCTGCCGGGTGGTGTGGCGGGTGGTGTGGCGGGTGGGTTAGAGGCTGGCCGTCCATTCGATAGTGAGGCGCTGGTCAGGATTTTCGGTTTTGCCGCCGCGCCGTATAGACCTGACGAGTTACCAGGATCATGGCCGAAGGCGGGGCCGGGCCGGGGGCCAGCGCCATCCGGACGCGGGTGCCGTCAGCTGTGGCCGTCGGGGCCGGTGAAGGCGCTGGTGTCCTGGCAGACGTTGGTGTTGCCGGTGATGCCGTCGTAGCGCTTGCTGAGGCTCTGGACGGCCGAGGAGGCCGGCGAGGACGGGGACGGGGAGGCGGACGCCGCGGGGGAGCCGGCTGTGGCCTTCGAGGCGGCCGCGGCGTGCCGCGCCGGGCTGGCCCGCAGCCCGGTGTACCCGGCGCCGATGATCAGCCGCAGCATGCCCGTGGCCAGCGCCGGGTCCTGGCGCAGCACCACGTGCTTCAGCTGGGCCGCCAGGGTCGAGGCCGCGGGCAGCTGCGCGTTCCCCGGGTACTCGATCACCGACGTGCTGAAGTTGAAGCGGCCCGCGTCGGCGGAGCCGACGACGTTGAAGCCCCGCTTCGCCAGCCGGGCGGCGGTCCGCCCGGCGATGCCGGGTACGCCCGAGCCGTTCAGCACCTCGACCCGGGCCTGCGAGGCGGAGACCGACGCCAGGCTGGGTGCCGCGGTCTGCGCGCGGCGGGTCGTCCTCGGCATGCTGCGATCGTGGGCGATGGCCATGAAGAGCCGCCGGGCCTGCGGCTGCGGCCACTGCACCCAGTTCGGGTTCTGCGGGTACGCCACCGCCGGGGCCTCGATGAACTGCACCGAGCCCGGCGCCAGGCCGCGGACGCTCTCCACGATGTTGATCAGCGTGCCCAGGCTCAGCCCGCTGTCCGTGGTCATCGCGCTCGCCGCGTCGGTGACGACCGAGTAGATCCGCGCCGGGCTGCTCAGCAGGTCACTGCGCTTGATGCCATGAATCAGCGAGGCCATCAGGTACTGGTCGCGGCGGATGCGCTGCAGGTCCGAGCCCTCGCCGATGTAGCGGACCCGCCAGAACGCCAGCGCCTCCGCGCCCCAGACGTGGTGCATGCCCTTGGACAGGTGCAGCTTGGAATTCGGGTCGCTGATGGCCCAGGGCAGGCAGACGTCCACCCCGCCGATGTCGTTGACGACCTTCTCGAACCCGGTGAAGTTGAGCTCGATGAAGTGGTCGATGTGGATGCCGGTGGTCTGCTCGACGGTCTTCCACAGGCAGCCCGGGCCGCCGAAGGCGAACGTTGCGTTGAGCTGCTCGATCTGGCCGGGCTGGGCCTGCTGGCCGGGGAAGCCCGGCTCACGCTGGCAGCCGAGGACGGGCGCCACCGAGTCGCGCGGCAGGCTCAGCACCACGGCGTGCTGACGGCCCGGCGACAGGTGCAGCAGCATCACGGTGTCCGAGCGCTGGCCCTGGATGCTGGCGCCGAATTTGTGGTTCTTGCCGGACCGGGAGTCGGACCCGATGACCAGCACGTTCATTGCCGAGTGGCTGTATTGCGGGGGCCGGTGGCCCAGGTCAGTGACGTGCACTCGCTTGATGCTGTGCCAGACCTGGCGGTACTTGACGTAACCGGTCAGCACCGCGGCGACCACGACGAGCACCAGCCCGACCGCGGTCCACGCGGCGATGCGGCGGGCCGTCCGGTGCCGTCCCGGGCTCTGCTGGCCACGGCGGCGCCCCGGCCGCCATCGCCCTTGCGACGAGAGTCCGCTGGTCTCGCTGTCCCCGTTCCGGCTCATAGTTCTGACCGGTGATCTTTCCCGCCGCCGGGGATTTAACCGCCTGCTCTGATAAGCCAGGAATTCCTTTGCCAGGCTAATTAACTACCGGAAAACCAGGAAATTGGGCGGGCGATTACCCCGCGAGGTGAATGTCGGCTCGGCTACGAGGCGAAGGCGGCCTTGTCGTTGCAGACGTTGGCGTTGCCGGTCAGCCCGCCGTAGGTCTTGGTCAGGTTACCGACGCGGGTGGAGCGGGCCTGGTGGTGGTTGTTCGGCGCGAGCGAGCTGAAGCTGGAGCCGAGGATCAGGTCCACCGTCCCCGGGGTCAGGGCGGAGTTCATCTGCAGCGTCGCTCCGCTGACCTGGGCCTGGACGGTCTTGGCAGCAGCCAGGCCGGCGCTGGAAGCGTACTGGACCACCGAGTTGGTGTAGCTGAAGCTGCTCGCGTTGGTACTGCCGGCCACGTTGAAGCCACGGCTGGTAAGCCCGGCAGACGCGGTGCCCGCGACGCCGGCCACGCCGGAGCCGTTCAGTACTTCCACGTTCACCTTCGCCGGGCTGACCGTGGCTACCGCCGGCGTGCCCGCGGCGGACTTGCCGGACGGTGACTTCTTCATCTTCGGCACCCGCACGTTGTGCGCGATCGCGGCGAACAGGCCGTTGTCCTGCGGCGTCCACTCGACCCAGTTCTGGTTCTGCGGGTAGGCGACCACCGGGACCTCGATGAACTGCGCGGACTTGCCGGTCAGGCCGCGCATCCCCTCGGCGATCTGCAGCATCCGGGAGAGCGTCAGGCCGCTGTCAGTGGTCATCGCCCTCGCCGCGTCGCTGATCACCTTCGCCACCCGGGTCGGGCTGGCAAGCAGGTCGCTCTTCTCGATGCCATGCAGCATCGCGATCATCAGGAACTGGTCCCGCTGGATGCGCTGCAGGTCCGAGCCGAGGCCGAGGTCCTCGCGGGTCCGCCAGAAGGCCAGTGCCTGCTTGCCCCAGATGTGGTGCCGTCCCTCCGACAGCTTCAGCCCCGACATCGGATCGTTGACTGACTGCGGGAGGCAGACATTCACTCCGCCCAGGTCGTTGATGACGTTCTCGAACCCGACGAAGTCCAGCTCGATGAAGTCGTCGAGCCGGATGTGGGTGGTCTGCTCGATCGTCTTCCACAGGCAGCCGGGGCCGCCGAAGGCGAAGGTGGAGTTGATCTGCTCGACCGTGCCGGGCTGGGCCTGCTGTCCGGCCGCGCCATCCTCGGGCGCGCACGGGTAGACCGGCACCACCGAGTCCCGGGGGATGCTGAGCACCACGATGTGGTGCGGACTTGGCGAGATATGCACGATCATCACCGTGTCGGACCGCTGGCCCTGCGCGCTGCGGCCGCCGATCAGGCCGTTCTTGCCGGCCCGGCTGTCGGAGCCGATGAGCAGGATGTTCAGCGCATTGCCGAAGCCGGGCGGCCGGTGGGTGAGGTCGGCGCTGACGTTGACGCGGTGAATGCTGTCCCAGAAGGCCCGGTACTTGACGTAGGCGGCCAGTGAGCCCAGTACCAGTACGGAGGTCAGGAAGATCGCGATCGCGCCGCTGACCTTCATCCGGCGGGAGTACCGCGGGTGAGCCGGGGAGGATGCCGCCATGCTGAAACCCGGTGCCGCTGCCGCACCCCCGGTCGGTGCGCTACGACGGCGTCGGCGGCCAGGCGGCTGTTTCCAGCCTCCGGTCTCCGGCTCCTCGTACTCGCTCATCGCTCCTCCGAGCATGGATCCTAGGGCGCGGGGTGGCGGCTTGCCCCGAGATTGCGCCCATGCTACGGGCTCCCGGCGGGCGGCCTGGCCTGCTGAAAGTAAAGAGGCGGGCTGCCGCCGGGCACCTTCCCGGCAAGCCCGGCCGGCTTCGAGCCCTTTCCTCGCGGCGGCAGAAAGCGTTCCAGCGCTGGTCAGCGGCTGCTGGCCGGGTCCGTCCGGGGCGCGCGCCGGTAGTGGCACGCAGGCGGCGCCGCCATACAGTGGGAGCCGTGCGCCCAGCAGACCGTCCCGGCCGCCGTTCTGCGTCCGGATCACCGCCGGAGGCGGGCGGAGGGGAATCCGGGCTGCCGGAACGGGGCGGGGCGAGCCCGGGACCCGGCGAGTCCGGGTCGTCCTGGGTACCGGGCAATCCGGCGGCCGGCGCGCCGCGCGCCGGGCCTGCGGACGAAGGTGACAGCGAGGCACGGGCCGAGGACGGGCCCGAGGCCGAGGTCGGCCGCGAGCAGGGGGCTGTCGGCGATGAGCAGGCCGATGGAGCGCAGGCTGACGATAGTAGGCCAGCCGCCGGTGCACTGCCCTCCGACGACGCAGCGCCCGCTAACGGTGCGGTGCCAGCTAACGGTGCGGCGCCGGAGGACGGTGCGGCGCCGGAGGACGCTGCGGCGCCGGAGGACGGTGCAGCGCCGGCTGATGACGCGGTGCCGGCCGATGGCGAAGCGGCCGCTGATGGCGCAGCACCCGGTGATAGCCCAGCGCCTGCCGATGGCGCAGCACCCGCCGGCGGCGGGCGCCAGGACGAGGAGCTGGCCGCCGCCGCGTTCTCCCGGCTGACGGTCCTGCCGGCCATCCTGGTGATCGCCTGGCTGCTGCCGGCGCTGCCGTTGCTGCTGGCCGGGGTCTTCGAGCCGGTGCCTGCCCTGCTGATCGCCGTCCCGCTGGCCGTAGTGCTGGCCGCGGGCGGCCTGCGCGGGCTGCCCTCGCGCTGGCCGCGGCCCGGACCGGACCTGGCCCCGTACCGGCGCTGGCTGTCCTGGTGGGGGCTGGCGGGCACGGCCGCGGTCGCGGCCGGCTTCATCGCCTGGCAGCTGGCGGAGAACTCGCCGGCGGTCATCGTCAGCCGCGCGCCTGGCGCCTACCTGCAGGCCGCCTACTGGATCGCCCAGCACGGCTCGCTGCCCATCCCGCAGTCGGCGGCTGTCTTCGGCGGCGCCCGCCCGGGTCTCGCGTTCTCCAGCATCGGGTTCTTCGCCAGCGGTCACGTCGTCGTGCCCGGCTTCGCCTCGGGCCTGCCGCTGCTGCTGGCCGGGGCGTTCTGGACCCAGGGCATCTCCTCGGCCGCGGCGCTGAGCCCGGTGCTCGGCGGGCTGGCCATCGTCACGTTCGGCGGGCTTATCGCCCGGCTGGTCGGACTGCACTGGGCGCCGGCCGGGGCCGCCGTGCTCGCGCTGACGCTGCCCGAGCAGTACGCGAGCCGCTCGGCGTTCGCCGAGCCGCTCGTTCAGGTGCTGCTGTTCGGCGGCCTGTGCCTGGTCATCGACGCGCTCACGGTGCAGGCCGCCAGCCCGGCCGCGATCCGGCCCGGCTGGCCGGGCCGGGGCAGCTGGCCGGGCCGGGCTGGCCACGCCCTGCGGGCGGGCCGGCTCGGCGGCCCGGCGGCGGAGCGGCTGCTGGCCCTGCTCGGCGGGCTGGCACTCGGCCTGGCCGTGCTCGCAGACGTGACCGCGCTGGTGCCGCTGCTGGCCCTCATCCCGTTCGCCGGGGTGCTGGCGGCGGCCCGGCGCCCCGCGACCGTCCCGTTCTGCTGCGGGGCGGCAGTCGGCATCGGCTACGGGCTGGCGGACGGCTACCTGCTCGCGCGGCCCTTCATGGCCTCGATCCGGACGCAGATGGAGCTGATCGGGCTGGCGGCGGCCTGGCTGGCCGCGCTGACCATCGCCGTCGTCCAGCTGCTGCGCAGCCCCGGGGCGCGCAGGCTCATCCGGCGCGGCCTGGCCCGGCGCCCGCTGTGCTGGCTACCCGAGGCCGGCGGCGTGCTGGCCGCCGCCGGGCTGGTTGCCTTCGCGATCCGGCCGTACCTGCAGACCGTCCGGGGCCAGCGCAGCCGCGGCGCCGTGAACTACGTGGCCTACCTGCAGCGCCTCCAGCACCTGCCGGTCGATCCCGGGCGGCTGTACGCCGAGGACACGCTGTACTGGGTGATCTGGTACGTCGGAGTCCCGGCCGTGCTGCTCGGCGGGTTCGGCTTCGCCCTGCTCGTGCGGCGCTGCCTGCGCGCGCTGCTGACCTGGCACGACCC
>JBKQSL010000238.1:0-4771 GCA_052143655.1 Streptosporangiaceae bacterium | reverse complement strand
CGCATCCGCGCTTCCCGGTTCAGCCCCCGGCGATGTCGGCGAACTCCTCGGTGAGCGCATCGGCACTCCGGAGGAGCGGCGTGCAGCGAAGGCGCCTGGCGATGGCTCGTGCCTCGCGGGCGGCGGCGTGGGCCGCGGCGGCCTGCCCGCTGCGGGCAAGGAAGGCGGCGTGGTCGAGCAGGCCCCAGGCGAGGCGGTAAGGGCTGGCGGCGCGGCGCAGGGCGGCAACGGCCTCGCTGAAGGCACGCCCGGCGCGGAGATCGCCGGCGTCGGCCTTGGCCCGGGCGCGAGCGAGGTCGTTCTCGGCCCGCAGCAGCAGTGGCAGCTGGCCGGGCGGCTGGGTGTCGAGCAGGGCGAGCAGTTCGGTCAGGGTGGCGCTCCTGCCGAGTTCGGCGGCGAGACGTGCTGCGAGTGGCCAGGCCCAGCGGACTTGTTCGCGGCCGATGCCGATGGCCGGCGCGTGGGACAAGGCGCTGCAGGCGTGTGCAAGCGCGTCGGCCGGCCGGCCGAGCGCCGACGCGATGAACGCCTCGAGTAGGGCACCCCACGCCCGGTCATCGATCCTCTCGGTGGTGCGCAGCGAGGTGAGCGAGGGGAGTATCGCGCTGGCCTGCTCGCTGTCGCCGTGGAGCGCCGCTAGCCATGCCTGGGCCCAGCGGATCGCTTCGTCGTCGCCGAGGTCATCCTGGTCGATCGCCGCTTCGAGGAGAGCTGCGACTTCGTCCCACTCTCCGAGCTCGAGCAAGGCAAGGCTCAAGTTCCAGACGGACCCGCCGAGGTAGTGGCGCGCGCCGATCCGGCGGGCGTGCTCGGCGGCAGCCCGTGCCGCGGCCGCCGCGGCGGCCGGATCGAAGCCGCTCAGCGCATCGGACAGGTTGCCCAGCGCGGTGCAGAGCCGCAGGCCTTCGCCGGCGCGCTCAGCGAGGCGGGCAGCTTCGCGGTAGGACGAGGCTGCTTCTTCCATCCGGTTGGCATAGATCTGCGCGTTTCCCTGGGTCAGGAACAGCCAGGCGAGCAGCCCGTCGCCGACCTTGAGGCCTTCGCCCATGGCGAGCGCCTGGGCGGCGAGCCGCTCACCGTCGCCCGGGTTCCCGTCGAAGAGCTCGAGGTTGGCAAGTCCAGCGAGCGCTTTCGCGGTGTCGGCGTCGGGTTCGCCGCGCAGCCCGTCGAGCGCCCCGGCAAGGTACGTCCTGGCCTGGGCGTGGCGCCCCTCCTGCAGCAGAGCACGCCCGGCAACGACCTGGACGCGTGCCGCGCTACGGGCGTCGCCGAGCTCGAGGTAGTACCGCCGGGCGGCGTCGGCGTGCTCGACGGCCCGGTCGTGCCGGCCGGCGACGAAGTCGGCGTCTGCGGCCCGTTCCCACAGCGCCGCGGCGCCAGATGGCACTTTGCCGGTGCCGCCGGCCGGGCTCGGCTCATCGCCGCGGCCGGTGACGGCGAGCTCAGCGGCATCGGCGAAGCTCGCGGCCGCGCGCCCTGGCGTGCCCATGCGCTGGGCGCGCTCGGCGGCCCGCACCAGCATGAAGAGCGCCTGCTCGCGGGTTGCCGAGGCGTCGGAGTCGTCGGGCTCTGCCCCGAGGGCGTCGAGGTAATGGCGGGCGATCACCTCGGCAATCTCCTCGCCGTCAGTAGCGAATGCCTGGCGCAGATGCGTCGCGACCGCGAGGTGACGCGCCTTGCGCTCCCGCCGCGAGAGCGTCTCGTAAGCGACTTGGCGGAGCAGCTCCTGCGAGAAGCGGTAGTCGCCGCGCTGGGGCGAGAGCCGGTCGGCAGAAGCTTGGAGCACGTTGCGCCGGACCAGCTCGCCAAGTGACGCACGGACCTCGCTCGCCTCGCGTCCCGAAACGGCGATCAGCGCTTCCGGCGGAAAGGTCGAGCCCAGCACCGAGGCCACGCCGACGAGGCGCCGTGCCGATGGGCCGAGAGCATCGAGGCGGGCGGCCAGCAGGGCGTGCAGGCCGTCGGGAACCGTGAGCTGGCCGGGGTCGCCGATCAGGTGATAACCGCCTTGTTTCACCACGACGACGCCGGCATCGATCAGCGACAAGAGCATCTCGACGGCGAACAGCGGGATCCCCTGCGCCCTTGAGGTGATCATCTGGCGCGCCGGGCCGGGCATGTCCGGCACCAGCGCGTCGATCAGCTGGCCCATCGAGGCTGGATCGAGCGGATCGAGCGAGATCATCCAGCGGTTCCGCCCGGCTCCGAAGGCCGGTCTTCTCTCGCTGAGTTCAGAGCGGGCAAGTACCAGGACGAAGACCGGCAGTTCGCGGGTCCAGTCGATGAGGTGGTCGAGGAAGTCGAGCAGGTTCTCGTCGGCATGCTGGGCGTTTTCGATCAGCAACACCACCGGGGCCACCGCCGCCATGCGCTCGATGAAGAGCCGCCAGCCGGCAAACAGCTCCTCCCGGGCAAGGGTCGTACCGCGCTCGCCAGGGGTCTCGGCGGCGAGCAGCCGCGCCAGCCGCGCCCCGACGTAGCCCCGCTCACGCTCGGCGACGAAATGCGCCAGGCCCTCATTGAGCTTGGCGCCCGCGACGTCGATGGGGTCATCCTCGGCGATGCCGAGTCGCTGGCGGATGATCTCCGCAAGTGGCCAGAAGGCGACGCCCTCGCCATACGACAGGCAGCGTCCACGGTGCCACAGCACCATCTCGGCGATCCCGTCGACATACTTCTCAAATTCCCAGCCGAGACGGGACTTGCCGACGCCGGCCGGACCAGAGATCACTACCAGGCGCGGGCTTCGCCGCTCCACCGTCACGTGGAAGAGCTCTTTCAGGGCATGCAGCTCCACGTCACGGCCGATCAGGGGGGCCTCAGGGCCTTCCGGGCGCTGGTGGCCACCCACGCCGGAAATCACGCGCACAGCCCTGAAGAGCTGCTCAGGCTCGGACTTGCCCTTTAGCGCATGGCTCCCTGCATCGTCGAAGGCGATGGCGCTCGCAGAGAGCCGCCTGGTCGCAGCGTCGACGTAGCAGCACCCCGGCAGTGCCGTGGCCTGTATGCGCGCCGCGGTGTTGACGCGGTCACCAGTGACAAGCCCCTCTCCGGGCCGTTCGGCTGTCGCCACGTTCCCCGTCGCCACGCCAGCCCGCGCCGCGAGCTCGACGCTGGCAGAGCTGCCATACGCAGAAACCGCCGAGACGAGCTCCAACCCGGCGCGCACCGCCCGCTCGGCGTCGTCTTCCAGCGTCACCGGCGCGCCCCAGACCGCCATCACGGCGTCACCGATGAACTTCTCGACTACCCCTCCGTAGCGTGCGACGACCGCCTTGGCCAGCGCGAAGTACCCAGACAGCACCTCCCGTACGTCTTCGGGGTCGCGGCGCTCCGCAAAAGGCGTAAAGCCGACGAGGTCGCAAAAAAGCACCGACACCTGGCGACGCTCGGGCCAGGACCGCTCTGGCTCAATCCGAGCCACCTGCGGGACCGCTGGCAAAAGGGCTCCAGGCGCCGCGGCGCGAGCGCCCAGCGGTGCCCCGCAGCCGCCGCAGAAACGCCTTCCCGTCTCGACCAGATCTCCGCAAGCGGAGCACGTGGCCGGGAGAGGAGCGCCGCAGTCGCCGCAGAAGCGCTTTCCAGGAGCATTCCCCGCCCCGCATGCCAGGCACCCCAACATCGGCCCATGCTAACTGGCCTGGCGGCACGTGAGTACGGCCTGCGAGCCTTAAGCTCTTCGTCCATCTGCCAGAGGTAGGTGGCCTCACATATCGAGCACCAGCCCTTCCGCGGCGACCGTGACGGGGACCGCCGACGCTGCGAACCGGTGCGCTACCTGGTCGAGTGCGTCGTCCGTCCGGTCCGGCCGGTGATGGAACAGCACCACCTGGCGGGCCCCGGCCCGGCGGCCCAGGCTCACCGCGTACTCAGCCGCGGCATGGCCGAACTCCGCCTCGGCCGCCAGTTCCTCGGCCAGCAGCTGGGCATCGTGCACCAGCACGTCTGCGCCCGCGGCCAGCTCGAGGGCATCGGCGTGGTATTCGCCCCATCCCTGCGGCCCCGGGCCCAGCGCGGTCGGGCAGTGATCGGTGACGTAGGCGACGACCGATCGCCCGTCGCTGACCCGGTACCCGAATGTTCTGCCCCCTTTGTGCGGGATCTGGCGTGCCTCGATGGTGAACCCGTCGGCCTTGAACTGGCCCGGCGAGACGGTGCCGAACGTCCAGTTCCCGCGCAGGTCACGGGGCTGGATCGGGAAGTGCGGCGGCGACATCCCACCGGCCAGCACCTCTTCGGCGCTGGTGCCATCCTGCTGGTCTGGCAGCAGCAGGGACACCGTGGCGTCATCGCGGTCCGCGGCGGCAAAGAACGGCAGCCCGTGCACGTGGTCCCAGTGCAGGTGAGTGAGCAGGATCGTGCCCGCGAACGGCCGGCCGGTCAGCAGACCGGTGACCCGGCGCGCACCGGTGCCGGCGTCCAGGATGAGCGTGGGCGGCGCGTCGGGGTCATCGGCCACGGCCACGCACGAGGTATGCCCTCCGTACCGGACGAAGTCCGCGCCCGGCGCGGGGGTCGACCCGCGGACACCGCAGAAGTACAGCCGCACCGGCCAAGCCTAGCCAGCGTCTTCGCGCCGGTGGCCGCCGGGCAACTTCTCCAGTGCGGAGCGCTCCCCCTGGCTGCCGTGGCGGAACGCTTCGGTATAGCTGTCGAGGAAGGCGTCGCGCATCCCGGGCTGGCCGATCGCGCGGCGGTCGGCGCCGGGCATTTCGCTGGTGGCAACGCGGAGGAGCAGCCGTGCATTGCTGCGCGCCAGCGCGGCGAGCCG
>JBKQSL010000237.1:0-6504 GCA_052143655.1 Streptosporangiaceae bacterium | reverse complement strand
TGCTCGAGGCCGTCGAGGATCAGGTCCAGCCCGAACTCGAACTCGTCGCCGTAGTCATAGCCCGGCTGCAGGACGTGCTGGGTCGTCAGCTCGGCGAGGTGGGGGAAAGCCTCGGCGGGGAACTGCTCGAGGAAGGTCACGGCCATCTCCGCGGTCTCCTCAGGGCTGCTGAAGGGCAGGCTGAGCTCCTGCCTCGCGAAACCGTAGAGGTAGCTGTCGATGGCCGAGATCGCATGGGCCGCCAGCTCGATGGAGAAGCCGGCCCCCCGCAGGCAGCCGATGACCGCATCGTGGTGCCGCAGCGTTGCCGGTCCGGCGTTCAGCCGCGAATCCATCAGCCCGATGGCCCAGGGGTGCCGCCGCAGCGCGGCGCGCGCGGAGGCGGCCCGGTCGCGCATGGCCGTCTTCCACTCGGCGCCCGCCGGGGGCAGCTCGACCTCGGCGAAGACGAGATCGACCATGCCGTCGAAAATCTCGTCCTTCCCGGCCACGTGATAGTAGAGCGACATCGGCTCGACGTGCAGCCGGTCCGCGAGCCTGCGCATGGTCAGCGAGCCCAGGCCGGCCTCGTCGGCCAGGGCAACCGCTTCGAGAAGCACGCGCTCCCGGCTCAGCGGGGCGCGCTGGTGCCTGCTCAGACCGGTACCTGACGCCACGGACGTCGCCCTCCTCTGCCTGTTGTCCCGCTGCCCATTGACAACCTTACACTGTAGGGTTACCTTATCTCGTAAGGTACCTTACAAGATAAGGTAACCCGAAGGGGCGCGCACCGCTGACCGCCAGGGCCAGGGGGCCGTCACACCGGAACGAGGCTCAGGTCATGACCACTACGCAATCAGCTCCTTCTGGCACCAGGACCACGGCGGTCGATCCGTCAGCGGGGGCAGCCCGCCGGATGCGCCGCCCCGCGCTGGTCGCGGGCACCGGGCTTCTCGCCATGGCCGTCCTGGCCCCGGCGGCCAGGTTCGGCGTTATCCAGCGCCTCGTGACCCCGGGCGACGCGGCCCGGACGGCCGGGCACATCCTGGCCTCCGCTGGGCTCTTCCGTCTCGCGATAGCCGCATTCGCGGCGGTGGTGATCCTGGATGTCGTCGTGGCCTGGGCGCTCCTGAAGTTCTTCGAGCCGGTCCGCAAGGGCCTGGCGACCCTTGCGGCCTGGCTGAGAATCAGTTATGCCGCGATCTTCGCGGTTGCCGTCAGCCAGCTCATAGGTGTCCTTCCCCTGCTGAGTAACGCCCGGCACCTGACCCCGCTCAGCATCAGCCACCGGCAGGCTGAGGCACTGCAGAAGATCCAGGATTTCGGAGACATCTGGAAGGTCAGCCTGATCGTGTTCGGGCTGTACCTCGTTCTCCTCGGCTACCTGGCCTGCAGGTCCGGCTACGTTCCCCGGCTTCTCGGCGTGCTGCTCGTCATCGCCGGCAGCGGCTATCTCATCGACAGCATCGCCGGGCTGCTCAGCCCGAGCTACACGGCCAGCGTCTCCAGCTTCACGTTCATCGGCGAGGCGCTGTTCATGCTCTGGCTGCTGCTGAAGGGGCGAAAGATCGCCCTGACGGCGTAGAGCGAAGCCCGCGTCCGCGCCATCGCCCGCAGCTCACCGGTGATGGCGCGGATGCGGTGCGGACTGACGGTGCCGTGGCCGAGCACCTGGCTTCCTTCGTGACGGCTAACCCCTGGCATGTCACCGTCCTCCGCGCAAGCCGGCTCGTGGGATGAGGCCCTCCGCATGAGTGAGCATCCGGGGACCGTGTTCCGGCCTGGCCCCACGCGACGGCCGGCCGCGCTGGCCAGCAGCCCCGACATGCGGGACGCGGCCCGCGCGGTCAAGTCCGCCCGGAGCACGAGCCTGAGCTGGCCGACGACAGGCTGCACGGCCCGATCGCTGACAACACGGGTACCCCGCTGCGGCTCATCCGCACCGCCGTCCGGTACCGGGCGTCCCACCCCGAGGACACCCACGCCCAGATCGCCGCCGCTGATGCGGCCGAGCAGGCATGGCGGCGCGAGCACCAGCTGCTCGCCGGCGAGCCGAAGTTGCCTGCCGGCGGGCATCACGAAACTCCGGAAAACCGCCAGACCGGCCACAGTCTGTGACCTCGCGTTGAGTCACGGTCGCTCCGGAGCTGCCGTTATGAGCGGCTCGCTCGTGCCCGTAGCCGCACCGGTGTAACGCAAAGATCTGGGTTATCTGCGCGCCTACCTTCCCGGTCTCCCTGCTTGACCGCGCATATGACGAGCGGAACGAGCGATCGGCCGCCGCGATCCGCAAGCTCGGCGCCACAGACCGCGGTGTCCGCCAGGACCACAGCGTCCGCCGCGACGGCACCCCCCGGCGCAGCCGCATCTTCCGCCTCGACCGACCTGGCAGCTAGCTTAGCTAGAGCGTCTCCACCACAACACCGGCACCAGGGGCTCACCAGCACAGAAACCGTATCCCCCCGCGACGCTACGCGGGGCCACGGGTCACGGTTCGTAACTGCAGCACCGGGCGGCTGACGCGCGCAGTGCCGCCGTTCGGCGCGCTTGCCGCAGCGTTCGTGACTCTCAGCTTGGGCACCCAGAACAGGCTGATCCGCGCTGCAACCGGTGTAGTCGTGCCGCTTCGATCTGCCAGCCGGTGTTGTCAGTGCGACGCTGACACCAGGCCTGTCTCGTAGGCGGTGATGACGAGCTGGATGCGGTCCCTGGCGTCCAGCTTGGTCAGCAGCCTGGCCACGTGGGTCTTGGCGGTGCCTGCGGTGATGTACAGGGCGGCGGCGATCTCGGCGTTGGACATGCCGAGGCCCACCAGCCTGAGCACCTCGCGCTCGCGGTCGGTGATCCCGGTGAGCTCGCGGGGCTTGCGGCCTGGACGGGGCTGGCTGGTGAACTGCGCGATCAGGCGGCGGGTGACGCCCGGCGCGATGATGGCGTCGCCGGCGGCGACCACGCGGATCGCGGTCAGGATGTCGTCCAGTGCCATGTCCTTGACCAGGAACCCGCTGGCTCCGGCGCGGAGCGCGCCGTAGACGTAGTCGTCGTCGTCGAAGGTGGTGAGCACGAGCACGCGGGCGCGGGTGTCGCCGGCGGTGATTAGCTGGGTTGCCTCGATGCCGTCCATGCCGGGCATGCGGATGTCCATGATGACCACGTCGGGGCCGGTGTCCCTGGTGAGCTGTACCGCCTCGGCTCCGGTTCCTGCCTCGCCGGCCACGTCGATACCGGGTGTCTGGTCGATCAGCCTGCGCAGGCCCGCACGGACCAGCGGCTGGTCGTCGGCCAGGATGACCCGGATGGTCATCGGGCCGGCGCGGGCAGTGGCAGCAGGGCGGTGACGCGGAAGCCGCCGCCGGGGCGCGGGCCGGCGGAGAAGTCGCCGCCGAGCAGCGCGGCGCGCTCCCGCATGCCGGTGATCCCGTAGCCGGTCCCGGCCGCGCTGTCGCCGCGCCCGCTGTCGGTGACCTCGATGGCCAGCTGCCCGTCCTGCTGGCCGATGCAGACCTGGCACTGGCCGGTGCCGGCGTGGCGGACCACGTTGGTGACGGCCTCCTGGATGATGCGGAACGCCGAGGCGTCGATGTCGGCCGGGAGCGGCTGCCGGCTGCCGTGCCAGTCCACGTCGACCTGCACGCCCGCGTCCAGGGTGGTGGCGGCCAGCCGGTCGATGCCGGCCAGGCCAGGCGCCGGGTCCAGCGGTGCCTGCCCCGGCCCGGCCTCCTGGTCGGCGTTCCGCAGGCCTTTCACCATCCGCCGTAGTCCGGATAGTGTCTCCCTGCTGGTGGCCTCGATGGCGGCCAGGGCGTCGCGTGCTTGGTCGGGACGGGCGTCGAAGACCCTGCGGCCCGAGCCTGCCTGTATCGCGATGATGCCGATGCTGTGCGCCACGATGTCGTGCAGTTCGCGGGCGATCCGCAGCCGTTCCGCCATCGCGGTCTGGGCGGCCGCCTGGGCGCGCACCAGCTCGGCCTGGGCCTGTGCCTGCCGGATCGAGTTCCCGATGAGCCAGGCAATGATCGTGACCAGGGGTACGGCGATCGGGACAAGGGGTACGGTCGGCCCCACGATGCCGTCCCGGTGGGACTCCGGAGAGGGCACCCCCAGGAGCAGGATCAGCAGGCCGGCGCCGGCCATCGCTACCCCGGTCACCGAGACTCTGCGGGTGCGTGTTGCCGCTATGTAGCAGACCTCGATGCCCGCTGCGCAGGCGGCCACGATCTGCAGGGTGCTCGCCGGCACCGGTGACTTCAGCGCCATGGCGGCCACCGATCCGCCGAGCAGCACGGCCAGCGCCGTGAGCGGCCTGCGGCGCAGCAGGAGGGCGGAAGCCAGCAGGGCGCAGCCGAGCAACGGGAATGCCCATATCATCATAGGCCCCCTCCAGCCTGCTAGGTCATGCTCACGGCAGCGATCGTAGCCGCCTCGCGGGGCCGGGTCGTCTGCCCGCGGGCATAGGCCCGCAGGCAGATCGCGGCACCGCGCAGATGTGCCCGCGGGCCGATGCGCCGCGCCCCCCGACTGCGGCACCTTCTTCCCGTAACCGCCTCCGTCCCTCCCCATCCCAGATCACCTCTCGCGGAAACAGAACAGGAGCGCACCGTGAACGCACTCAGCGTGCCAGGGCCGGACCGGCGCGGATCCCTGACCGCCCCGGCCGGCACGGCAGCAGCGGCCGGGCTCACTGCCCCGGACGCCCAGGCGGCCCCCGCCGCACCCGGCAGCAGCCTCATCGAGGCGGTCCTGGCGGCGTTCCAGGCTCACCGGGTGGTCGCCATAGGCGACTCGCACGCGGGCCAGGAGGTCCACGACCTGCTGCTGACGATGCTCAGCGATCCCCGGCTGTACGGGGCGGCCAGCGACATCATCGTCGAGTTCGGGAACGCGTTCTACCAGGACACCCTCGACAAGTTCATCCTCGCAGGCGAGCCCGTCAGCGACGCCGGCCTGCGCCTGGTCTGGCGCGGCACCACCCAGTCCCCGAACATCCTCATCGACTCCCCGGTCTACGAGCAGGTCTACCGCAGGGTCCGGGCGGTCAACTGGACCCTGCCCGCGGACAAGAAGATCCGGGTGCTGGCCGGCGACCCGCCGTTCGACTGGTCCACGGTCACCAGCGCCCGCCAGATCCCCTTCCCGCAGCGGGACCCCCACCCGGCGTCGCTAGCCGGGCAGTCGCTGGCCAAGGGCCGCAGGATGCTGCTGATCTACGGCGGCATGCACCTGCTCCACACGCCCCGCGGGCGGACCCTCACCACGCTCATCGAGCAGGAGACCGGGGTCCGGGCCTACGTGATCATGCCCCTGAGGCCGCTGGCCGCCGATCCCGGCGGCGTGTTCCCCAGGCTCGCGGCCTGCCCCCGCGGCACCGTCATCCCGACCGCGGGCACCTGGCTCGGAAAAGTCAGCGCCGGCGACATCCTGCCCGGCGCGACGGCATCGGTGAACGGGCAGGCCCCCAAGTTCGTCAATCCCTGGTGCGGCATGACGTTCGGACAGCTGGCGGACGCCGGGCTGTACGTCGGCCAGGCCGCGGAGCTGACCGCGGCATGGCCGGACCCGGCCGTCTACCTCGACCCCGAGTACTGGGCCGAACTCAAGCGCCGCAACGCCATCCGGGGCAACAGTGCCAGGCCGCCCCTGGACACCTTCCGGGAGCAGCGGCCGCCCGCCTACCCGCTGCCCCAGGCCGGGCCGGCCTGCTAAGGACACCCCCATGAACGCGAGTATCGAGATTGACGCGCTGCGCAAGCGGTTCGGCCCGGTGCAGGCGCTGGACGGGATGACATTCACGGTCCAGCCCGGCCAGGTGACCGGCTTCGTCGGGCCGAACGGCGCCGGCAAATCGACCACCGTGCGCGTCGTCGTCGGCCTGGACGCCCCCGACGCGGGCACCGCCACCATCGGCGGCCGGCCGTACCGCTCGCTGCAGAACCCGCTGACTCACGTCGGGTCGCTGCTGGACGCGGGCGCGCTGCAGCCGGGCCGCAGCGCGCGCAACCACCTGCTGTGGCTCGCCCACTCCCAGGGCCTGGTGGCCGGCCGGGTCGACGAGGTGATCGCGCTGGCCGGGCTGGAGCCCGCCGCCCGCCGCAAGGCCGGCGGGTACTCCCTCGGCATGCGGCAGCGGCTGGGCATCGCCGCGGCGCTGCTCGGCGACCCGCCGGTGCTGATCTTCAACGAGCCGTTCAACGGCATGGACCCCGAGGGCATCATCTGGATGAAGGGCTTCCTGCGATCGCTCGCGGCGCAGGGCCGCGCGGTCCTGGTGTCCAGCCACCTGATGGGCGAACTGGAGGACACCGCCGGCCACCTGGTCGTCGTCGGCCGCGGCAAGGTGATCGCCGACACCACCGTCGCCGGCCTGATCGCCGCCGCCTCCGGCGACCGCATCACCGTCCGCACCGCCGCCCGCGCACAGGCCATGACGGCGCTAGCCGGCGCGGGGGCTGAGGTCGCCGCCACAGGACCCGGCACGCTCACCATTTCAAATCTTTCAGCAGAAAAAGCGGTGGCCGTTCTCACCGC
>JBKQSL010000236.1:0-4027 GCA_052143655.1 Streptosporangiaceae bacterium | reverse complement strand
GCGGGCCGGGCAGGCAGGCCCGGACGGCCGCCGGCTGGTTGGATGGCGGGGTGCGGATCGCAACCTGGAACGTGAACTCGGTGCTGGCCCGGCTGCCCCGGCTGGTCGCCTGGCTGGAAGAGGCCGCCCCGGACGTGGCGTGCCTGCAGGAGACCAAGGTGGCCGCGGACGCGTTCCCGGCCGATGCGGTCAGCGGGCTGGGCTATGCGGTCGCCCACCACGGCGAGGGACGGTGGAACGGCGTCGCCGTACTGTCCCGGATCGGGCTGGCCGACGTCACCCGCGGGCTGCCGGGCGATCCGGGCTACCCGGACCCGGGCACCCTGGAGGCCCGCGCGATCGAGGCGACCTGCGGCCCGGTGCGGGTGCAGTCGGTGTACGTGCCCAACGGCCGGACCCCTGAGGACCCGCATTACGCCTACAAGCTGCGCTGGCTGGCCGCGCTGCGGGCAGCGGTCGCCGCGGACGCGGCGGGTGACCGACCGTTCGCGGTCATGGGGGACTTCAACATCGCCCCGGCTGACTCTGACGTCTGGGACCCGGCCGCGTTCGCCGGCTCGACGCATGTCACCCCGGCCGAGCGGGAGGAGCTCGCGCAGCTGCGGGCGGCCGGGCTGACCGATGTGCTCCCGCACATCGCCAAGGGCGAGCCGTTCACCTACTGGGATTACCGGGCGGGCGCGTTCCACAAGGGCATGGGCATGCGAATCGACCTGGTGTACGCCAATGCCGCGCTGGCCGGCGCGGTCACCGATGCCTGGATCGACCGCGAGGCCCGCAGGGGCAGAACCCCCAGCGACCACGCCCCGGTCATCGTCGACCTGGCCCTCTAGCGTCCGCTGGCCGGGGCGGCAGGCCCGGCCAGCCGCGGGCTCAGGGGACGACGGTGACCGGGCAGCGCCGCGCCCGCACGGTGCGCAGCGCGATGGAGCCGAAGATGCGGTGCCCGGCCTTGGTGCTGGCGCCGACGACGATCAGGTCGGCGCGGCACTGGGCGGCGACCTGGGTCAGCACGAACGCCGGATCGCCGGCCGCGGAGACGAACGACACCTCGACGGCGTGCTCGCGGCCGATCCGCTCGACCACCGCCCCGAGCTCGGGCCGCAGGAACATCGCGGCGTCGGGGATCACCGTCCCGCCGTAGGAGAAGCCAGGAAGCTGGCTGGCGTACACGGCGACGATCCGGCTGCGCTGCCTGCGGGCCAGGCCGATGGCGTAGTGCAGCGCCCGCCAGGCCGAGTCGGAGTCGTCGAAGCCGACGAGGATCACGGTCGGCCCGTCGGTGCCCAGCTCGAACCCGGACGGGCGGGCGGCGGGCTGCTCCCCGGCGGCGCCGCGCTGCCCGTCCCGCCGCGGCTCGGCGCCGGGCCCGGCCGGGTCGGGCCGGTCAGGCAGGTCGGGGAGGTCGGGCCGGGCGGGCATGACTACAGATCATCCTTGCGCAGCGCGTGCTCGGCGATGATCGCCTCGTCCGGATCGCCGGGTACCAGGCTGGCCGCTTCTTCCTCGGCGTCGCGCAGGTCGGAGTGGCCCGGCTGGCTCTCGGCCGTGTCGGCCTCGCTGAGCGCCCGGCGCAGCGAGGCCATCAGCGCAGTTGCGGTCAGCACGACCACGGCGGCCGGCAGGAACGGCGCGTGCGGGCTGAAGTACGCGACCACCCCGGACGGGGTGCCGCCCGCGGCCGTGACCCTGGTATCGGTCCGGTCGGCTGGCGTCATGGGTGCTGGGCTCCACGAGTAAGCGGCAGTGCCGCGAGGGCGTCCATGGCCTCGCAGGCGCTGGCCAGAGCCTGCCGGTGAGCGGGGGACAGGCTGCGCAGCTGCTCGGCGATGATGCGCGCCCGGACCTGGTGGATGTGCTCAAGGTAGGAGACGCCGGGCGCGGTGAGCGAGACCAGGGTGGCGCGCCCGTCGGCCGGGTCGTGCTCCCGGCAGACCAGCCCGGCCGCGGCCATCCGGCCGATCAGCCCGGTCATCCCCGGCTGGCTGATCCGCTCGGCGGCGACCAGGTCGGTGATCCGGAGCTGCCCGCGGCGGCCTAGCTCGGCCAGCGTGGACAGCGCGACTGCGTTCCACTCTATGGCGGGCGCGGCCCGCCGCAGCCAGCTGCCGAGGCGCTCCAGGGCCACGCTGACCGGCTCATCGCCGCCCGCGGCCGCCGGGCTCGCGGCTGGCCTGTGAGGACTACTGCGCATGAACGCATTTATATCATTCATCTATATAAATTGACAATGCTAGGTCCCAGGCCTTGGGCCGGCCGCAGGTCAGCAGCAGGCCCGGATGCGGTGTCCTGCATGAGCAGGGGATCTCCCCCTGGCCGGACGGGAGGCAGACCACAGTCGAGAACAGCGCCGACATGGTCGCGATGCTGTGCCTGGATGAGGCGAGCTGGATCGCCGGCCAGACGATCACCGTGGACGGAGGCTACCGGCGAACCGCGGCGGCGTGCTGGTCGGCCAGGGCGCGGCGGCCCTGATGCTGGCCTGCTGCGCAATGGCTACGACGTCCGCTGGCATTCCTGCCCGAACGGGCATGATGCCTTCGGCGGCGCTGCTGAATGACCTGCGGCAAATTCGCTACCGAGGTGCTGGCGCTCCCCTCCTGACCCTGGGTGGCTACCGCTGCGCCGGCCCGCTGCCGGCAGCAGCGGCGGCCGCACGGGCCCGGCGCAATCGCGGCCCTCCGGTCCGGGCCGGCTCACTGCCTCGGCGATATGCCCGACAGCGGCGCTGAGACTGGCCAGCGCCCGCACTGCTCGGTCGCCGGCCGGCCCGGCTGACCCGGCGCCGCCTTCGGTGACCGCATGCAGGTCAGGGGCCACCCGGCTGACCAGCGACTGCCGGACCAGGCCCACGTTGGCCAGCACGGCGGCATGGGCCGGGGCGACTGCTGGGCGCGCCGCGAGCCCGCAGTCGGTGCGGGTGAGTTCCACCAGGGCGCGGGCCGGAGCCCGGCATGCCGCCGCTGCCCCGGGCAGGGCTGCCAGCCGGTCGTCTTTGCGCAGGGCCTTCGCCACCCATGCGCGGGCGGCGATGGGCTTGGCGGCGCCGTCGACCGCGGCCGCGGCAACGGCGACCGAGCGCACCTGGGACCTGCCGACGGCGGCGGGCCGGTCGCGGATCGCCGCCAGCAGGTCGGTCAGGACCTCCAGCAGCACGGCGGCACGGCGGAGCAGCACGTCGATGGTGCGGATCGGCAGCAGGAACCACGACACGCCGATCCCGATCGCCGCCCCGATCGCGATCCCCTCCAGGCGCTGTTCCATGACGGTCGTGCCGCCCTGCCCGAAATAGCCGTAGATCAGCGCGAGAGCGGCGGTGATGCAGACCGCCCAGTAGGCGTAGTTGACCGGCCGCAGCCAGACGGCGATCGTCAGGATGCAGAAGATGATGACTACCGCGGTCTTGTTGCCGGCCCCGAAGTATCCCGCGAGCATGGTCGCGGCGGCCGTTCCCGCGGCCGCGCCGGCGGCGCGCTGGAGGCCCTTGAGCACGACGTCGCCGCGCCCGGCGTTGCCGCTGCACACGATGAACGCGGTCAGCACGGGCCACTGCCAGTGGTCAGAGTGGAAATGACGGCCGGCTACGAAGGCCGCCCCCACAGCCACCGCCATCTGCACAGCCAGCCTGTCGCTGGGCCGTAGCCGCCCGCGGGTCCGGCCGGCCGGCGGCGCCGCCGCGGCGGCCGCGACCAGCCGCAGCCGCCGGGCGATGGCAACGGTCGCGATGGTCAGGACCGCCGCCGCGAAGGCGATGGCTGCCGACCACAGCGCCCTGCTCGCCGTCCCCTGCGGGCTGAACGGGGTGACCAGGGCGGCGACGAACGGAAGCGTGACGATCGCGGCAGCCTTCGACCAGCCGGGCCCGAGCCGCCGGACCGCGATGCAGCTGCCGAGCGCCAGGGCGAAGAGCACGTCGCCGACGTGGTCGGCGCGCGCCATTTTCTGCCCGACGTCACTGGCAGCGGCGGCAGCCGCGGGAAACAGCAGCAGCGCGAGCCAGCGCCACCGGGATGGCCGCGCGATTTCT
>JBKQSL010000235.1:0-4700 GCA_052143655.1 Streptosporangiaceae bacterium | reverse complement strand
TGTAGAACAGCTCCTCGGCCTCGCCATGCAGATGCGCGCCGACGTCGAAGCCCGGCGTGACCTCGGCCTCGAACGCCGACCAGGCCCGGGACTGCCCCGCGCCCACCTTGAGCGTCATGCCCGCGCCCTGGATCTTGCGGCCCGCGCCCGGTCGCAGCACCAGCCCACCGGTCATTGTGCCTCCCTGTCCTGGCGGCTGCCGCCAGCGGCCGGCTCAGGCAGTCTCCGGCGAGCTGGACGTGCCGGCCGATGAACCGCTTCGTCGCTTCCTACCTTGACACGCTCGACGAGGCATGCCTGCCCGACGACGAGCCCTTCGGGAAGGCGGTGCGCTCTCACCTCGAGTTCGGCTCGCGTGTCGCGGTCCCGGAGGTCGCTGCTAGCGGGCTGGCACGACGAGCTCGCGTCCCCGGTAGAACGCTTCCTGCTCAGCAAGGATGTGCGGAGCCATCGCCTCCCGCCGGCGTGTCTCCGCTTCGGAGGCCCGCCACGCTTCGCATGACTCCTTTGCGGCCCAGAACGACACCCCGATGATCTGCTTCTCGTCCTCAGACCAGTACGCATAGGCGCGCAGCATGCCCTCGGGATGCGCGTCTGGCCGCCAGGCCCTCTCTATGTCGGTGAGCCTGCCTGGCTTGATCTGGCGTGTCGTCATCCAGACGAAGTACTCGTCCATCGTGGCCTCCTTCAGGCCAGCTTTGGGGGCGGCCACCAGCAGCGCCGCTGGTCCCGCTCCCTTTCCGCGGGGGGAAGATCTCATTTCAATGGCTGTTCTGGCGGCTCCGGGGGGCTGGCCTGGCTCCGCGGTTCCTGGCGGCTTCCTGTCGCGCGCCGACGGCGGCGTGCCGCTCCTCTGGGGGCTTGCCCGGCGGCCTGGCCACGGTCGGCGCGGGCTCGTTCCAGCTCATCCGTGGTGTGCCTGGCGCGGGCCTCCTCGTCCGCCGCGATCTGGTTTTCGGATGCCGCTCGCGGCCCGGCTTGCTCCCGCGCGGCGTCGTCGCGGATCTGGGCCACCTGCCGGTCCGCGGCGTCGCGGGCCTGGTCCAGCTCCGCGCGAGCCGACGCGGCAGCCTGCTGCGCCGCGAGCACCCGTTCCTGCGCGGCCCGTTCTGCTCCGGCTATCCGTTCCCGCGCGGTTTCGCGGGCGGCCGCGGCCGCCTGCCCGGCTGCGGCCGCCGCAGCCAGCGCCTCTGTCAGCTTCCCGTCAGCCTCCAGCGCCGCGCGGCGCGCCTCCTGGGCGTCAGCCTCAGCCTGCTCGGCGCGGGCCTGAAGGGCGGCGCGGGTCTCCTCTGCCGCCGCGATCCGGTTTTCGGATGCCGCTCGCAGCCCGGCTTGCTCCCGCGCGGCGTCATCGCGGATCTGGGCCACCTGCCGGTCCGCGGCCTCGCGGGCCTGGTCCAGCTCCGCGCGGGCCCGGTCCAGCTCCGTGCGGGCCGACCCGGCAGCCTGCTGCGCCGCGAGCACCCGTTCCTGCGCGGCCCGTTCTGCCTCGGCTATCCGTTCCCGCGCGGCTTCGCGGGCGGCCGCGGCTGCCTGCCCGGCTGCGGCCGCCGCAGCCAGCGCCTCTGTCAGCTTCCCGTCGGCCTCCAGCGCCGCGCAGCGCGCCTCCTCAGCGTCAGCCTCGGCCTGCTCACGGCGCTGACGGGCTGCCCGGCGATGCCAGAGCGCAGCGCCCCGGCGGCCCGGATTCTCCGCCTCGGCCAGCCCGCCGCCCTGCCGGGACAGCTCCTGGCGCCGCCGGAACGCCGTCAGCGCCGTATGCGGCTCCCTGGTCACGGGATCCGGCAGGCCGCAGTACCTCGGCTTCGCCCCCGCTTCCCCCGGCTGCGGCTCGTTCGCGCAGCCGGGGTACGCGCACATCCGGACCTCTTGTGCGATCTCGGCCATCGGCGGGCTCCGTTCCGTTATGACCCTCTGAAATGGGACATCGACGTGTCATTTCCTGCCCGCCTGGGCCACCCACCGCAACTGCCATCCGCCATCGGCGGCTGCCTGTTGCGGCGTTTGCTTTCGGGCTGCCCTGAGCGACCCCCTGGTGCACACGGTTCAGCCCCGCGGGCGGATCGCCTGGAGCACCGCGGCAGTCAGCAGCGCCGTGCGCGCTGCTCGTGGTCAGACTCTTCGCCGGGGTGCTAGGAGTACGGATTACAGCGGTGCAGCCACGCACGCAGGTGGACAGTGGTGTGGTGTGGTTTGTGCGGATGACGGGCGGACATCTTGATCGCCTCCTCGCCAGATGCATTGCCTATGTCATGTCTCCAGGCTGCTCTGCCGGATTCCTGATGAAAGAGTCGAACGTCCCGACCCAGCCGGGTGCTGACGAGGTCATCTCGCAGCGGCAGGTACCTTCATGCGGCCAGCGCACGACCGGGTACCGAAGGCGCGCCCAACGCACCGATCAGGCGGTTCTCGTGCGCGGGGCCGGACGGCCGGTCACGCAGCGAGGCCACATCGGTGAGCCCGCACCTGGCCGGGAAGCGCCGGGCGCCGGATGTGGCGCGCAGAAGCCGTCTTGCGCCAGTCGACGGACCTGAAGTGGATTCCCGGCCGCCGTCGGCAGCGCCGTGTCCGCGGCGTCTCCGCGTCCCGGGAGCGGCCAGGCTCGGTATCTGGGTGATCACGCCGTCGCGGCCCGGTGTGAGCGGGCGGCTCCCTGCTGACCAGGGAGGGCTTCGCGGCGGCGATGCCGCGGGATGGATGTGCGCCGCTGCCGCTGAGCGGGTGTCTCGGCTAGCAGGCACGGCTGGGGGGTTTCTGCTGTCGCCGCGGGCCTCGCGGGCTGGCGGGCAATGGCCGGGACCAGCGCTCCTGCCGTGCGCGCGGCCCGGCCGACGGCGGTGCCGTCGGCGCGGACGGCGGCGGCCATCGACGCGGTGCTGGTGATGGCCGCGTCCCGGTCCCGCAGCGCGACCGGGCAGGCAGCCCGGAAGCCGGGGCTGGCCTGCTGGCATCCTGGGCAGGCCAGCCGGCCGAGGGCGTCGATGCGCCAGCCGGCCGAGATAGCCCGGCCGCGGATATCGGCCTCGCCGAGCGCGGCGGGATCAGCGTGGTAGGAGATGCAGGGCCCCATCTCGCACCACGCGATCGGCAGCCGCAGCTGGTCGCCGATCACGGCCCGCTGCGTCAGCCGTGCACCACCGCTGCCCATGGCATCCGCAGCGGGCCCGCGGGCAGCCGGGGCGCCGGCGTCTCGCGGACTGGGGCTGCCATCGCCTGCCAGCTCAGCGCAGCCATGGCCGGCCGGGTCGGCACCGTCGTCGTCCCGCAGCTCGGCGAACCAGTCGTTCATCTCACGCCAGTCGCTTGTCTCGTGCCAGCCGTTCGTATCGAGCGTGCTGGCCTCGTCGTGCCAGATCTTGAGCTTCATGCGCAGGTCTCCAGGTGAGCTGGGGCGCGCTGCCGTGCGCCGGGAGTGATCTGACCCGAGAGGGCCGGCGCAGGTGCCAGCGAGGGCGGGCCGCGGCCATGCTGGGCGCGGCCTTGACGCTTCTCCTCCCCCGGAAAGCGTCCGGGCTCACCGTCTGGGCTCTCAAATCACCACGGTCCTGCCACCGAATCACAATCCGATCAACATTCGGTAAGAGTTCGGCTTATTTATCGGCTATTGCGGCGTTGCGCGTGGACATTGATAGCCCATCTTTAATGCACAGGCTGTGGACGGCATTATCCCAGTTAACAGCCCTGCCGCGAGCCCGGGCACCCGGGGATCCCCGGCGTTATCCGCATGTTGCGCACAGTTTTACCGCGGTCTTGCACAAGTAATCCCCAGGTTCGCGCACAGGCAAGCTACGCTTGCCGGGGTCGCGGTGGAGAAGCGGGCGGTTGCGCCGGGCGGTGGCAGCCCCGGTCGCCTCCGGGCAGGGCGTGGCCTCGGTCGCCGCCCAGTACCAGGTCAGCTGGCCGGTGGTGCACCGGCACTTCGCCGAGCATGCTGACGCGCTGCTGACCGAGCCGGCGAGTGGTCCCCGCGGCGCCTGCGTCAGCATTCACCATGCCGGGCCGCGGCACGCCTGCCCCGCGGCGCCCCGGTGCCAGGCAGGTCCCGGCTGACTCGAGGTCCCCCGCAGCGTGGTCATTCCGGTGCCGCTGGCCGCAAGCCCGGGCCGGGCTGGTGACGGCAGTCGCTGCCTGTCCCGCTTATCCGGGGCAGGCAGGCGCGGGCGGGCCGCATCGGCGCGGATCCTGTGGCGGAGGCCGCCGTGGGGATACGATGCGACGGCTGGCAGGAGGAAGCAGGCGCCCGGGTCGCGGGGCCCGCGCCGGGCAGCGAGCCGGCGCGGGCCGATGCGCAGGCCCGGCAGAGCGGAGGCGAGCATGATCAAGTCCAGGGGAGCGGCCGGCAAGGCCGCCGTCACATTCACCCTCGATCCTGCCGTGGGCGCCCAGACCGCGGCGGTGTGCGGGGAGTGGAACGACTGGCAGGCCGGCGCCGGCGTCATGCGCCGCGACGCCAAGGGCGGGTTCAGCCTGACGGTCAGCCTCGAAGCGGGGCGGTCCTACCGGTTCCGGTACCTGCTCGACGGGCAGCGGTGGGACAACGACTGGGCTGCCGACGCCTACCTCCCCAACAGCTTCGGCGGAGACGACTCCGTCGTCGACCTGACGGCACTGGCCGAGGCCGCCCCGCCCGCCGCGAAGAAGACCCCCGCGAAGAAGGCCCCGGCGCAGGCCACCAGGAAGCCCGCCGCCGCGCCGAAACC
>JBKQSL010000234.1:0-6718 GCA_052143655.1 Streptosporangiaceae bacterium | reverse complement strand
CCTTGCTCACGCTGGTTCCCAGGATCGGCTAGACTGCTCGGGCGGTAACCGGGGTGTGGCGCAGCTTGGCAGCGCGCTTCGTTCGGGACGAAGAGGCCGCCGGTTCAAATCCGGCCACCCCGACCAGCTCAGAGGCTGCTTGCGAGGATTGCAGGCGGCCTTTGATCGTCACTGAGTAACTAAGTGAGTAACTAAACATCCGGCTTTCCCTCCGGGAAGATGCGGTCCATCGCGCCAGCTCCCTCAAGGAGCACCGGACGTAGCTGCTTGCGGTAGACAGTCTCTGTCGTCGTCGTCCCGCTGTGCCCGACCAGGCGAGAGATGTGCTCCACGGGAACGCCAGCGTCCGACAGCAGCGAGACGAAGCTGTGCCTCAGCTCCCTGGGCGTCCACTGGCCAGGATCGAGTCCGGCCGACTCGACCACCTTGCGGAAGCTGCGCCGCATGTGAGAGGCGTCCGACGCGGTGCCAACTCCGGAGGGAAACACTAGCTCGTTGCTCTGCCACCGACGGCCAGCGGCCTGCTTTGCCTGTTCCTGACGGACTTGATGGACCCGCAGCGCGTCCACACATCTCTGAGGAAGCGCCAGCGTCCGCCGTGATTTCCTGGTCTTGGTGTCGCCTCCTGCTCGTACGGACCGCCAAACCATGATCGATGGTGGACTAGCTGGTCTGCCGTCGGCCGCTGGCTTGCCGTCTAGGTCCACGTGAGACCAGGTGAGTGCTCGAAGCTCCTCGGTCCGAGCGCCTATGAGGAGGGATAGCACGATGTAGGCGTGCATCGCGTTGCCCTGCGCAGCGGCCAGCAGTGCTTCCGCCTGGCTCAGCGTCAGGGACTTAGACGGGCGGCCCTGCTGACCTTCGGGCACCTCGCAGAGCAAGACAACGTTCCGCTTCACCTTGTCCCGAGCCTGAGCCCGTGTCACGGCACGTTTGAGAACGGATCTCGTCTCCCGAAGAGTCCGGGTGCTCAGACTCTGTGCCTTATCGGCAAGCCATCGGTCAACATCGTCTGCCGAAAGGTCGCGCAGCTTTCGCGCGCCGAGAGCCGATATCACGTGCGTGTTGGCCAGTATGGTGCATTTCTCGATGGTTGCCTCAGCACGACCGCTGAGTCCGAACTTCAGCCACTCGCGCACCGCATCAGCGACAGTGTAGTTGTGCGGGGCAATCGGAAACCCGTCCTCATGGTCATGGACAAGCTCCTTGAGTGCCCTTTGCGCAGCAGTCTTGCTCTTGCCCCTGGCCCTCCGGACAATCCTCCTTCCGCTCGGGGAGTAGCCCACTGTGACCGAGGCGACCCAGCGCTGCCGTGTCTTGTCCCACGAGAGGCCCCCGTCGCCCCTGCTGCGTCGCGCTGCCATCAGGCGGCCCGCGCTTCCTGTTCGAGGAGCGCTATGTAGTCGGTGATCGCGGAGGCGGGGATGAGCCGCATCCGGCCTTGCGTGACCGAGTGAAGACGGCCGGACCGGATCTGCTCGTAGATCACACTGCGGCTCATAGACAGCAGAGTCATTGCCTCCGGTACCCGATAGAGCTGCTTGCCGAGAGGCGGGGCCTGGGTAATGGTCATGCTGCGCTCCTAGTTGCCGAAAGATCGCCCGTAGCCTCCTGGGCTTTGCGTCGGGCTTCGGCGAGGGCGGCTTGCCATCGGGCGCGGTCAGTGAGGATGTGCAGCATCCGTTGGGCGGCGGGCATATGGTCGGGGTCAGCTGGACTGACCCGTTCCCAGCGGTACCGGTGGTCATCGACCGCAGGCAGTCCGAGGGTGGCTAGGAGCCAGGTTTTGCGGTCGGCGCGGTGGTCGGCGAGGGTCTTGCCGGACCATTTGCGGGAGACCAGGACGCGCCGTCCCGCGTAGCCGAGGTTCTCCGGGCGGTGGGCTTTGCCCTTGCACAGGCCGGGGATCAGCCCAGCCCGGGGGCTTTTGGGCTGGATGCCGTACCGGAGCCAGTTCGCGCACGTCGGCGAGCACGGCTCGTACCGGAGCGCGGCGATGAGCCGGTCCGCGTGCGCCCGCTGAGTGTCGGTGTCGGCGGTGTGGCATCCGGCGATCTGCTTGGTCAGGTACTTGGTCAGATACCCGATACACCGGGCCGAGTCGCGGGTTCCGGCGAGCACGCCCTGGGCGTCGAACTTCGGCCCGAACCTGGCCACGTGCAGCGGCTCATCGGCCGGGCCGATGCTGTCGAGGGCCTGGTCCCAGGTCGGCAGGATCTCGCCGGTAACAGGATCGACGTAGTTCCCGGATGCAGGGTGCCAGTCGGGCAGCTCGTCATTCTCGTATCGGACTGTGGTGGTGGATGGCCACCACACCTGGTGGTAGGTCGCGGCGATGACCTGCCGCAGATCAGCGCGGGAGATGGCACCGCGGAACGCGATGTGCGCGTGCGGGGCGAGCCGCCGCTGGGGTTCGATGGCTGCGAAGTACTGCACGTCGTAGCCGAGGTAGCGGCGCAGGTTCTGGATGAGCCGGTCGAAGAGCGCCGGGAAGTGGACCGCATCCCGCGCGGCCCGCCGGTAGTCATACGACCCGGGGTCAGCCGGGGTGCCGTCCTCGCGGACTCTGCCGTAGCTGTCGCAGGTCAATGTGAGGAACATCGACGGCCGGTAGGTCTTGCCGTCCGGCGCGGTGTACACCCGGCCGGTGGTCCGGGCGGTGACCGGCCGCTTGGGGAGCTGGGGGGCGTCCTGGCGGCGCCGGGTGGACCGGGATCGCCGCGTGCCGTTCTTGCTGGCACCGCTGCCGGTGTGGCGGGTGATGGTGCCGCGGATTCCGGCGCGGGCGAGCTCGTCGTCCAGTTCCCCGATCAGCTCATCGAGATCGGCCGTGTCGTCGCCGTGCGCGTCGGCGTGGTCGCGGCGGACCTGGGCTTCGGCGCGCAGGGTGAGCCAGTACTCCTGCGTCTCGTCGGGTTCGGCCTGTTGCGGGTCGGGTTCGTCCTCGAGGTGCCAGCCGTCGCCGCATTGCTCGGCGCGCAGGTTCCGGGCTCGTTTCGCGCAGGCCGGGCACGTCGCTTCCAGCGTGGAGCCGCACGGGATGATCTGCTGATCCACCTGCCCGGTGCCGAGGTTGGTGCGGCGCAGCTGGACGGGCCGGATGCAGCCGCCGCGGGCTTCGGCCAGGACCCGGATGGCGTCGCGGGCGAGGGGCATGGTGAGCCGGTCGGCTCTGCTGGTCCGCTGTGTCACATCGCCTCCTGGTTCATGTCGGCTTGCCAGGTCGCCGACCAGCCGCACAGCGGGCAGTCCTGGGTGATGGCCGATATGCCGTCGTCGGTGTAGTGCAGGCCGGTGCCGCACACCGGGCACGGGTCATCGGTCCGCCACGTGGTCGCGTTCATGCGGCAGCACCCGCCCCGATCGCCAGCGGCTCGCCAGCGTCCACGACTTCCGGAGTGCAGTGGTCGGCCATGGCGCGGATGTCGGGGTCGGACACCCACGCAGCGCGGACGCGAACAGGGTCGGGGTCGGATTCGAGGCGGACGAACGCGACCCCGGCGCCGGTCGCAGGGTCGGCGGAGATCAGCTCAGCGGCAGCGCCCCGATCCCGGGCTCCGTCGCCAAGGACCATGTCCACCTGTTCGGGTTCGTCGAGGCGCATGGCGATGCGGTCGGGGAACAGGTTGCGGATGGACATGACTTCCTTACGCGGGTCCTGGAGCGCGGCGACGACGCAGTAGCCGACGGCGCGGCCCTGGGTGGTGAGCGTGGCCAGGTCGGCTTTGATCTGGTCGCGGAGGGTCTTGCTGGGGTGGTAGGCGGTGAGGAACGCGACCTCATCCACGATGATCACCACGAACGGGTGCCCGGTGGTGGGGGTGTGGTCGCGCTGCTTGCCGCCCAGCGCCTCGGCGCGGTGCTGCATGTCTTTGACGGCCTGGGCGAGCATGGCGGCGATGCCGTCGGGGTCTGCGGCATAGGTGCCGTAGGTGTCGAAGATCTCCCGGCCGTAGGACAGTTCCATCCGCTTGGGGTCAGCGCCCAGGACCCGGACCAGGCCGGCCCGCATCGCGGGGAGCATGGCGCGGATCAGGCCCCACAGGATCGAGCCTTTCCCGGCCCCGGTCGAACCAGCGACCAGCAGGTGAGTGCCGTGCAGCCGGATCGTCCACGGTGACCCGTCCTCGCACCGGCCCACGATCAGGGCCTTGAGATTCACGTGGGCAGGGATCGGGAGGGCGGGGATGATGGCGGCCAGGGCGTCGCGGCGGACGAACTCCAGCACCAGCCACCCCGGACGGGCGGTACGGACCCGGCACAGCAGCGCCCCGAACCCGTGCGCCAGCGCATCGGCGCGGCGGGCGAAATCGTCGGCGGACTGGCCGGACACGATGCCGGTCAGCACCCGGTCGGTGTACGGCGTGGAGGTGATCTTCCCGAGGACGGGCAGCAGCAGCCGACCTTGGTAGAGCGGGGCGAGGCGGCCGATGGTCATCACGGCGGTCCAGTGCCGCTGGTAGTGCCAGCGCCGCCACTTCCCCAGCACCCGGCCGGTCACGTGCCGGTTGAACGAGGCCCGCCACCGCCACCACCAGACAGCGAGCACAGCCACGATGGCGGCGGCCAGGGCGATGGGGCCGGGCCAGCCGTACTGCCGCCAGGCCAGGCCCAGCAGCAGGGCGGTCAGGGTGGCTAACGGGTGACGGCCGGCGAACGCGCCGAGGGCCTTCAGCGCGCGGGCGATCTGGACGATGGTGATGATCCAGCCGGGGGTGTGGTAGACCGGGGACCGCCACACCGGGACGGCGAACGGGTCGGGGTTGTTGACCTGGGCGATCTGGTCGCCGGAGAACGTGTTCATCTTCACGGCGTCCTCTCCGTTGCGTTGGTAGCGTCCGCGCGGCGGCACAGGCCGCCCAGGTAATGCCAGGCGTCAGCGGCTACCTCGTGCGCCTCGGTCGTGCCGAGGTCGGCGGCGATCCGGGACAGCAGCTGTGCTTTGTGTTCGTGGTAGGCGATCAGGTCGGTCAGGTCCGCGCCGGGGGTGAGCTGGCGGGCCTGGTCGAGCAGGGCGGCGATCTCAGCCGGGGTGACCCGGGCAGGCTGGTCGGTCATGATGGGGGTTCCTTCCTGAGTTCTCCTCGGGAGTGGAGAAGGGTTGGGAGCCCCGGCCGGTGCTGTCATCACTGGCCGGGGCCAGAGCGTCAGGCTGATTTGGCCGCCGGGCGCGGCAGGGCGGGGAGACCGCGCCATGAGCGCTCGACCTCGACCGCATAGCGGGTCGCGTAGTCCGCCAGCTCGCGGGCGAATCGGACATGCCCGGCTTCGATCCGCTCCGGCAGCGTCAGGGTCACCAGCAGCCCGGGACGGGCAGCCAGGATGGTCAGCAGCGGGGTCCGGTCCCGGTACGACTCGAACGCCACCGCCGACCGGCCATCGACGGGCACGGTCACGATGGTGACCCGGCGGGCGGGCATTACGCAGCGTCCTTGGCCACCGGCCGGGACGCGGCCTTCATGCCGGTGGCGCGCAGCGAGAACGCCATCCGCGCGCCGCAGCGGCCCCGGCCCTGGCACCGGCCGGTGTCCACATACGGGGTCACTTGCAGGCCCTCGAACTCGACCATCTCGAACGGCGCCCTAGTCGGCGGGACCGGCATCCGGTCGGAGAGGATCTTGACGACGGTCTCCCGGGACCGGCCTTCCAGCTCCGGGTCCATGTCCATCACCCGGCAGGAGAACACCCGCTGCCCGGTGTGCTTGTCCACCGCCGGGGACCGGCGGCCGGTGTTCTCGTCGTAGTCCTGCGCCTCCACGATCGATTCCGGCACCAGATGGCAGCCGTGCGGGAACACATCCTGCATGCTCACGTGCAACCGCGAGCCGTTCCGAAGGGCCATCGCCCTCACCTCCTATCTCGGGGGCTGGCATACGCCAGTACCTAGATAGTGGCATATGCCAGCGATGCGTCAAGGAGCGCGGCTGCGTCTGCACGTCGGCCCAGGGTCAGCTTTCTATCGGGTACTCCTGCTCGATGGCCCAGACGCCGGGCGGGTAGATGGCCTCGGCGAACTCCAGCGGCTGGTCGTCCTGGTCATGCACGGTGTGGCGGTACACCAGAACCGCCGCGGGCGTCGGCAGGGCCAGCGCCTCGGCTTCCTCGTCGGTGGCGAGCCGGGCGGATGCCTGGTCACGTGCGTAGACAGCGTGGCGGCCGGTCACGGCCTCGACGTAGCGCACGCTGCCGATCCCGCCCAGCGACTCGCGTACCAGCAGGCGCGGGGCCACCTGTTCCAGGCCAGGCGGCCACCACGACGTGGCGATCTCGGTAGGCCCGTGCTGCTGCCGGGAGATGACCCGGCGGCGCATCATCGCCTGCGTCGGCTGCGCCAGCCCCAGGGCCTCCGCGACGTATCCCGGCGCCGCGACCACGCCTGCCGCCACGATCTCGACAGACTCGTCCGGGGCGTACTGCGCCCCGCGCTCGCGGTAGCGGTGGTAGCGGTAATTCGCGCGGCGGTGCGCCTGGGCGTCGCGGACGAAGGTTCCCAGGCCAGGGCGGGTTTCCACCAGCCCCTGCTGCCGAAGCACCTGCAGCGCCTTGGTCGCAGTCGGCCGCGCCACCTTCCAGTCATCGGCGAGCTGCCTCTCGCTGGGCACCTCCGACCCCGGCTGAATATCACCGCGAAGGATCTGCTCGCGAACGTGATTAGCGATCTGCAGGTACTTGGGCAAGACAGCCACGATCTCGGGCACGCTATTCTCCTCTCAACCCC
>JBKQSL010000233.1:0-2686 GCA_052143655.1 Streptosporangiaceae bacterium | reverse complement strand
ACCGCGGGCTGGCCGGCTCCGAAGCCTACGGCGCGGCCAAGGCGGCACAGGTCAACCTGCTCGAGTCCCTGCGCGTCCACATCGCCCGGACCGGGGTGCACGTGACGACGATCTGCCCAGGCTTCGTCCGCACCGACCTCACCGCCGGCAACCCCTTCCCCATGCCCTTCATCATCGATGCCGGCCAGGCCGCACGATCCATCTGCGACGGACTCGAGCGCGAGCGCACCGAGATCATCTTCCCTGCCCGGATGGCGCTGCTGAGGAAGACCGCTCGCCTCGCCCCCGCCTGAGGTGCCCTACGCCGGCTGGACCGTGTTCGCCACCGCCCTGAACGCCGAGATCGTCCGGCTGAGCCTCAGCGCCTGAGTCAGGGAGACCCCAGGCCACGGGCTCCACGCAAACGCAACCACGCGTCCGTGCCAGCAGCCGCGCTCACGCTGCGCCGAGAGCGGCGGTCTCGGGCGCGCGCAGTCGAAGCCCGCCACTTACGCTCACCGGCAACGCTCAACAATCGTCACCGCGCCATTATGTGGGTGATCCTCGATCAATCTCCCTCCCGGGTGGGTCACATAATGACCGTTCGGGTGTGGCACGGATGATCGTGTCGGCCGACGGATCTGGCGCCATATCGGCGGCTCGGAGTTCATATTTCTGACCGCCCGCCGATTATGAAGGGTGATAAGGCCCGTCATCGAGGATGGTCTTGTCGTAGCGCAGCCGGCGTTCTCGAAGTCCGCGTCGGCCCTGCAGGGGGTGGCCTGGCCCGCGGCCGGTGGCACCCGCCGGGCCCGGTTGGCTGTTCCGTTCGCCCGGCGGTCATCGGCGGCCGGGCTCAGGCTGGGCCTGTCGGGGCGCCGAACTGCTGGGAGTCCTCGACGGTACCGCCGGTGAGCAGGTTCTCCGGCTCGATCAGGATCTGGTTGGCTGGCCTGGCGGATCCGGTGTTCACGGTGAGCACGTCGGGGTGGCTGAAGCTGGTGGTGGCGCCGGAGATGAGCACCAGGCCGCCGTTCTGGCTCATATGGCGCAGGTCGGGGATCAGCAGCGTGCCCGTGGTCGTGCCGCACGCGATGAGCCGCGCGGTCAGGCTGGCACCGGCCGAGGGGGTTCCGCTGGTGCCCAGGCAGTAGCCGGACTCGTTGCCGTCGGGGGCGAAGTCCAGCTCGTACGCCGGGTCGGCGCGATAGTCGACGCAGGCGACCGAGTCCGGGGACAGGACCGCGCCGGGACGGGCGGCGGACCGGCAGAAGTCCTTGATCACGCCGATCTTGTGGTGAACGAAGTCCTCGTTCGGGTCGCTGCTGGTCGCCTGCCGCATGTTGATCGCCTGGCCGCCGCCGCCGGGCTGCCCGGTCATTCCGGGGATGCGGGCATTCAGGATCGTGCCGGGGCCCAGCTGCAGGGACCACAGGTCGTCGCAGTAGCTCCCGCAGGCAGCGGTGGCATCCGGGCGGCCGTGCGGGGCAGCCGCGCTCGCCGGGGCCGCGCCGGCCACAGCCAGCGAGCCCGCGGCCACGGCCGGCACCGCCATCCGGGCCGCGAGCCTGCGCATGCCCTCCCGTGAGCTTCCGGTGATCAACGCCCCGCCCCCGCTCCCTGTAATCACGATGTCACATTCCGCGTTCAGGACATCATGGCATGAGCGGACCCGGAAGCAGAGCGGGATAAGCAACCCGGCCGGTCATGCTGGCCCGGAGCCAGGACCCGCCCGTGGTCACCGGCGCCCCGATGGCTGGCTCGACATCCCGCGCAGCGCCGAAAGGACGATCACCGGAGAACTCCGGCCAGCAGCCCCGCCAGTGACCGGCAAGCTGATGGTCAGCCCGCCGCTCGCCGGCGGCCCCGAAGAGCCCGAACACCATGGCCAGCCCGGCGGCGCGGCTGCCAGGGCCCTTGGTGACGACTTCGCGCTGCCAGCAGCGCTGTTCCCGGGCCCGGGAAGACCTCGCGCAGCACGGCCCAGAACCCCAGCGCCCCGTCCCCGACCGCGAGCACCAGTGCCGGGGCCAGCCGCGCCGGCCCGGCCGGCGCGCGGCGGACCGACCCGGCCGAGGTCCTGGGGATCCTGCCAGACACGCCGCTGCCGCACTGGGGCTGGGGCGACATTCCCGACCGGTACCCGCGCCGCCGGGCCGGCGACGGCGGCGAGTCACCTCCGCCCGGGAACCCGGGGCTCACTGATCTTCCACCGCTCCGGCCTCACCGGGGCGCGGCAGCCGTCGGCCGAGGCGAAGGTTCACGGCGCTGTAGCCAGGCACTTGCCGGGTAGGCGCGCGATCTGCCATCAGCGGGTCGGCTACGCCCTGCGATCAGAGCTTCGACGCTGTAAGCGTCGCGACATCGCGTCTGGCAGCCAAAGACCGGGGGTCCGCGATCTTGTCATAGAGAATCCCGCCAGCAGCACTCAGCGGTCCCAGCGGGCCGTCCAGCCGTCCCATGCCGCCGAATTCTACTGGGCGGCTGGCTCCTCGCTGCCGTGACCCGGGCTGAGGTAGATGGCCTCGCGAACGGCGTGGACGGCGAACGTCGCCGCGGCGGCTGCCGCGGCCACCCGGGCCACGCCCGGCCGCTGCTGCCAGCAGGCCAGCAGTGCCGCCCCGGCGGCGCTGCCGGACACCGGCACCTCGGTGCGGAGCAGGAGCCGGGGCAGCGGGCGGAGCCGGGCGGGCGCGCCGGTCAGCGT
>JBKQSL010000232.1:0-7227 GCA_052143655.1 Streptosporangiaceae bacterium | reverse complement strand
GTACCGCTGCCATCCTCATATTCTGCCGTATGAGCAGCAACAGCGGCCACCTGGACGGGTGGTTCACGGTCATCTGGACGGTGATCACGTGGCCATATAGACGTATAGTTCACGGTCACCTGGCCGTCATGGACACCCTCGCCTCGCCTTCGCGGACCACTCGGGCGCAGGGCCTCTGCGATTATGCTCGCCTCGTGAAGATCACAGTCCTCGGCGGGTGCGGTGCGTGGCCCGCGGCGGGCCAGGCATGCAGCGGGTACCTGGTCGAGCACGAAGGCTTTCGCCTTGTGCTGGACCCGGGCTACGCGATACTTCCCCAACTGCTCAAGGACACGGCCGCGGAACAGGTTGACGCGGTCCTGATCAGCCACGGCCACCCGGCCACTGCGCCGACCTGAACCCCTTGCTGAGGGCGCGGGCACTGGGGGAGGCGGGCTGACCGCACGACCCCAGGGCCTTGGTACTCGTATAGGGCACCAGCAGCGGGCCTGCCGGGCGTCCTGGTGCTGCTGGCCTACGCGAGCGGGATCGGCCCCGGCCTCAACACGATTTTCGAGCTGAAGGGCGGCCTGATCGAGCGGCTGCGGGTCACACCCGCGAGCCGGTTCGCGATCCTGGTCGGCCCGATCCTGGCGACGATGGTGATGAGTCCGCAGCGGGCCCGCGAGGACTGGCGCGGGCCCGGGCTGGCCGACCGGCGCGGCCCGCGCTTACCCGACGTCGAGGCGGAGCAGGTCGTCGACGGTCTCGCGGCGCACGATCTCGCGGGCGCCGCCGTCGGCGACGGCGACGACCCCGGGCCGCGGCACGTGGTTGTAGTTGCTGGCCATCGACCGGCAGTAGGCGCCGGTGGCGGCGACCGCGATCAGGTCTCCGGGCGCGATGTCGCCGGGCAGCCAGGCGTCCCGGACCACGATGTCGCCGCTCTCGCAGTGCCGGCCGACCAGCCGGCACAGCATGACCGGCACCGCCGACTCGCGGGAGGCCAGGGCGCAGGTATAGGCGGCGTCGTACAGCGCCGTGCGGATGTTGTCGCTCATCCCGCCGTCGATGCTGACGTAAGTGCGCAGTCCGTCGACGTTCTTGACCGTGCCCACCTCGTACACGGTGATCGTGCCCGGCCCGACGATCGCCCGGCCCGGCTCCACGGTCAGCCGCGGCACCTCCAGCCCGGCCAGGCGGCACTGGTCGGCCACGATCTGGCGCAGGCCGGCCGCGATCTCGTGCATATCAGCCGGGTCGTCGGCGGGCAGGTAGGCGATGCCGAACCCGCCGCCCAGGTTCAGCTCGCTGATGCTGATGCCGTACTCGTCGCGGATCCGGACCGCGAGCCCGAGCACCCGGTGCGCGGCCACCTCGAACCCGGCGGTGTCGTAGATCTGCGAGCCGATGTGCGAGTGCAGGCCCGCCAGGTCCAGGCCCGGGCTGGCGAGCACCTGGCGCACCGCCTCGTCCGCGGCCCCCGAGCCCAGCGAGAAGCCGAACTTCTGGTCATCGTGCGCCGTGGCCACGAACTCGTGCGCGGCCGCCTCGACGCCAGTGGTGACCCGGACCAGCACCCGCGGCCGCCCGGCGGCCCCAGCCCCGTTGCGCCCGGCGATCGCGGCCAGCCTGCTGATCTCCGCCTGCGAGTCCACCACGATGTGGCCGACCCGCAGGCTCACCGCCCGCTCCAGCTCGGCGACCAGCTTGTTGCTGCCGTGCAGGGTGATCATCTCGGCCGGCACCCCGGCCTGCAGCGCGACCTCCAGCTCGCCGCCGGTGCATACGTCGACGCCGAGGCCCTCCTCGCTGATCCAGCGCAGCACTGCCCGGCTGCAGAACGCCTTGGCCGCGTAGAACACCCCGGTATCCGGCCCGAACGCCGCGCGGAACTCCCGGCACCGGCCGCGCAGGTCCGACTCGTCCAGCGCGAACAGCGGGGTGCCGAACTCGCGGGCGAGCTCCCGCACGTCCTGCCCGCCGATCTCGATCGCGCCGCCGGCCCGGCGGGCGGTACGCGGCCAGATGCCCGGGTCCAGCGCGTTGACGTCAGCGGGCGGCGGCCCCGGCTGCTCGGGCGGCAGCATGTCCGCATGCCACGGTCCCGCCGGATGGGCGACTCGGCTCACGGCTCCCCCATGATCACTGGCCAGTCATGACTGGCGACGACGGCTGACCGCTGCGGCCAGTCGCGGAACTTGCCTGCCCTGGCCGCCGTCGCCATCGCCCGGTGCCGCAGTGCCGGGAAGATCCTAGCCGCCCGGCCGGCCGCCGCGGGCCAGTCCCGGGACCGCCTGCCGCGCCCGGCTCCGCGGGCCGGCAGGCCGGCGCAGCCCGGCCGCGGCCGCGGCCGCTCCTGCCAGGGCGACGACGGCGATCATCAGCCAGCCGTGCCGGAAGGCGGTGAGCGCGGCCGCCCGGTCCCGCGGCGCGCCGAGCACCGCCACCAGGGCGGCGACGCCGATCGCCAGGCCGACCTGGCGGAGCATGGTGACCACCCCGGAGCCGGTCGCGAAGGACCGCGGCGGCAGCGCGGCCGCGGCGGTGGACATCAGCGACGGCAGCGCCAGCCCGACGCCGACCCCGGTGGCCAGCATGCCGCCGAGCACGTGCAGGTAGTCCGGGGCCAGCGTGATCGCCGCGGCCCACCAGCCGATGCCGGCGGCGAAGACCACCGAGCCGAGCGCGATCACCGGCCCCGGGCCCAGCCGGGCGATCAGCCGGCCGGTCAGCAGGAAGGACATCACCGGCACCATCACCGGCCCGGGCGCGATCGCCAGCCCCGCCCGCAGCGCCGACCAGCCCCACTCGTCCTGCAGCCACAGCACAATCGACAGCAGCATGCCGCCGAAGGCCACCGAGAACAGCAGCGTCACCGCCGAGGCCGCGCAGAAGCCGCGGATGCGCAGCAGTCCCGGCTCGATCAGCGGGTTATGGTGCCGGGCGCAGTGCAGCGCGAACAGGCCGAGGACGGCGGCCGACCCGGCCAGCACGGCCAGCGCCGGCGCCGACCCCCAGCCCCAGCTGCCGCCCTTGACCAGGCCGAGGGTCAGGCCGCCGACCCCGGCGGTGACCAGCACGGTGCCCAGCACGTCCGGCCGGGGCCCGGCGTGGCCGGGGACGTGCGGCAGCCGCCGCCACCCGGCCACCAGGGCCGCCGCGCCGATCGGCACGTTGACCAGGAACACCCAGCGCCAGCTGGCCGCCACCAGCAGGCCGCCGATCACCGGGCCGAGCGCCGCCGCCATGCCGCCGGCCGCGGTCCACGCCCGCACCGCGCCCGCCCGGCGCTCCGCCGGGTAGGACGCCAGCACCAGGCCGAGCGAGGTCGGCGTGAGCAGCGCCGCGCCGACCGCCTGCACCAGCCGGAACGCGACCAGCATGGCCACGCTGGTCGCCGCCCCGCAGGCCGCCGACGCGACCGTGAAGATGGCCACGCCGAGCAGGAACCCGCGCTCGCGGGCGCGGGTGTCCGCCAGCCGGCCTGCGAGCACCAGCAGGGACGCGTAGACGATCGCGTACCCGTTCAGCACCCACGACAGCGCGCCCAGGTCCGGCTCATGCAGGTCCCGGGCGATCTGCGGGAGCGCCACGTTCACGATGAACAGGTCCAGGCTGGCCAGGATCACCCCGGCGCTGACGATCACCAGTACCTCGCGCGGCTGGGCGGTTCCTGGGCGGCGGCTGGCACCCGGTCCCGTTCCGGCCCCCGTGCCGCTTCCCGCACCTTGCTGGCTTAGCAAATCCATAGCCAGACCCTAGCTTCTGACTTAACGATCCACAAGTCAGCTAGACTTGCCAATTGTGACTGTGACCGACGACGAGCGCCCGGCCGACGCGCACACCGTGCAGCTGACCGGGCCGCTGAACCCGCGCGGCGGCTGGTCGGCGACGCGCTGCTCCATCCGCCGCACCCTGGAGGTGGCCGGGAACACCTCGGCGCTGCTGATCCTGCGCGAGGCGTTCTACGGCACCAGCCGGTTCGACGATTTCGCCGAGCGGGCGCACGTCAGCGAGCCGGTCGCCGCGGCCCGGCTGCGCGACCTGACCGGGCACGGGCTGCTGGAGCGCTTCCCCTACCGGGAAGCCGGCCAGCGCACCCGGATGGGCTACCGGCTGACCGACAAGGGCGCCGACCTGTTCCCTGTGCTGGTAGCGCTCATGCAGTGGGGCGACCGGTGGCTGGCACCGGCCGGGCCGCCGGTCGTGCTCGAGCACCGCGGCTGCGGCGAGCCGGTGGCGGCGCAGCTGCGCTGCGCGGCGGACCACCCGGTGAGTGCGGACGACCTGGACCTGACCACCGGCCCGGGCAGCACCGCCGGCCCGGCCCGCGCCAGGCATGATCGATCCGGCCGAGGGTAGGCACACTGCAACATGAACGCGGTGCAAAGGGCGCAGCACGCCGTCGACCGGTTCCAGCAGCGCCGGTCCGGGCTCGGGTACGTGATCGGCGCCTGGAAGAAATTCGGCGACGATCAGGCCGGCAACCTGGCCGCGCTCGTCTCCTACTACGCGTTCGCGTCGATCTTCCCGCTGCTGCTGGTGCTGTACACCGTGCTGGACCTGGTGCTGCGCGGCAACCCGAAGCTGAAGAACGACCTGCTGAACTCGGCGTTCTCGCAGTACCCGCTGATCGGGACCCAGCTGCGCAGCCACACGCACTCGCTGACCGGCACCGGCATCGCCCTGGTCATCGGCATCGTCTTGACCCTGTTCGGCGCCCGCGGGGTGGCCAATGCCATCCAGAACGCGATGAACACGGTCTGGGAGGTGCCCTACACCCGGCGCCCCGGGTTCCCGGGGTCGATGCTGCGCAGCTTCGGGCTGATCCTGGTGATCGGCCCCGGCATGATCATCACGATCACGCTGTCCAGTTACGCGGGCGGCGCCGGGCACGTGATCTCCGGCGTGGCCGCGCACATCGGCGCGCTGCTGACCTCGCTGATCCTCAATATCGGCGTGTTCTGGCTGGCCTTCCGGGTCGGCACGGCCAAAGAGGTCCCGATGCGGGACATGCTGCTGGGCGCGGTGATCGCCGCGATCGGCTGGCAGATCCTGCAGTACTTCGGCGGCTACCTGATCGGCCACCAGCTGAAGACCAACTCCGCCTACGGCACGTTCGGCGTGGTGCTCGGCCTGCTCGCCTGGTTCTACCTGCAGGCCCAGCTCACGCTGTACGCGGTGGAGTTCAGCATCGTTCGGGTGCGCCGGCTGTGGCCGCGCAGCATGTTCCCGCCGCCGCTGACCGACGCGGACGTGCGCGTCTACCAGATGTACGCGGCCGCCCAGCAGCGACGCCCCGAGCTGGCGGTGCTGCTGCACCGCTCTGACCAGCCCGCCCAGCCCGACGAGCCGGCGGCCCCGGTCGGGCCGGCCGCGACCGGTTCCGGCGCGGACGCCGCAGCCGGGACGGCCGCTGCCGCCGTGACGAGGTCTTCCCGGCACGCGGCGGCTGCCGGGACGGCCGCCCGGAGCAGGCGGGCACCCGGGCTGTGGCAGCGGCTCACCGGCCGGCTCACGCGGCATCGCGGCGCGCGCCGGGCCGGCGGGTAACAGCCAGACGAGTAACCAGACGAGTAAGCTGCGGGTGCCATCGCGCACCGGACCGCAGAGGCTGCCCGGCACGGCCCGCCGTGCCCGCGTCAGGGAGGGATCATGCCGATCTTCTCGAACCGGCCCGCAGGCGACGCATCCAGCTGGGAGCCGCAGGCCGCTGACTCCAGGCTCGCGCACACGGCTGGCGGCCAGGCCGGCGGCGTGTTCACCTCGGACCTGTCGGTGTCGGAGTACGCGCTGCTGGGCGAGGCCGGGTTCGAGCCGCTCGGGTTCGTGGTCGGCTCGTCGATTTACCATGTCGGGCTGCAGATCGGCCGCTGGTCGCAGAACCAGGAACTGCAGGTCCTGACCCAGGCGATGTACAACGCCCGCGAGCTGGCGATGAGCCGGATGCGCGCCGAGGCCGATCACCTGGGCGCCGACGGGATCGTCGGGGTCTCGCTGCGGTTGCAGATGTACGCCTGGGGCCAGGACGTGCTGGAGTTCGTCGCGACCGGCACGGCGGTGCGCGCCTTCGGCGGCCAGCTCCCGGCCGGGGTGCACCGGGCCCCCGACGGGCGGGCCTTCACCTCCGACCTGTCCGCCCAGGACTTCTTCCGGCTGCTGGCGGCCGGCGCGGTGCCGGTCGCCTTCGTCCTCGGCACCTGCGTCTACCACATCGCGCACCAGTCGATGATGGCCACGCTGCGCCAGGCCGGGCAGAACCAGGAGATGGTCCAGTTCACCCAGGGCGTCTACGAGGCGCGCGAGCTGGCGCTGACCCGGATGCAGGCCGAGGCCGAGCAGGCGCAGGCGTCGGGCATCGTCGGGGTCGATGTGGCGGTCTCCAATCACGTCTGGGGCGAGCACGCCACCGAGTTCTTCGCCACCGGGACCGCCATCCGGCGCCTGGCAGAAGAGCACCGCCTGCCCGCCACGACCCCCAAGCCCACCTTCACCCTGGGCCTGGACAACTAGCGGACCGCCGCCGCAGGCACGGCAAGCAGGAACGCGATGCGCTCCAGTGCTGAGGGGACGAGCCAGTAGTAGACCCAGGTGCCGCGCCGCTCGCAGTCGATGATCCCGGCCTCGCGCAGCACCTTCAGGTGATGGCTGATGGTGGGCTGGGTCAGGTCGAACGCAGCGGTCAGGTCGCAGACGCACACCTCGCCGCCCAGGCGCGCCCCGATCAGCGACACCAGCCGCAGCCGCACCGGGTCGCCCAGGGCCTTGAACACCTGGGCCAGCCCGGCCGCCGCGGTCTCGCTGAGCGGCTCGCCGACCAGGGGCGCAGAGCACGCGCCGGCCACGACCGGCAACTCGGCGGCGCGGATGGAAGCTGCCGGGGAACGCTCCGCCTGCATCGACACGCCTCTATGTTGACGGCTATCTATCCAGGCTGGCAAGCTGGAGCCTGCATCGATGCTTATCGATAAGGACCCGAAGGGGCGGACGTGGTGTGCTGCCTGAGAGGAGAATCCATGCCCGTGATCAAGGTCTACGAGCCGGCCCTGTGCTGCAGCACCGGGGTGTGCGGTCCCGATCTCGACCAGGCCCTGGTGATATTCACGGCCGACGTCGGTTACCTCAGGGGCGCGGGCGCGGACATCTCCCGGCACAACCTGGCCAGCGATCCGGCCGCGTTTGCCGGGAACGACGCCGTGCGCTCCTTCCTGGAGGTGGCCGGATCGGAGGGGCTGCCGCTGACCA
>JBKQSL010000231.1:0-16751 GCA_052143655.1 Streptosporangiaceae bacterium | reverse complement strand
CTGGACACCACGATCGTGACCGTCGCGCTGCCCACGATCCGCACCGGCCTGCACGCCTCGCCCGCCACCCTGGTGTGGGTCGTCTCCGCCTACGCGCTCGCCTACGGCCTCGCCCTGGTCCCGGCAGGCCGGGCCGGCGACCGGTTCGGTCACAAGCCGCTGTTCCTCATCGGCCTGACCATCTTCACGCTGGCCAGCGCGGCCTGCGGGCTGTCGCAGAGCCAGGGCGAGATCGTCGCCGCCCGCGCGGTCCAGGGCATCGGAGCCGGGATCTTCTACCCGGCCATCGCCGCGACCATCCAGCTGTCGTTCACCGGGGCCGCGCGATCGAAGGCGTTCGGCGCCCTCGGCGCCACGATCGGCGGGTCCATCGCGCTCGGGCCGGTGCTGGGCGGCCTGATCATCGCGGGCGCGGGTGCCCGCGACGGCTGGCGCTGGGTGTTCCTGGTGAACCTGCTCATCGGCGCGGTCGCGCTGCCGATGGCCGCCTGGCTGCTGCCCCGCGGGCGGTCGCGCATCCGCCGCCAGTTCGACCCGGCCGGGCCGTGCCTGCTGTACGCCGGGCTGCTCCTGCTGCTCATCCCGCTGGTGGAAGGTGAGCAGGCGGGCTGGCCCGCCTGGTGCTACGCGTGTTTCGGCGGCTGCGTGGCCGCGTTCGCGCTGCTCGCATGGTGGGAGGCGCGCGCCGAGCGGCGCGGTGAGGACCCGCTGCTCAAGCCGAGCCTGCTGGCTCAGTCGTCGTTCTCCGCGGGGGCGATCTTCGCCGTCGTCTATTTCGCCGGGTTCACCAGCGTGTTCTTCACCATCTCGATCCTGTGGCAGGAAGGGCTCGCCCGCACTGCCCTGATGACCGGGCTGGTCGCCGTTCCGTTCTCGTGCGGCGCCCTGGTGTCCGCGTCGCTCAGCGACAAGCTGTCGGCCAGGCTGGGCCGGATGGTCCTGGCCACCGGCTGCGCGATGACGGGAACCGGGCTCGCCCTGGCGGCGCTGGTGGTGCACCTGACCGCTCCGGTCCCGGGCGGCTGGGATCTTGCCGGCCCGCTGCTGCTCGCCGGGCTCGGCAGCGGGATGGTGATCGCCCCGAACCAGGACTTCGTGCTGGCCCGGGTGCCCGCGCAGGAGGCGGGCACGGCCAGCGCCATCCTCGGCACCGCCCAGCGGGCGAGCAGCGCCATCGGCATCGCGGTGATCGGCACGGTGCTGTTCGGCACCCTGCACGTCCGCCCCGGGCCGAACGCCGTCGCCTCCGCGTTCAGCCACAGCTCGCAGCTCGCCCTGCTGGCCAACGTAGGGTTCATCGTCCTCGCCCTCATCCTCGTCCTGGCCCTGCCGCGGCAAATCCCCAGCCGCAGGCCGTAGCCAGCATCCACGGCCGGGCCGGCCCGCCGGGCCCAGCCCCCCCGGCTGGGCCCCGGACAAGGCCGAGCACCCGCATGCCGGGGTCTCCAGCACAGCATGATCGTTTGCAGCGCCGGCTGGGCCAGCGGCAGCACGCCCGCTTAACGATCTTGAAAACAGCCATGCCGGGCGTGACTGGCGTTCCGCCAGTTCCGCGTGCTGCGGCGCAGTCACGGCGTGCCGCCGAGATACGGAAGCCCGCGGCTTTCACGCTCTCGGGCGCTACCACAGAATCCGAGATCAGAAAGCCGCGGGCATCGTGATCCACGATACGGCGTCCGTGCTGTTCGGCGTGGCGGGCTTGCAGGTCACCGATGCTGAGGAGGGAGCCGACGGCACGCTTGAGGTATGGGCGGTCACCGATTACCCGGCTGCGGCGGCATGCCCGGGCTGCGGCACGATCTCGGGCCGGGTGCACGAGACGGTGCTGACCCGGCCGCGCCGTTGATCAGCAGGCCGGGGAGTGCACCGTGCTCGCGGACAGGTGGCACACCTGCTTCTTCGACCTGGACGGAAAGCAGGGCCTGCTGGGCCAGGTGCAGGGCCGCACCGCCGACGACGCCGCGTACTGGCTGGCCGGCGCCACCCCGGCCGGGCCGATCCCGGACCTGGTGAACCGCGACTTCCCCGCTGAGATTCCCGGGCGGAAGATGGTCGGCGACATCGCCTATATCCCGACGCGGCAGGGCTGGGCGTTCCTGGCGACCGTGATCGACTGCGCGGCCCGCAAGGTAATCGGCTGGGCGGTAGACGACAATTACCGGACGCCGCTGATCACCAGTGCTATCCAGATAGCTGCACGCAATGTGAACCTTCCCGCTGATGCCGTCTTTCATTCGGACACCGTGTACCCGACGACCAGGAAAGCACGTGACGATATCGCGCGGCACATCGAGCTCCGGTATAATCGGACCCGTTTCCATTCGGCACTCGGCTACAGAACTCCGCGGGAAGTACACGACGAGTACCTGAACCGGCAGCGCGCAGCATGACATAGCTCCAAATCCGCTGTCCGGAAAACGCTGAGGCAGCCCAGTGGCAAGATCAGCTGCAGGAAAGAGGCGAAGTTGCCAGAGCGACCAGGAATCCTCGCTGATGATCCGTTCGGTGGTCGGCATCCGACCAGTCACGAACGGCGGAGTGGCCAGCCCTGGGATGCGTCGTACCACGACGGCCCTGCGCCGTGGGATATCGGCCAGCCGCAGCCGGCCGTAGTGGGGTTGGCATCCGGAGGCGGATTTGCCGGAGCGGTGCTCGATGCGGGCTGCGGGACCGGCGACAACGCTCTTCACGTCGCCTCGCTGGGATTGCCGGTCCTAGGCGTTGACGTGGCTGAGACGGCACTGGCGATCGCCCGGCAGAAGGCCGCCGACCGCGGGATCAAGGCCAAGTTCGCCGCGGCTGACGCGTTGGAGCTGGAGCGTTTGGGGCGCAAGTTTGAGACGGTGCTGGACTGCGGGCTGTTCCACGCCTTCGACGGCGACGAACGGCCCGGCTACGTGGCGAGCCTGGCGTCGGTGACCGGACACGGTGGAACCCTGTATCTGCTGTGCTTCCGTGACGATGGTCCTGATACTGGCCCGCACCCCGTCAGTCAGGAAGAGCTGGCAGCGGCGTTCAGCTCCGGCAATGGCTGGAATGTCGCCGCCATTGAACCGGACCGGGTTCAGACCAGATTTCACGACGACGGCGCACCGGCCTGGCTCGCGACAGTCAAGCGGATCTAGACCGCGGGACTGGTCGGCCGGTGAGCGATCCCCTGCCGTCACTCTGGACCCCTGCCGCTTCCGTAGACACTGTCCGAAGTAGACACTGTCCGAAGTGGCACGATGGTCTGCGGCACAGGCACAGCGCCAGGTCAGCGAGCTCAGCCAGCGTAGGGACGACACTGTGCGGATCAGCCAGCAGTGTCGCCGAGTTCTCGGATGCCGTCACGCGCAGGGTCAGCGCAGCAGGCCGAAGTGACGCGAGAGGCTGTGCTTGACCTGCGTCATGTCATCCCGCGAGAGATAAGTCGATGAGCTCGCCGGTGTCAGCGTCGTATTCCCATGCGTCAGCCTCGGCACGGCCTCAGCCCGATGAGCCCTTACCCCGGGCCAGCGGCTCGATGAGGACCGTCCGATATGGGGCGGCCAGCCGGGCGAGGTCATCGGGATCGGCGGTCTGGACCACGCCGCCGCCCGCCTCCACCGCCACCGCGACAGGATGCGCGTCCGCGAAAAGCGCGGAACTCGCACCCGCCTCAGCGAGAAGAGCCCCGATGAGGCGAGCCAGGGTGCGATCGGTGTCGCGGAGCAGCAGCCCATCCCCCGCTTCCCGGGCGAGCAGCGCCTCCAGGGCCTGATTGCGCCCTGCCCCCCGGTACAACTCGGCAAGGGTTCCGGTCGCGATCGCGACCTCGCGGCCCAGCCTGCGCGCCGCTTCCATGGCACGCCGGGCCTTCCGCTCCGCCGGATGCCGCGGATCAAGCAGCGCGTTCACTGCCTCGGCATCGAGCACCAGTCGCATCAGCCGGCCCGCCGTTCGCCGGATTCTTCTGCCCTGCCACCAAGCAGCCTGACATACCGCGCAATCTCGGCCTCGTCCTCTGGCGTGTCCAGCCTGCCTCGCTCGTCAGCCAGGTGATCGAGAAGATCCGCCAGAGCCTGCTGCCGTTTGCGCCTGGTGAACTCCGCCCGCAACGCCGAGTTCACCTCGGCGGATAGCGTCGTACCGCTGTCAGCTTCCAGCGCCGCGACAAGATCCGCGTCGATGGTGACCGAAACCTTCCGCTTGGCCGGAGATGCCATACCGGTATCCTACCACAGTCGCCTTATGGCGCTCAGCCTGGCGATTGCGGTTCAGCCGGGTTCTGGGAACAGGCAGACGCTTTCTCCTTGGACCGGGCCTGTTCACCCACACAGCTGCCCCGGGCCGTCAGGCCTCCTGAGGCCGTCCTTATACCTGCTCACGCGAGCATCACGCCAGAGAGGGCGAACGTTCGCCGGGCCGGTTTCGGCTGAGGGCTCTGCTGGGCAAGGGCACGGGCCTGCTGGAATGCTCGCGGCGGCTCGGCCTGTCGCTGAACACGGTCAGGCGGTATGCCCGCGCCGCCGAGCCTGAGCGGCTGGTCCGCGCGCCGCAGTACCGGCCCACGCTGGCCGGTCCGTATCGCGATCACCTGCGCGCCCGCCGGGCCGAGGACCCGGCAGTGCCGGTCCTGCGCCTGCTCGCGGAGATCCGGGCGCTGGGCTACCCCGGCAGCATGAACCTGCCCTGCCGCTGCAAAGGCCGGGCGCTGACCCCGGTGGCGTGATCGCACCGGGCTTGCCACGCGGCGGAGAGGTGGTCGTTTCGCGAATGTAACGCGTGCGAATACTCCGGATAACGGGGGCCGGGCAGCGTGGGGGGATGTCCGCGGCCGGGGTCTTGACGCACTGCCCGTACTGCGCGCTGCAGTGCGGCATGTCGCTGCGCGGGGCCGGGGGGCGGCTGCAGGTTGGGGTCCGGGATTTCCCGACGAACCGGGGAGGCTTGTGCCAGAAGGGGTGGACGTCGGCGGAGCTGCTCGATTCTGCCAGCCGGCTGACGACGCCGCTGGTCCGGGCACACCGCGGTGCCCCGCTGGAGGCGGCCAGCTGGGATGCGGCGCTGGCCCGGATAGCTGCCGGGATCCGCCGCGTCCAGGCGGCGCACGGACCCGACAGCGTCGGGGTCTTCGGCGGTGGCGGCCTGACGAATGAGAAGGCGTATGCGCTGGGCAAGTTCGCCCGGGTGGCGCTGTGCACGTCGAATATCGACTACAACGGCCGGTTCTGCATGTCCTCGGCGGCAGCGGCCGGGGCGCGGGCGTTCGGCATCGACCGCGGGCTGCCCTTCCCGCTGCAGGATCTCGCCGCGGCCGACGCCATCCTGCTGGCGGGCAGCAATGTTGCTGAGACGATGCCGCCGTTCACCCGGTGGCTGTCCGATCAGCAGGCGGGCGGCGGCGACCTGATCGTGGTCGAGCCGCGGCAGACGCCGACGGCCCGCCGCGCCACGCTGCATCTGCAGATTACGCCGGGGACTGACCTGGCGCTGGCGAACGGGCTGCTGCACATCGCGATCGCCGAGGGGCACGTCGACGAGGCGTACATCGCGGAGCGGACGTCGGGATTCGCCGAGGTGCGCCGGGTGGTGGCCGGGTACTGGCCGGAGCGGGTGGAGCGGATCACCGGGGTGACGGTCGCCGAGCAGCGCGCCGCGGTCCGGCTACTGGCGGGGGCCGAGCGGGCGATGGTGCTCACCGGTCGCGGCGCCGAACAGCACAGCAAGGGCACCGACACGGTCTCCGCGCTCATCAACCTCGCCCTGGCGCTGGGCCTGCCGGGTACCGCGGGCAGCGGGTACGGCTGCCTGACCGGCCAGGGGAACGGGCAGGGCGGGCGCGAGCACGGGCAGAAGGCCGATCAGCTGCCCGGCTACCGCCGGATCGATGACCCGGCCGCCCGCGAGCATGTCGCGGCGGTGTGGGGCGTCGACCCGTCGCGGATCCCGGGGCCGGGACGCTCGGCGTTCGAGCTGCTGGACGCGCTCGGGACCCCCGGCGGCCCGCGGGCGCTCCTGGTGATGGGCAGCAATGTCGCGGTGTCGGCGCCGTCGTCGGGCCGGATCGGCCGCAGGCTGGCCGCGCTGGACTTCCTCGCGGTCGCTGACCTGGTGCTGTCCGAGACCGCTGCGGTCGCCGATGTGGTGCTGCCGGTCGCGCAGTGGGCCGAGGAGGCCGGCACGATGACCAACCTCGAAGGCCGGGTGCTGCTGCGGCAGCGCGCGGCGGCTCCGCCGCCGGGGGTGCGGACCGACCTGGAGGTGATTGCCGCGCTGGCCCGTCTGCTGGACGCGCCGGGACAGTGGGACGCCGAGCCCGAGGCGGTGTTCGGGGAGCTGCGCCGGGCGAGCGCGGGCGGCCCGGCCGACTACGCGGGGATCAGCTATGAACGTATCGCGGCTGAGGACGGCGTCTTCTGGCCGTGCCCCGCAGCTGACCATCCGGGTACGCCGAGAATGTTCCTGGGCGGCTTCGCGACACCGGACAGGCGGGCACGTTTCGTGCCCGTCGAGCACCGCCGGGTCGCGGAGGATCTCGACGCCGAGTACCCGGTGTATCTCACGACTGGCCGGGTGCTGCAGCATTACCAGTCCGGCGCGCAGACCCGGCGCGTTGCGGCGCTGCGCGAGGCGCAGCCGGAGCCGATGGTCGAAGTGCACCCCGACCTGGCCGAAGCGCATCAGCTTCAGGAGGGCGACCGGGTTCGCGTCGTGAGCCGCCGCGGTGCCGCGGCGGGGCTGGTGCGCATCACCGAGACGATCCGGCCGGACACCGTGTTCATGCCGTTCCACTGGGGCGGGGCGTCCTGCGTGAACCTGGTCACGAATCCGGCGCTGGACCCGGTGTCGAAGATGCCGGAGTTCAAGGTCTGCGCCGTGCGGCTGGAGGCGCTCGGATGACACCGGGCTCTTACCCGCGGCGGCTCGTAGTCATCGGCAACGGGATGGCTGGCTGCCGCTTCGTTCAGGAGGTGCTGGAGCGGGATCCCGGCCGACGGCTGGCGATCACCGTGGTCGGCGACGAGCCCGGCGGTGCCTACAACCGGGTGCAGCTGTCCAATGTGCTGGCGGGTGTCACCAGCGCGGGCAGCATCGAGCTGGCCGGCGAGCGGTGGTACGCGGCGCAGGGCGTGACGCTGCGCACCGGCACCGCCGTGGTCAGGATCGACCGCCTCGCCCGGCGGGTGCATCTCGATGATGCCCGGGTGCTGCCTTACGACGTCCTCGTACTGGCGACCGGCAGCAGCATGGTCCTGCCGCCGGCCGATGGCCTGATCCGCGGCGATGGGCAGCTGCTGCCGGGTGCGGCGGCCTTCCGCACCCTCGCGGACTGCGTTGCCATCGACCGGCTCGCGGTGAACGCTGAGCACGCGGTGGTGCTCGGTGCGGGGGTGCTGGGCCTGGAGACGGCCCGTGGCCTGGCCGGGCGTGGCCTGCCGGTGACCCTGATCCAGCGCGGCGCACGGCTGTTGGAACGCCAGCTCGACACTGGCGCGTCGCGTGTGCTCACCCGCACTGCCCGCTCCCTGGGGGTGCAGGTGCGCCCGGGTGCGGGGATGCGGGCAGTTCTCGGCAGTCACCGGGTCCGCGGCGTTGTGCTGGACGACGGCAGCGCGCTGGACGCTGATCTGCTTGTGCTGAGCTGCGGCGCCCGCCCCAGGGTGCAGCTCGCCCGGGAGGCCGGCCTGGCCGTTTCCGCCGGAGTCGTGGTGGACGACCGGCTGCGCAGCGTCACCGATCCGCGCATCTTCGCGATCGGCGAGTGCGCCGAGCATCGCGGCCAGACGTACGGGCTCGTCGCGCCCGCGTGGGAGCAGGCGCGGGTCGCCGCACAGGTCATCACCCGGCCCGGTGAACCGGCGGGCTACCCGGGCTCGCTGACCGTGACCCGCCTCAAGGCCGCGGGCATCGAAATGGCCAGCCTCGGCGAGGCCGCCACCGACGAGGACGACGACGCTCCCGGCGATGCTGCCGATGCGGGCGACGTCGAGGTGATCCGCTTCACCGACAGCTCCCGCGGCATCTATCAGAAGCTGGTCGTCCGCGGCGGCCGGCTGACCGGGGCGATCCTGCTCGGCGACACCCGCACCGCCGGCACGATCATCCAGCTGTTCGACCGCGGCGCGGCCCTCCCGGCGGATCGGGCCTGTCTGCTGATGGTCCGCCGCAACGTCCCCGCGACCGCGCAGTCACCCGCCATGCTTCCCGGGCGGGCGACCATCTGCCAGTGCAATGGCGTCACCAAGGCCGGCATCTGCGCAGCCTGGCAGGACGGGGCCCGGCGGGTGGAGGAGATCGCGGCCCGCACCCGGGCCACTACCGGCTGCGGGACCTGCCGCGACGCCATCGAAGGGATTGTCGGCTGGCTGGCCGCCGCCGACACCGGGCCGGGCGCGCCCGGAACCCGGCCCGTACCCGCCCGCCCTCCGGAGTACGCCCAGCTGCCAGCCCCAGCGATCGCATGAGAGAGAGGAGCTGATCATGCGGGACAACTCGCGCCGTCACCTCGTCGTCGCCGGGAACGGCATGGTCGGGCAGCGGCTTGTCGAGGCCGTGCGGGACCGTGATGCACAGCGACGATGGCGGGTCACCGCATTGTCGGAGGAGCCGCGCCGCGCTTACGACCGGGTCGCGCTGTCGTCCTATTTCGACGGCGTGACCGCGGCCGACCTCGATGTCGTCGCCGAGGGCTGCTACGACTCCGGCGGCTACGCACTGCACCTGGATGAGGCCGTGACCGCCATCGACCGGGCCGCGCGCACGGTCACCACCAGCCGCGGCGCCATCCTCGGCTACGACGCGCTGGTGCTGGCCACCGGCTCCTACCCGTTCGTCCCGCCGGTCCCCGGCAAGGACCTGCCGGGATGCTTCGTCTACCGCACCCTCGACGACCTCGACGCGATCCGTGCGGCGGCGCAGCACGCCGCCGCGACCGCTCCCGGCAGGCGGGTCGGCATGGTGGTCGGGGGCGGGCTGCTCGGCCTGGAGGCGGCCCGCGCGCTGCGCCTGCTCGGCATGTCCCCGCACGTCGTGGAACTCGCCCCGCGGCTCATGCCGATGCAGGTCGACGAGGGCGGCGGGGCCCTGCTGCGCGAGCTGATCGAGAACCTCGGCGTCACCGCGCACCTGGGCACCTCGGTCGCCTCGATCCAGCGCGGCGCAGGCCGGCTGCTCGCCGCCCTGGCCGACGGCACCGAGCTGGACCGCGGCATCGTCGTCTTCTCTGCCGGGGTGCGCCCGCGTGACCAGCTCGCCCGCGACGCCGGCCTCGCCCTCGGCGAACGCGGCGGCGTCATGGTGGACGACGGGTGCCGCACCAGCGATCCGGATGTTTACGCCATCGGCGAATGCGCCTGCATCGGCGGGCGGGTCTACGGCCTGGTCGCGCCGGGCTATGCGATGGCCGAGGTGCTCGCCGACCGGCTCACCGGGGGCAGCGCTAGCTTCACCGCCGCTGACACCTCCACCAAGCTCAAGCTGATGGGGGTTGATGTCGCCAGCTTCGGCGATGCCCTGGCCGCCTCCGATGGCGCGCTTGTGGTGACGCTCAGCAATCCGGTGCAGCGCAGCTATGCCAAGCTCGTCGTCTCCGACGACGCGAAGACTCTGCTCGGCGGGGTACTCGTCGGTGACGCCTCGAAATACGCGCTGCTGCGGCCGCTGATCGGGCGGCCGCTCCCTGGTGATCCGGTCACGATGATCGCCCCGGCGGGCCCGGGCACCGCGGTGGGCGCCGGCACGCTGCCCGGCGAGGCGCAGGTCTGCTCCTGCCACGCCGTGACCAAGGACGCGATCTGCGCCGCGATCGCCGGTCAGGGCCTGACCGGGGTCCCCGGCATCAAGGCCGCCACCAGGGCCGGGACGGGCTGCGGGTCGTGCGTCCCGCTGCTGAAGACCCTGCTGGCCGACGGCGGCGTCGCCATGAACCCGGCGTTGTGCGAGCACTTCGACGCCACCCGCGCCCAGCTGTTCGACATCGTCCGGATGAGCGGGATCAGCACGTTCACCGAGCTGATCGAGCGGCATGGCCGCGGCGGCCGGGGCTGCGACATCTGCAGGCCGGCAGTCGCCTCCATCCTGGCCAGCCTCGGGCATGGTCACATTCTCGACGGCGAGCAGGCGGCGCTGCAGGACACCAACGATCACTTCCTGGCCAACATCCAGCGCAACGGCAGCTACTCGGTCGTGCCGCGGATCCCCGGCGGCGAGGTTACCCCGGACAAGCTCATCGTCCTCGGCGAGGTCGCCCGGGACTTCGGCCTCTACACGAAGATCACCGGCGGGCAGCGCATCGACCTGCTCGGCGCCCGGGTGGAGCAGCTGCCGGCGATCTGGCGACGGCTGGCAGACGCCGGGTTCGAGTCCGGGCACGCCTACGGCAAGGCCGTCCGCACGGTGAAGTCCTGCGTCGGATCGACCTTGGTGCCGCTACGGGGTGCAGGACTCGGTGGCACTGGCGATCGAGCTGGAGCTGCGCTACCGGGGCATCCGCTCACCGCACAAGATCAAGGCCGGGGTATCCGGCTGCGCACGCGAATGCGCCGAGGCGCGGAGCAAGGACATCGGCGTTATCGCCGCCGAGGACGGCTGGAACCTCTACGTGTGCGGCAACGGCGGCTTCCGGCCACGGCACGCCGATCTGCTGCTGGCCGACACCGACCGCGAAACCCTGATCCGCACCATCGACCGGTTCATCATGATCTACATCCGCACCGCCGACCGGCTGCAGCGCACCGCCAGCTGGCTGCAGGCACTGGACGGCGGCCTGGACTACCTGCGCTGCGTCATCGTCGATGACAGCCTGGGCATCGGCAGCGAACTGGACGCAGCCGTGGCCCGGCACGTCGAGCGGTACGAAGACGAATGGGCTGCGGTACTGGCCGACCCCGAGCGGCTGCGCCGCTTCGTGTCCTTCGTCAACGCCCCCGGCACGCCCGACCCGAGCATCGCCTTCGTCTCCGAGCGCGGCCAGCCGCGCCCGGCCGCCCTCCCGATGCCGGTGCGGGCAGCCGGGCCGGCGCTGGAGGTGGTCCGGTGACCAGCGCGGCAGCCCAGCAGGCAGCCGGGTGGACGGCGGTGTGCCGCTACCGCGACCTGCAGTCCGAGCGGGGTGTCGCGGCCCTGATCGGCCGGGAGCAGGTGGCGTTGTTCCGCATGTTCGATGGCACGCTGCATGCGATCGGCAACCAGGATCCGTTTACCGGCGCGTTCGTGCTCTCCCGCGGGATCGCAGGAAGCCGCGGCGAGATCCCGACAGTGGCGTCTCCGCTGCACAAGCAGGTCTTCGACCTGCGCACCGGGGCTTGCCTCGACGACGAGACTGTCGCCGTGCCGGTCTATGACGTGCGGATACGCGACGGCCTGGTCGAGGTGATGGCCGGGTGAGCGGTGACGCACCGGGAATCGGGCCGCTGGCGGGGTACACGATCGGCATCACCGCGGCCCGCCGCCGGGAGGAGTTCGGCGTGGCGCTGGAACGCCGCGGCGCGACAGTGGTGTACGCGCCCGCGATCAAGATCGTCCCGCTGGCCGACGACAGCCAGCTCCGTGACGCGACCGAGCGCTGCCTCTCCGCCCCGCTGGACATCGTCATCGCCACGACGGGCATCGGGTTCCGCGGCTGGATCGATGCCGCCGATACCTGGGGCCTCGTGGAGAGACTGACCAAGGCGATCGACCGCTCTACCGTGCTGGCACGCGGCCCGAAGGCCCGCGGCGCGATCCGCGCCTCCGGCCTGCGGGAGGCGTGGTCACCGGAGTCGGAGTCCTCCAGCGAGGTCCTGGCTTACCTGATCGCCTCCGGCGACCTCGAAGGCAAGCGGATCGCGGTCCAGCTGCACGGTGAGCCGCTGCCCGACGTCGTGCAGACACTGCGGCTCGCCGGCGCCGAGGTGATCGAGGTACCCGTCTACCGCTGGGTGCTGCCGGAGGACACCGTGCCGCTGCGCCGTCTCATCCAGTCTGTCAGCATCGCCGGGCTCGACGCGGTGGCGTTCACCAGCGCACCAGCCGCGGCGAGCTTCCTGCATGCCGCCGACGAGCAGGGCTGCGGCGACGCGGTGCGCACCGCGCTGCGCGGATCTGTCGTGGCCGCGTGCGTCGGCCCGGTAACCGCCGGCCCCTTCCAGAAGGATGGGATCCCGGTGATCCAGCCCGGCCGCAGCCGGCTGGGCGCCCTGGCCAGAGAGATCGTCGAGCAGCTCCCGCGCCGCCGCGGCCAGGCGCTGCCCGCGGCGGGTCACATGATGGACGTCCGCGGGCACGCCGTCGTGGTAGACGGCCAGCTCGTCCCGCTCAGCAGCGCAAGCATGGCCCTGCTGCGAGAACTGATCAGCAGGCCCGGCCATGTTGTCTCCCGCTCCGGCCTGCTGAAGATCACGCCAGGCGAGGGCGGCGACGAGCATGCCGTGGAGGTCGCGGTGGGCCGGCTGCGGACCGCCCTTGGCGACCCGCGCATCATCCAGACCGTGGTGAAGCGTGGTTACCGGCTCGCCTTCGAACCCGAGCGAGCCGGCAACCACGACGGCGCGTGGCGCTACTAACGCGGTACTAATTTAGCTGGCGAGTTCTTCCGCCGGGGCGGTCACGATATCGCTGCGCAGCTGCGCCAGACATCAGATGGGCTTCAGACGCCGGCCAGCCGCCGCCGGCCAGCCGGGCGGAGGTAGACCAGCCAGGTCAGGCCCACGCAGATCGCGTAAAAAGCGATGAACCCGAGATAGGCGGCGTCGCCGGTCCCGCAGGCCAGGAACGACTGCCGGAACGCGATGTTGATCAGCACACCGCCGGCCGCGCCGGCCGCCCCGGCGATACCGATGACCGCGTTCGCCATCCGGCGCGAATCATGCCCTGCGGTGTCCGGGTCCGCCCCGGCAGCGACGCTCGCTTCTCCTTTACTCCGGAAGATCGCGGGGATCATCTTGTAGGTCGATCCGTTGCCGATGCCCGACAGCACGAATAGCGCGATGAAGCCGGCGCAGAACAGCACGAGCGACTTCTGCAGCGACGCGCGGTGAGCTCATCAAGAGCCCAGGCCGGCGAGGTTTCGGCGCGGTTCGCAAAGGCCTGACCACGGGGCCACACGGCGACCGCCGCCCGGTGGTACCAGCGGTCCAGCGTGTTGCCCCAGTTGCCCATGTAGCCCTCGTACTGCTGGGCGTACGGCGTGAGGTCGCCGGACGGGGTAGACGCGCAGACCTCGGTGCCGTCGGCGAACAGCGAAGTCTCTTCTAGCCGGGTGCCGTCCGGCCCGGTCCAGTGGGTGAGGGCGACCTCGGAGTCGATCAGCTCCTGAATCTCGTATTGGGTGTCGTTGCCGTCGTCTTCGTCGTAGTCGTCTTCGTCGTCGGCATCGTCCCAGCGCCGCCGGTGTCCGTAGCCTTCATCGGCAGGGAACGCGCTGTGCGTCGTCTTGATGTCGGCGAGCGAAAGGATGGCCTCGCAGCCTGCTTTGTCCGCGGCGGTCCGCAGCAGGGCCACCCGGCTCGCGTCCGCGCCTTTCAGCCGCCGCCAGTTCAGCCCGCGGGGCGTGTACTCGTGGTCGAGGAGGTAGACGAGCCGGTTCGGCGGGTCAGTCGCGGGTCCGCCGTAATAGCGGGGCACCGGCGTGCTGAAGTGCTCGCGGAGGAGGTCCGCCAGCTCGGCGACGGTTCCCTCATCGCCCTGCGGACGGCTGGTGTCGCCGTGCAGGAGAAGGTTGTACGTGAGGGTGATCCGGTAGCCCGACTTCACCGTGCGAACCTCGTGCCGGCAGTCGGCGTAGAAGGCGACGAGCGACAGCGCCGTCTTCGACCCCCGGTAGGCCTTCCGCTCCTCGTTGTGCCCCACCACCAGCTCGCCGCCGGTGTAACTAGACGGCAGGGTCACCACCAGGGTGCCGACCATCGAGTCGTCTTTCTCGGAGTCCTGGTGGGCGAGGAAGAACTGGTTCGCCTCGTAGACCAGCAGAGAGTGAAGATCGGCAGTCAGTTCGGCAGCGTTCGGTAGTCCGAGCTCTTCTTTTACCGTCGCGAGGATGACCTTCAGCGTGGCGTCGTTCCACTCGGCGCGGACGAGGTGCTTCGGGATCTCCCAGGTGTCACGGACGTCCGGGTCGGTCAGCGTCTGCTCGCCACGGCCGAACCGGGCCGGCCGGCCGAGGCCGAGGAGCTTGCGGGCTTTCGCGGGAGTCACCGGGAACCTGACGTGCCCGAAGCCCTCGACCTCCAGGCTCAAGTCGCCCGTCCTCGCCGTCAGTTCCACGCTGAACGCGGTCTTCGTATCGCCGCGCAGTGTCCTGGCCAGCCGGTCACGCGCCGCCCTCGCCATGGCCCTGGTCCTCCCGTATCCCCGGAAGCCGCCACTTCTTCTAGCGAGACTGTAGTGAACCGCCGTAAGCGTGCGGCACGCTTCCTCGGATTGCGGACGGACGTCGGTCCGCGACGATGCCTCCTGCTGCGGTCAGGTGACGGCGATTACCGTGACGCCGACGGCGTCGTAAGTGCCGCGTGCCCGCGCATCCCGGGTGGCGAGGGCGGCCCCGTGCTCTTTGGCGGCCAGCGCCACCAGCGCATCGTAAACGGCACCGCCTGCGATGCCAAGGCGGCTGAGCGTGTCCGGCAGCTTACGGGCAAGTGGCCTGCTCAGCATGAAAGGCGCAGCGAAGCGCGCATTCAGCAGCCGGGCGGCGTCGGCTGCTGCTAGCCGCGCGTCGCCGGGCAGCCTGGTGAGAACCGAGTACGTCTCGGCGAGGGCGTGACCGCTGAGCGCGACCTCCTGCCCGCCCCACCATCGCACCACGCCCGCATGATCGTGATGTGAGCGGACAAGCAGCGGAACGGCGACGCTGGTGTCGACCGCGACCGTCACTTGCGGCCCGCGTCGATGAGGGCGAAGAGCACGTCGTCATCGACCGGGGTCTCGGCGTCCGCGACGAGCACGCCGTCCTCCTCGACCAGGCGCGCGGTCCGGCCTGCAGGCAGGAGTTGCGCGCCGGTGCCATACGGCGTGATGTCGACCTTCGTGCCGGGCAGCAAGCCCAGCGCATCGCGGATGGGCTTGGGCAGCACAACCCGGCCGGCCTGATCGATGACTGCTTCCATGGGAAAACGATACCATCGAAATCCCGTAACCGCCTGTCCCGGAACGGCGTGCCCGGGGGTGGCGACCGGTGCTGGTATATCGAACCGCATCGGCCTTCCTCCTGTTCAACGGCCCGCCCGCGGCGGAAAAACCACTCGGCGCGCTGACGGGCCGCCGCTAGCCTGGCCGCTATGGCAGGCGATGAGCGTGGGGCAGCACAGCACGGGGTGACGCCGCAGAGCGAGGACTTCTCGGCCTGGTACAACGAGCTTGTCTTCAAGGCCGAGCTAGTGGACCGCGGCCCGGTCCGCGGCACGATGGTCATCCGCCCCTACGGCTACCGGCTCTGGGAACTGCTCCAGGCCGACCTGGACCGGCGGATCAAGGAGACCGGCCATGTCAACGCCTACTTCCCGCTGCTCATCCCGGAGAGCTACATGCGGCGCGAGGCGGAGCACATCGAGGGCTTCGCGCCGGAGCTGGCCGTCGTCACCCACGCGGGCGGCAAGGACCTGGATGAGCCGCTGGTTATCCGGCCCAGCTCGGAGACGATCGTGGGCGAGGTCATGGCCCGCTGGATCGGCTCGCACCGGGACCTGCCGCTGCTGCTCAACCAGTGGGCCAACGTGGTGCGCTGGGAGCTGCGCCCGCGGATGCTGCTGCGCACCACCGAGTTCCTCTGGCAGGAGGGTCACACCGCGCACGCGGGCGCCGGAGAGGCTATGAACGAGACCATGCTGGCGCTGGACTTCTACCGGGCCCTGGCCATCGACACGGCGGCGATGCCGGTGGTGGCCGGGGAGAAGACGCCGGGCGAGCGGTTCGCGGGCGCGGAGCGCACGTTCACGATCGAGGCCATGATGCGCGACGGGCGCGCGCTCCAGGCCGGCACCTCGCACTTCATGGGCACCAACTTCGCCCGGGCGTTCGGCATCCAGTACACGGCCCAGAATGACGAAGTAACGCTGTGCCAGACCACGTCCTGGGGCATGAGCAGCCGCATGATCGGCGGCGTGGTCATGACGCACGGCGATGACACCGGCCTGGTGCTGCCGCCGGGCCTGGCCCCGCATCAGGTGGTGATCGTTCCTATCGGCCGCGGCGAGCAGGGGGTCGCGGTGCTGGCGGCAGCTCAGGAACTGGCCAGGCGGCTGCGCCGCAAGGACATCCGGGTGCACGTGGACGACCGGCCCCACCTGTCCCCCGGGTTCAAGTTCAACGACTGGGAGCTGCGCGGCGTCCCGATCCGGCTGGAGCTGGGCCCGCGCGACCTGGAGGCCGGGACAGTCCTGATGGCCCGGCGGCTGAACTGCGGCCCGCCGGCCAGCGGCAGCCAGCGCGCCGCCAGGGAGCCGGTGCCGCTGGACTCGGCGGTAGCCCGCCGGCTGTCGTTCGAGCTCTCCGCCGTCCAGGAGATGCTGCTGCGCCGGGCGACAGACTTCCGCGACGAGCGGACCGTCCGGGCCGATACCTGGGCCGAGCTCACGGCCGCGGTCGCGGTGGGCTGGGCGCTGGCGCTGCACTGCGGGGGCCAGGCCTGTGAGGACGAGATAAAGGCCGAGACAACGGCCACCGCGCGGTGCATCCCGCTGGACGGCGAGCCGGAGTCGGGGCCGTGTATCCGCTGCGGGCGGCCGTCGGCCTACGGCAAGCGGGTGCTATTCGGCCGCTCTTATTAAATGGCCGGGGGACGCCGACTCGCCGATGCTGCGCGCTCGCGCAGGTGG
>JBKQSL010000230.1:0-4313 GCA_052143655.1 Streptosporangiaceae bacterium | reverse complement strand
GCTGCTCGCCAGGGTCGCCTGCAGAGCCGTCCATCGTGGTTCGGCGCGCTGCGCGCCGGTCCGGACTTCGCTGAGCGTTCCGAGGATATTCTCCGCGTCGAACTACCTGCGTTCCACAGCTGAAGGTGCTCTCTAGTCCACGAAAACGTGGCCTGAGCTGCGGGGATGCGTGATTTCGCGGCACGGGGGCGTGTGTCTAGGCGAGCCGTCGGCGGCGCGGGCGGCTGCGGTGGCTGTTTGCGCAGGTCAGGGGGCTGCGGTGAGTTCCTGGATGCGCTTGGGGGGGTCGGTGGCCAGGGCGGCGAGCAGGTCGCGCTGGGGCTTGGTGAGTTCGGTGGCCTGGCGGAAGGTGCCGGCCGGGCCGGTGAACGTGACGGCGTGCAGGCGGGTGGCCTCGGTGCGGATACGCTGCCAGGTCCATCCGGAGGTGTTCTCGGCGACGCGGATGAGCAGCAGCGCGAGCCAGCACAGCAGGACATGGGCGCGGATCCGGTCCTCGCGCCGGTGATAGACCGGGCGCAGGTCCAGGATCTGCTTCATGTCCCGCCAGCCGCGCTCCACTTCCAGGAGCTGCTTGCAGCCCAGGGCGATGTCCTCGGCGGACAGGCGGGGGTCCGAGCAGCGCAGCAGGTACTTGCCGTCCAGGTTCGCCTCCGCGGTGATCTTCTTCTTGTCGGTGCGCAGCAGCCCGCCGGGGGTGACGCGCAGGAACCGCTTCAGCCCTTTCGCCGCTGATAGTGCTCCTTCGAGCCTGGCCCGGCCGGTCGTGCTGAGGGTGTCGGTGTCCTTGATCGCTTCCTCGAGCTGGGTGACCAGCCTGGCGCGGATCGCGGCGTCACGTTCGGCCTGGGCGGGGTTGCAGCAGAGTAAGAACCGGTCGTCGCTGCCGATCTTGACTTCCTTGACCTGCAGGTTGTCTTTCACGGTGGCGTAGCGGCCCGGCCGGGACAGCGCGGCGCGGACTTCGTCGGACCCGGAGCGGAGTTTCTCCCCGATGATGTAGCCGCCCGCGCCGCGCATCAGCGCCCGCCGGTTCTCCTTCGAGGAGAAGCCCCTGTCGGCGACCCAGATGATCCGGGACAGCGACCAGGCGCGCATGTCGTCGCGGACCTGGCGGATCAGGTCGGAGTCGGCGGTGTTCCCGGGCCACGGCCAGACCCGCACCGGGATCCCGTCGCGGGTGACCGCCATCCCGACGACGACCTGCGGCAGGTCATTGCGGGAGTCCCTGGATTTGCCGTGGGTCCGGAACCCGGCCTCCTTCACCGCGTCATCGCCTTCGGCTGCGTGGCCGCGCTCGTCGCGGGCGATCGGCTCGTCGGGCTCGTCCAGCTCGAAGTAGGTGCTGGTGGTGTCGAAAAAAAGCAGGTCTACTTCGAGGTTCAGCAGGTCGGTGACCTGGAAGTACACCTGCTCGGCGATCTTCGGCTCGATCTGGAGCAGCCAGTCCATCGCCCGGTAGCACGCCTCATCGCTGATCTCCTCCAGGCCGTCGATGTGCACGTCGCTGGTGATCCACTCAGCCGCCGCGAGCTTCGACGACGGGGCCAGCGCCCGGTTCGCGGCCAGCGCGAACAGCACCCGCTCCACCCGGGGGTCGAGCTTGCGGCCGGCCAGCTGGGCGCGCATCGCCGCGTCGATCCGCAGCTTCCGCCACAGCGCGTCGAGGATGTACGTGCCGCCCAGCGGCCGGGACTCCGTCACGGCCAGGCCGTCGGGGCAGGTCAGCGCCGCCGCCGCGGCCGGGCCGAGCAGCCGGGTCAGCGAGGTGACCAGCCGCTCGATCGCGGCGCGGTCCAGGGCGTCCTCGCGGCCGAACGAGAACAAGATTCTCGGCCGGGAGATCCCGGCCGCGGCGTCCCATTCGTTGTGCGCCAGCTGCAGGTAGCGGACCACGGTGCCGTCCTTGGCCCGCCGCGATGTCGTCCTCACGTACATAGCTCTAGACGATATCAGTATTCGGCCAGCTCAACGCACAGTAATCGGTCGATACGTGTTACTAGGCCGTTTTGCGGTTCCACGACCATTCCAGTGCTGTGACCTGCGACGTTACCGAATCCCGTACCTAGAACAGGCCCTCAGCTGTGGAACGCAGGAACTAGGCCGCCCGGCCTGACCCAACACCACGGACTTAAGTCGTTCCAGTTCGCGCGATGCTGTGACCTGGGATTTTGCGCTGGTTTGGAGACGGAGAGGGACTCCTGGTAGGCGTTTGGGTGTCTAAGCCACGTCTGTCACAGGAGTCCCTCGTGCAATTTTGCCTGCCTGCCGCTGTTGATGCAATCCGGCCTGAGAGGTCCCCGGTGGCCGGGACTCCGGCGGGGACGGTGGTGGTGCGGGCCGCTGGCCTGCGGGTTCACGGCGGGACGGTGGTGACGGCTGGGGATGCGGTGCCGTCGGCGGGCGAGCTGGCGGTGTTCTGCCGCCCGGTGGTGACCGCGCCCGTGGTGATCCGCCGGGACGGGACGGTGCTGGCGGGCGCGTGGCTGCCGGACCTGGTGCGGCTGGGCGAGCTGGAGCGCCACCTCGGCGATGGCGTGATCGAAGCCATCGTGAACGCGGAGCTGGGGAAAGGGCGGCTGAGGCGGCGGGAGCGGCGCCGGCTGATGTCGTATCCGCTGGTCATCCGGCTGATGCTCGCGATGACGCTGATGCCGGACGCGTCGTACTGCGAGGCGCTGCGCAGGCTCGCCGGGCTGCTCGCGGACGTCCCGTTCGCCCTGGAGTGGCACGTCCCGACGGAGAAAGTCATCACGGAATGGCGGCTGCCGGTCCCGGCGGGCGTGATGGAAGGCATCTTCTGGCACGCGGCCGGGCCGCTCATCGGCGACGGGGAGCCGTCGGCGGTGCTGCTGGCCGGCATGATGGTGCTCGCCGCCGACGGGATGCTGGTGAACCTGGCGGACACCCCGGCGAACCGGGCCATGTTCGGTTCCACCGGGACTGCCGATGACTCCTCCCCGTTCCCGCAGCTGCGGATCGTCGCCCTTACTGCCCGCGCGGGCCGCGCGATGCTGGGCGCGATCCTGGGCGGCAGCGCGGCCGGGGAGCAGACCCTGCTGAGGCGGCTGGTGAAGCGCCGCCCGGACCTGGTCGCCGGCCGCGTCATCTGCTTCGACAGGAATTTTCCGGGCTATGACCTGATCATGGCGATCCTGGACGCGGGCGGGCACGTCATCGCCCGCATGAAAGAGGGCATCAGCCTGGACTCCGGGGACGGCCCGGACCGCGGCTGGCTGCCCGACGGATCCCGCCTGACCTGGCTGAACGCCCCGTCCGGGAAGAAGCAGGACCGGCTCCCCGTCCGGGTGACCGAGCACAACGCCATCCTGCCCGCCGGCGACGGGACCGAAGAGGTCTCCGAGACCTGCACCGTGATCACCACCCTGCTGGACCACCAGGCCGCGCCCGCCGGGGCGGTGCGGGAGACGTACCTGACCCGGTGGAGCGCCGCCGAGACCACATTCGGCGAGGACAAGACGACGATCACCGGCGCCGGGAACCGCACCAGCGGTCCCGTCCTGCGGTCCGGCTCCCCGCGGCTGGTCATCCAGGAAGCCTGGGCCTGGCTGACCGCCGCCCAGCTGGTGCGCGCTTCCGCCGCCGGAGCGCTCCGCAGCGAAGCCGCGCAGGCCCGCGCCCTGCGCCGCGAGGACGGCGTCCCGGTGACCGCCGACGAGGAATCCTTCACCGCCGCCCGCTATCACGCGGTCCGCTCGATGGCATCCACGCAGGTCACGGCCTCGTCATCACTGGCGGCCCTCGCCGCCGCGGCGGACTCCGCCGCCCGCGCCGCCCTGCACGTCCTGAACATCCCGGGACGGCAGCGGCACTCCAGGCGCGCGCAGAAAGCACGCCCGAAATTCCCGCACGCCTCCGCCACGAAAACGACCGTCACCGGGAAACCCCAGGTCACCGTGTTCGCGCTCGGCTTCTACTAGCCCCTGCCAGGACCGGAACCGCCAGGAAGGAGGAACCCGCCCCGGCCGCCCGGGGCCGCGGACCGTGGAACCGCGCGCCACCCCGCCGCGACACGCGGGCCCCGGGCATGCCCCCACACAACCGGGAAACAGACTTCCGTACACGCACGGAACACAAACACCTCAATACCCCAGAAAGCCTTAAACACCTAAAGTCCGTGGTGTTGACCCTTACCCCCACCTACGATCCGGGCCCGGCTGCGGTCGCCTTCGCTGAGGCGACGCTCAGCCCGACCTTCCACTGCTTAACCGCCCGCTAGGGCGCCCCTCCCCCGCGCACCGGGGCTGCGGCTTTGCCCTGGGCCTGCCCCGGCGCGGTCCTCAGAGCCCGAA
>JBKQSL010000229.1:0-3302 GCA_052143655.1 Streptosporangiaceae bacterium | reverse complement strand
GCAGGCTGGGAAGCTGAGAGCCGCCGACGCCGGGGGCATCGAAGCGGATCACCTCGATGGCCGGGCCGAGTGCATCCACGAACGGCCGCAGGGCTTCCAGCCGCATGCCGATGCCGTTGCACAGCAGGAGCGGAGGCCCTGTCCCGGTGCCCGGCCGGATTGCGACGCGCAGCGGCGTCCCGCCCACCTGCATGATCTCTTCGCGCACGTAGTCATCCCTGACAGGCATTCCCGTTCCTCCTGGGACACGCCGTGGCTGCCGCCTCTGTGACGGCAGTCACACGGTTACCGGGATGATAACGAGATAGTACGCAATAGGACAAGTCCGCTTAGCGCGACTGGCAGCAGCCCCGCCCGCTACTGCAGGCGAGGGCTGCTGCCAGATCGCGGGCAGCCAGCGGCGGGCGGAACTTCTGGACGCCAGGCATCGAATTTGTCCTGCATCGGACATACGGTCGGCTAGGGCATGCTGGTGCGTGGGCAGGCCCGGGCAGGAGGAGACAGCTGTGGCTTATCAGGTGTTCGATGTCGAGGTGGCGGGCGGGATGCTGCGTGTCGGCCGGTGGGGCAGCGGCCCGGCTATTGTCGTCGCGGCCCACGGCCTGACCGGGACGCACATGAATTTCGAGGCGCTGGCCGATCAGCTGGGTGATGCGGTGACGCTGCTGGCACCCGATCTGCGTGGCCGAGGGCGCAGCACGGCAGGCGGGCCGTACGGGATGGCGGCGCACGCCGATGACCTGATGGCCGTGCTGGATCACGCCCGCGCCCCGGACGCCCTGGTGGTAGGTCATTCCATGGGCGGCTTCGCAGCGGTCGTGGCCGCCGGCCGACATCCGGGCCGGGTCCGGGACTTGGTCCTGGTCGACGGCGGGCTGCCGCTGGAGCTGGGCAGCCTGGCCGACCTGCCGGTCGAGGAGGCGGTCCGCGCGGTGCTCGGCCCCTCGCTGGACCGGCTGGCGATGACCTTCCCGTCCCGCCAGGCCTACCTGGAGTACTGGAGGCCGCACCCGGCGCTGGCCGCGGACTGGAACGACTATATCGAGCGGTCCTATTCCTACGACCTGGCCGGGCAGCCCCCTGAGCTGGCCTCCAGCGTCCGCCGCGAGGCGGTCCTGGAGGATGCCGCCAGCGAGCTGCGCTCCGGCGACGTGGAACGGGCGCTGGGCCAGCTGGCCTGCCCCGTCGTCTTGGTGCGGGCCCCGCTCGGGATGTTCGGCCAGGAACCGCCGCTGTACTCCGACTCGGCGGTGGCCGCCGCCCAGGCGCGCATACCCCAGCTGACCGACGTGCTGGTGCCCGGCGTCAACCACTACACGATCCTGCTGACCACCCAGGGCGCGAGCGCCGTCGCCGAGGTGATCCGCGGCCACCTGGCCACAGCCTGAGGCGGGCAACGGCCCTACGGGTGCTGACGCGCCAGCACAGTCGCGCCGACGCCGATCACGGAAAGTGGTCGACTCTGGGTATGGACGCGCGCGGGCGGGTTCATCTCGCCGTTCCCGCGAGCCTGCGGATACGTCCGTGTCGTGGCGGCGGAAGCTTGATCGCGAGGGGGCCTGATCTGGTCACGCCTCAAGCGCTCCCTGGCCAGCCTCGCCAGACGCGACCTCAGCCAGCTCACCGCGCTGGTCAAGACCCGGCTCAGGCACATGCAGTACCGGCCCGGCCTCCTCGACGGCTTCCTGGCCAGCACCCGCCTGGACCTCACACCCTTCAGTAACCCCCACCATTAGAGATCTTTAGTCCTCGTGTTCGGTTACGGTGCGCGGCGGTTCTCGTAAGTGTCTCGCGGATTGCAGAGCCGGCTCCTACGGACCGTGACCCCGGCCGGGTTGGGGTGTTCGGGTACCTGTCCGGTTCGGTCGGCCCCGTCCCCAACGGGGATGGGGGCCTTTCGGCCCTTTCGGGCCTGTCCAGCCAGTGCTGACGTATGTGGCTGGGGCCTGCCTGTGGCCTCATGCGGTACTTCGGCGCCACTGGCCGCTCAACGGGGAAGGAAAGCCAATGGCCAGGCAGACAAGATGGGCGAGCTCGCCGAGCAGGCCAACGCCGCGACGGTGTACGCCGTGAACTGGCTCGCTCACCTCGAGGTCGGGCTCGGATACGCGGACGGCGCGGCCAGCGGCGGCTACCGCGAGGACGATCTGGCCAACGCCTGCAACGACAGCGAGCGAGCGCGTCGGAACCTGACCGACGCACTTCGCCTGCTCGATGAGATCGACAAGGCAGCGGGGCCTAGGCCGGACCGGGCATCGTGCGGCCACGAGCGCACGAGGACGGTGAATGCGCGGTCATGTGCGACGGAGCCGGCGGCCGGGGCAAACGCCACATGAAACGAGTAGAGAAAGTAGATTTGCCATGGGTCTCACCACCGTCCCTCGTGGCGTGGCACGGCTGGAGTATTCGGCTGTGCGCCTGCCGTTCACCCTGCTCGAGGGACATGTCGTTGCCCGCTACTGGGACGACGAGGCGCCCTTTCGTCTGGGCTTCGAGCGGTTCCTCGGTTCGCTTGACGGGTTCGCTGGATGGCTTCTCGCCGACGACCGCATCCGTCGGCGGGGCCAGGCTCTGACGCAGCGAACTGAGCTGCGGGCCATGGCGGACGAGCTCGAAACGCAGGCGCAGGCGCGCCCAGCACACGCCGAAGACGAGCTGCTGGCTGCGCAGGCAGATGCCCGCCCGGTCCCCGAGCGGGCCCGCCAGAAAAGGGTAGACGACAAGATAGCCGTCGCTTACCAGAAAGAGCAGGAAGACAAGCGGCGAGTTCGCCGTGAGGCCGATGCGCGAGCCGAGGGGCAGCAAGCACAAGCGGAGCATGCTGCTGACGAACACGCCGATGAGGCGAAGCAGACCGATGGGCGCAAGCCAGCGAAAGCGGAGGCAACGATGATCAAGACCAGAGATGCGAGGGGCAGGGTCAGCGTCACCTTTACCCTCGATCCTGCTGTGGGCGCCCGGACCGCGGCGGTGTGCGGGGAATGGAACGACTGGTCACCCGAGGCCGACATCATGCGCCGCGAAGCCGGGGGAGGGTTCAGCCTGACGGTCGAGCTCGACGCGGGGCGGACCTACCGGTTCCGGTACCTCCTTGATGGCGAGCGGTGGGACAACGACTGGGCCGCCGACGCCTACCTGCCCAACAGCTTCGGCGCAGACGACTCGGTCGTGGACCTGACCGCGCTGGCCGAGGCGGTCCCGCCGGCCGTGAGGAAGGCGCCGGCGAAGAAGGCAGCGGCGAAGACCACCAGGAAAGCCGCCGCGCCCGCAGCTAAACCAGCCAGGAAGACGACGAAATAGAG
>JBKQSL010000228.1:0-16783 GCA_052143655.1 Streptosporangiaceae bacterium | reverse complement strand
CGGCGGCCGGCCGGCGGGCCGCAGCCGCCCGGGCCCGGCGCAGCCGGGCCGGCCAGGCGGCACGAACCGCGGCGCGGGCAACGCGGCGGAGATCGTCGCGGGCCGTAACGCGGTGCTGGAATCGCTGCGGGCCCGGGTGCCCGCGACCGCGCTGCACGTCGGGCCGCGGCTGGACGCCGACGACCGGATCAGCGAGGCGATCAGGCTGGCCGCCGACGCGCGGATCCCCGTCGTCGAGGCCGGCCGGTCGGAACTGGACCGGATCACCGGCGGCGCGATCCACCAGGGGCTGGCGCTGCGGATCCGGCCGTACGAGTACGCGCATCCCGATGACTTGCTGGCGGCCGCGGCAGCGGCCGGGATACCACCGCTGATCGTGGCCCTGGACGGAGTTACCGACCCGCGCAACCTCGGGGCGGTGGCCCGGTCGGCGGCCGCGTTCGGGGCGCACGGCGTGCTGCTGCCGGCCCGCCGGTCGGCCGGTGTCACCGCGGGCGCCTGGAAGGCATCGGCCGGGGCTCTGGCCCGGCTGCCGGTCGCGCAGGCGCCCAACCTGACCCGGGCGCTGGATGCCTGCCGCCAGGCCGGCCTGTTCGCCGTCGGCCTGGACGCCAGCGGCCCGCAGGACATCAGCGACCTGACCGTGGCCGGTTCTCCGCTGGTGCTGGTCGTCGGCTCCGAGGGCCGGGGGCTTTCCCGGCTCGTCGCCGAGCACTGCGACGTGCTGGCCCGGATTCCCATCCGGGCATCGGCCGAGTCACTCAACGCGGGGATCGCCGCCAGCATCGCCCTGTACGAGGTCAGCCGGGCGCGACGCCGCTGACCACACCGCCAGCCTCGGCAGCTGCCTCCTAAAGTGGGAACCGGGAGGTGGTCGCCGATGACAGCCGATGACCGTCCGCCTGCAGCAGGCCAGGACGGCCCGGCCGCGGCCCGCGCTGCCCTCGCGAGCCAGCTGGCCGGCCCTGGGCTGGCCGTCAGCCCAGCCGTCGCCGCCGCGTTCGGCGCCGTGCCCCGGCACCTGTTCCTGCCCGGCATGCCGCCTGCGGCCGCGTACGCCGACCAGGCGTTCGTCATCAAGTACGGGGCCGACGGGCTGCCGGCCAGCTCGTCCTCCCAGCCCGCGATCATGGCGATCATGCTGGAGCAGCTCGGCCTGCAGCCGGGCCACCGGGTGCTGGAGATCGGCACCGGCACCGGCTACAACGCGGCCCTGATGGCCCAGATCACCGGCGGCGCCGGGTCGGTGGACACGATCGACATCGACGCCGAGCTGATCGCGGGCGCTCGCGAGAGCCTGGCCGCCGCGGGCGCTTCCGGCGTCCGGGTGCACTGCGGCGACGGCGGCTTCGGCCTGCCGGACCACGCGCCCTATGACCGCATCATCGTGACCGCCGGAGCCTGGAGCCTGGCCCCGCAATGGCTGGCCCAGCTCGCACCGGGCGGCCGGATCGTGCTGCCGCTGTCGGTGCGCGGGCTGCAGCTGTCGGCCGCGTTCACCCGGGCCGGCCAGGCCTGGTCCGCCGCGTCGGCCGTGCGCTGCGGGTTCATCCGGATGGCCGGGGCGCTGGCCGGCCCGGAGCAGTTCGTGCCGCTGGGACCGCAGCCCGGCTGGCTGGTCCAGGCCGACGACGGCCGGGCGCTCGACTGCGACGCGCTGTACCGGGCGCTCGGCGGCCCGGCCGCCGACCTTCCGGCCGGGCTGCGGGTAGCGGGGGCAGAGCAGCTCGGCGACCTGGACCTGTGGCTCGCCTTCGCCGAGCCCCGGCTGGCCCGGATCACCCTGCTGGATGCCCGGCGGGCGCCGGCGGCGCCGAGCCCGCTGATGCCGCTGGGCGGGCTGGCCGCGGCGGCGCCGGGTGCGCAGCCCGGCAGCGTGGCCGCTGCCGCACTTGCCGTCCCGCCGGGCGGGCTGCGGGGTGACCGCGGGCCGCAGCCGTCAGCGGCCGGCGAGCAGGGCCAGCCGGAGGCGGCTGCGGGGAAGGCGGCGGCCGGTGCGCCCGGGGAGCCGGAAGCCGCCCCGCCGCGGGCTCGGGAGGCAACCGTGCCCGGGGAGCCGGCCGCCGCCGCGCCGGAGGGGCTGCCGGTGCTGCTGCGCGGATACGGGCCGGCGGCAGCGGAGCTGGCCGGCTACCTGGCCGGGCGGGCGCTGGACTGGGACGGCCTGGGCCGCCCGGGCACCAGGCAGCTGCACCTGACCGTCATCCCGCGCGGAGCGCCGGCGCCGGCCGGCAGCGTGATCCTCGACCGGGGCGAGCTGCTGATCGCGGCCCGGTGGCCCGCACCGGGCCGCGAGCGCATGCCGGGCAGCTGACGTGCGGCGGGCAGCTGACGTGCGGCGGGCTGCCAGCGCGCGGACGTCACCCGCGCCCGGGGTCCGGTTACCGGGGTCCGGCTGATCCGGTCGGCGCGGCATCCGGGACCAGGCGTGGGACGCTGACCAGGGCACGCTCTCCCGGGCGGTGGCCGGCGGCGAGCCGGGGGCGCCGGGTCCGCGGCCTGGCCGCCCCGGCGGGCACCTGATCCAGCAGCGGGGTGATCCCGTCCGGTCCGGCCGCGGCGTCGCGCTCGGGGCCGGGCCAGGCCGGCAGGCCGGCGGCCGGCCTGCCGGCCGTCGGCGCAGGGCCGACGATCAGCGGATCCGGGCGGTCGACGACCAGCTCGTCCCGGCCCTCGTAGGACATCCGCGACAGCACGTACCGCATCGCCTCCAGCCGGGCCCGTCGCTTGTCGTTGCTCTTCACTACCGTCCACGGCGCATCCGCCAGGTCGGTGTGGTAGAACATCGCGTCCTTGGCCTCGGTGTAGGCATCCCACTTGTCCAGCGACGCCAGGTCGATTGCGCTCAGCTTCCACCGCTTGACCGGATCAGCCTGCCGGCTGATGAACCGCCGCAGCTGCTCGGTCCGGGACACCGACAGCCAGAACTTGATCAGCGTGATGCCGTTGCGGGCGAGCATCCGCTCGAACTCGGGCGCCTCGGTGAGGAACTGCCGGCACTCATCGGGCCGGCAGAAGCCCATCACCCGCTCGACGCCGGCCCGGTTGTACCAGGACCGGTCGAACAGCACGATCTCCCCGGCCGTGGGCAGGTGGGAAATGTAGCGCTGCAGGTACCAGCCGCTGCGCTCGCGCTCGGTCGGCTTCTCCAGCGCGACGACCCGGGCGCCGCGCGGGTTGAGGTTCTCCGTGAACCGCCGGATCGTGCCGCCCTTGCCGGCCGCGTCGCGGCCCTCGAACACGATGACGAGCCGGGCCCCGGACGCCTTGACCGAGCGCTGCAGCTTGAGTAGCTCGATCTGCAGGGCGCGCTTGGCCGCGTCGTGCTCCCCGCGGCTCAGCCGCCGGTCATACGGGTAATCCTCGCGCCAGGTCGGCACCGGCTGCCCGGCGGCGTCGACGAGCACGGCGCTGCCGTTGCGGTTGTGCTCGATGCCAAGCCCGAGCCGCCCGGCCAGGCGCTCGAAGATGGCACCGATCTCGGTGTCAGCGAGCCGGGCGGGCACGAGATCGCCTCCGGTTGCCCGGCTGAGCCTGCTGCGGCCAGACGCGCCGTGCTCTCGCGATGCCCGGCGCCTGCCGGGCATAGCCGACCAGAACCACCACAGCCCCCGTTCTGCATGGCCAGTGAAAACCCGGTGTCGCGCCGGATAACGAGAGGTGAATACCCGGCACTGTGCGCCCGCACACCCGGACGTCGCAGGACAGTGCACCTGGTGCCGGAGAGCCAGGGCTCCAGCCGGAGCCGGAAAGCGCCGCGGGCCCCGGCAGGCCGGCCGGGTCATGGCCTGGCCTGTGCACGGCACCCGATTTACACTGCGTGCAACCGGTTCCTGATCTTGTGCGTCTAATCAGCAGGGACCGAGCGAGGAGCGGGTCATGGGACAGTCAGGGCGGCGGTGGCTCACCAGCCTGGGCGCGGTGGCCGCGGCCGGGGCGTGCGTACTGGGCCTGGCCGGGACCGCCGCGGCGGCGCCCACCGCGGGCAGCGCCACGGCGGGCAGCGCGGCAGCGAGCGCCGCACAGAGCGCGGCCTATGTCCCGGCGCGGCAGGCGCTGTACCCGGGCATGCGCGGCGCCGCCGTGCGCCGGCTGCAGCGGCGGCTGGCCCAGCTGAAGTACTACCCCGGCAGCGTCGACGGGTACTTCGGCAACAGCACCCTGGAGGCGGTCTGGGCCTTCAAGGAAGTGCAGGGCATCGCGACCAGCCGGAACGCCGACGTGGTCGGGCACGTGATGCAGCGTGACCTGATGCACCCGCGGCTGCCCCGGGTGTTGCGGCCGCACGGCGGCCGCAACCTGCGGATCGAGATCCACCAGAGCATCCAGGTCCTGGTGCTCTACCACCACAACAAGGTCGAGCTGATCAGCCATGTCTCCACCGGCGGCGGCTACTACTACCCGTGCCCGGGCGGCGGCGGGACGTGCGGCCCGGCGATCACCCCGGACGGGAGCTACCGCGCGCACCTGTTCCTCCCCGGCTGGGTCACCGTGCCGCTCGGCTACATGTACAACCCGGTGTTCTTCATCGGGAGGGCCTACGCCATCCACGGCGACATCCCGGTGCCGCTGGCCCCGGTCTCGCACGGCTGCGTCCGGATCCCGATGGACATCGCCCAGTTCTTCCACAAGCTGATCCACGTCAGTCCCCGGCACGGGACGCCGATCTACATCGAAGGTCACGCACCGGGCACATGATGCTGCGGAAGGTGACGGAGCCGGTGACAATACGTGCCCGGCTTCGGGGATTTCTTCCGCATCGGTAGGCTGACCCCGGCACCGCCAACGACGGCGTGGCCTGGGGCGCAGTGCCCCGAGGGTGGGAGGCTCCGATGCGACGTTCCGTGCTGGCGGCCGCAGCGGCCGCAGCCGCGCTCGGCCTGGCTGCCTGCGGCAGCTCCGGCTCCAGCAGCGCTGGCGCGAGTGCCAGCAGCACCGGATCGGCGACGAGCTGCACGCACGCGGCGATCCAGCATGAGCTGTACAAGTCCGGCGTGCTGACCGTGGCCACCGACAACCCGGTCTACCCGCCATGGTTCGAGCAGAACACGCCGTCGAACGGCAAGGGTTACGAAAGCGCCGTCGGCTACGCGATCGCCGCGCAGCTGGGCTTCAAGAAGTCTCAGGTCGTGTGGGTCAAGGAGCCGTTCACGAGCGCTTACGCGCCGGGCCCGAAGAACTTCGACTTCGACATCAACGAGGTCTCGTTCACCCCGCAGCGCGCGACCGCGGTCACGTTCTCGGTCAGCTACTACGACGTACAGCAGGCCATCGTGGCGATGAAGGGCACCCCGATCGTCACCAAGCACTCGGCCACCGAGCTGAAGAGCTACCTCTACGGCGACCAGATCGGCACCACCGGCCTGACGTTCATCACGACCAAGATCCAGCCGGCGAGCACCCCCAAGGTGTTCGACACGCTGGCCGAGGCGGCTGCCGCGCTGTCCGCGCACCGGATCCAGGCGCTGGTAACCGACACGCCGACCGCGCAGTACATGACCACCGCGCAGATCAAGCACTCGGCGCTGGTCGGCCAGTTCCCGAGTACCGGCGAGCACTACGGGCTGGTATTCCGCAAGGGCAACCCGCTGGTGGCCTGCGTGAACAAGGCCATCGTCGCGCTGCGCACGAACGGGACGCTCGCGGCGCTGACCAAGAAGTACCTGAGCATCTACACCAGCTTCCCGACGATCGCGCCGTGACGGCGGGCAGTTCCCCGCCCGTGCGCTGATGACCGGCAGCCAGGGCCCGGCCGGCCCGGAGCCGCCGCCGCCGCTGGGCGACGCCCTCGGCGCGGGCTTCCAGATGCCCGGATCGTTTGCCGCGGCCGGCCGCGGGCCGCGGCTGCTGTCCGGCGGCGGCCGCCGGGCCACGGTCATCTCGACCGTCAGCACGCTGGTCGTGCTGGGCATCCTGGTCGCCGTCTTCCTGCTGGCGCCAGGGGCGAAGGCCGTCGAGCACGCGTTCTTCAGCCCCCGGGACATGTGGCAGTCCTTCATCGGCAACCCGAAGCAGGGCTACTACTCGGTCGGCGCGGCCATCTGGCTCAACATCCGGATGTTCCTGGTCGCCGAGGTGCTGATCCTCATCCTCGCCCTCGTGCTGGCGCTGATCCGGCAGTCCGCCCACCCGGCGCTGTTCCCGATCCGGCTGCTCGGCACGGTATACGTCGACTTCTTCCGCGGCGTCCCGCTGATCCTGGTCATCTTCGCCATCGGCCTCGGCATCCCGGCCCTCAGCCTGCCGGTCATCTCCAACCAGCCCGACGCCGTCTACGGTGTCGCCGCCCTGGTCCTGTCCTACTCGGCGTACGTCTCGGAGGTCTACCGGGCCGGGCTGAACTCCGTGCACCAGAGCCAGGCCGCCGCGGCGCGCTCTCTCGGCCTGCCCGGCCGGACCGCGCTGCGCTACGTGATCCTGCCGCAGGCCGTGCGGAACATCATCCCGCCGCTGCTGAACGACTTCATCAGCCTGCAGAAGGACACCGCGCTGGTCGGCATACTCGGCACCATCGAGGCGAACAAGGCCGCGGACATCTACAGCGAGCAGGTGTTCAACTTCTCCAGCTTCACCGTCGCGGCGATCTTGTTCCTGATCCTCACCATTCCGCTGGCGCGCTTCACCGACCGGCTGATCGAGCGAGACCGGCGCCGCCGCCTCGCCGGAGGGATGCGATGACGCAGGCCACCGGGCCGGGCCAGCCCCAGGCGTCGGCCGAGGCGATCAGGATCGAGGACCTGCACAAGTCCTTCGGCGCCAACGAGGTGCTCAAGGGCATCGGCCTCGCCGTGGCACCGCACGAGGTCATCTGCCTGATCGGTGCCTCCGGCTCGGGCAAGTCGACGCTGCTGCGCTGCATCAACCTGCTGGAGCCGATCGACTCGGGCCGGATCAGCCTGCTCGGCCAGGAGATCACCGGGGCGCACGTGGACGCGAACCTGGTGCGCCGGCACATCGGCATCGTGTTCCAGTCCTACAACCTGTTCCCGCACATGAACGTGCTGCGCAACGTGACGCTGGCCCCGATGAAGGTGCTGGGCGCCCCGAAGGCGCGGGCAGAGGCGGATGCACAGGCGCTGCTCCGCCGTTTCGGGCTGGCCGGCAAGCAAGCTGAGTACCCGGACCGGCTGTCCGGCGGGCAGCAGCAGCGGGTCGCGATCGTGCGCGCGCTGGCCATGCGGCCGCAGATCATGCTGCTGGACGAGGTCACCAGCGCGCTGGACCCGGAACTGGTCGCCGAGGTGCTGGAGGTCATCGGCGAGCTGGCGGCCGGCGGGATGACGATGCTGATAGCCACCCACGAGATGGGCTTCGCCCGCGACATCGCGAACCGGGTCTGCTTCCTGGAGGAGGGCCGGATCATCGAGGACTCCCCGCCGGACGTGCTGTTCACCGACCCCAGGGACGAGCGCACCCGCCGCTTCCTGCGCCGCATCATCGACGCCCACCGGATGTGAGGCTGTGCTAGCGGCGGCCGGGGCGCAGGCGGTTCAGGCGCCACCAGGTCAGGGCGGCGACGATCACGCCGAGCAGGATCTGCATGCCCATGTCCAGCAGCCAGGTGTGCGCGGTGTGCCGCCACAGCGGGTCCGGTGCCACCGCCGGGTTCGGCGGCCCGACCACGTTCAGGTTCACGGTCGAGGCGGCCGCGCCGAACCCCCAGCGGGACGGGGAGAGCCAGGCCAGCTGCTGCAGCCCGGTCTTGCCGTTCAGCGGGAACACCCCGCCGGACAGCACGACCTGCAGCATCACCGCCACTACCAGCAGCGGCATGGTCTTGTCCGAGGAGTTGACCAGTGCCGAGATGCCCAGCCCGATCGTCATCGAGACGATCGCGAGCACCGCCATCGCCAGCAGCAGCTCGGCCAGCGGCGCGGCGGTCAGCAGCGCGCCGCTCGGCGGCAGCGGCCGCCCGACCACGCCGATCAGCACGATGATCACCGCCTGCACGGCGCTGATCACACCTAGCACGGTGAGCTTGGACCACAGGTACGCGCCCGCCGACAGGCCGGCCGCCCGCTCCCGGGTGTAGATCGCCCGTTCCTTCACGATCTCCCGGACCGAGTTCGCGGTCCCGGTCAGGCAGGCGGCCATCACCAGCACCAGCAGCACCTGCTGGGCGTTGCCGTTGTTGCGGCCCGCCAGTCCCGGCGCGTCCGGCACGGCCCGGCTCAGCACCCCCAGGATCACCGGCAGCAGCCCGAGCACCGCCAGGTAGTTGCGGTCCGCGGAGATGACCGCCAGGTACCGCCGGGCCAGCGTGGACAGCTGGGAGAACCGGTCCTGCGGGCGGGGCGGCGGCGGGACGGCCCGGCCTGCCGCCTCATCGGCCGGGATCGCCTGGAACGGGGCCGTGACGTAGCGGGCGCACAGCGGCGAATCCCGGAACTCCCCGGCCCAGTCCCGGTCCGGCTCGGCCTCGAAGGCCTGGAACACCTGGGCCCAGCTGCGCTTGCCGAAATGCGTCAGGCCGTCGGCCGGCGGCCCGAAGAACGCGACCCTGCCGCCTGGGACCAGGACCAGCAGCCGGTCGCAGTCGTTCAGGTTGGCCACGCTGTGCGTCACCACGATGACGGTGCGCCCGTCGTGCGCCAGCCCGGCCAGCATCTCCATCACCGACGCGTCCAGCCCCGGGTCCAGCCCGGAGGTGGGCTCGTCCAGGAACAGCAGCGACGGCTTGGTCAGCAGCTCCAGCGCCACGTTCACGCGCTTGCACTGGCCGCCGGACAGCTTGTCGGTGCGGGTGTCGGCGTGCGGGGTCAGCGCCAGCTCGGCCAGTACCTCCTCGATCCGGCGCTCCCGCTCCGCCGCGCTGGTGTCCTCCGGGAAGCGCAGCTCGGCGGCATACCGCAGGGCGCGGCGCGGGGTCAGCTGGGTGTGCAGGATGTTCTCCTGCGGCACCAGCCCGATCCGGTACCGCAGCTCCGGGTAATGCTGGTACAGGTCGCGGCCGTCGTAGAGCACCGTGCCCGCGGTGGCCGGCCGCAGCCCGGTCAGCGCGCCGAGCAGGGTGGACTTGCCCGCGCCGCTCGGCCCGATCACGCCCAGCAGGCACCGCTCGCCGAGCGGGAAGCTGACGTCGTCGAGGATCACCTTGCCGCCGGGCAGCGTCACCGACAGCCCGCGGGCGTCCAGCGAGATGTCCCCGGTGTCGATGAACTGCTGCAGCTGGTCGCCCACCAGGCGGAACGTGGCCAGGCCGACCCCGATCACGTCGGCCTCGGTGACCGGCGAGCTGGAAACCCGGCCGCCGTTGACGAACGTGCCGTTGTAGCTGTCCAGGTCCGCGATCTGGTAGCCGCCGGGGGTCCGGCGCAGCTCGGCGTGATGCCTGGACACGCTCAGGTCGGCGACCACCACGTCGTTGTCGGAGGCCCGGCCGATCCGCAGCACGGGCATAGCCAGCTGCAGCACCGAGGTCGGCGCCCGGTGGCTGCCCGGCGATCCGATGCCGGACTCCCCGGCCGGGGCGGCCGGCGGCACCTCGGTGGGCGGCCCCGGCCGGCCGGCCGCGACATGCGCGGCCGTGGTGCCGAACATGCTCGCGTTGACCACCGAGGCGAGCGCCGTGTCCTGCGGCTTCGGCGGGGCCTCGGTCACCGAGCAGGACAGGGCCGGGCCGGTCAGCGCGTGCCCCAGCCGCACCTCGCAGTCCCCGGTGATCGTCAGCTGCGCCACCCGGTCGGGCCCGCTGAACGTGCCGTTGGTACTGCCGGCGTCTTCCAGCAGCCAGGTCCCGCCGTCCAGCCGCAGGCTGGCATGCCGCCAGGACACCCGGGGGTCGGTGAGCACGATGTCGGACTGCGGGTCACGGCCGATCCGGTAGCTCGCGCCGCCGTGCAGCATCCGCTGGCTGCCCTCGGCGCGCACGAGCAGGACCGGACCGCCAGCCGGAGGAGTCTTGTCCCCCGCCTGCGGCCGGTCCTCATCGGGTGATGTCGGCAGCACAGATGCCTCCCCGCGTCCCCGCCGCCCCTAACGCCGTCGTCCTGGGCTCAGCCGAACCAGCCGCCACCAGGCCAGCAACGTGAACACTAGGCCCAGCAGCACCATCATGGCCATATCGGTCAGCCACGTGCGAGCGCTGTGTTTCCAGAGCGGATCCGGCACGACCGCCTGGCTGCCGGCCGGGGCCGCGGCCTTCGCCGCCTGGCCGGCCGCCGCGGGCGCGCTGCTGCTCCCCCTGCCCGGCCGGGCCGTCGCCCCCGGGCTTGCCGTCGCTCCCGGGGGCGCGGATGCGCTGGCGGCCGTGCCCGGGCGCCCGTGCCCGCGCCCGGCTGCCCGGCTGTGCCCCGCGCCGGCGGCATGCGCCTTCTGGCCCGCGCTCGCCGCCGAGGCTGGCGCGCTGCCGCCGGGCTGGATCACGTTCAGGTTGGTGGTCGACGCCGTGGCCGCGAACCCCCAGCGGGACGGCGACAGCCACGCCACCTGCTCGATCCCGGCCTTCCCCGCCAGGGAGAACACCCCGCCGGTCAGGATCACCTGGAACATGACCGTGATGACCAGCAGCGGCATGGTCTTCTCCGAGGTGTTCACCGCCGCGGAGATGAGCAGGCCGAGCGTCATCGAGGCGATCGCCAGCAGCCCGATCGCCAGCAGCAGCTCGACCATCGGCAGGTGCTTGAGCAGCGAGCCCTGCGGCGGCAGTGGCCGGCCGGTCAGCCCGATGACCACCAGGATGACTGCCTGCAGGCTGCTGATCAGGCCGAGGATCACCAGCTTGGAGACCAGGTAGGCGCCCGCCGACAGCCCGGCGGCCCGCTCCCGGCTGTAGATCGCCCGTTCCTTGACCAGCTCGCGCACCGCGTTCGCGGCCCCGGTGAAGCAGGCGCTGATGACCAGGATCAGCAGCAGTGATTCCGCCCCGCCGTTGTTGCGCCCCGCCAGGCCCAGCGGGGCCGGGACCGCGCGTATCAGCACGCCGAGGACGATCGGCATCACGCCGAGCACGGCCAGGTACACCCGGTCGGAGGCGATGACGGCCAGGTACCGCCGGGCCAGGGTGGACAGCTGGGCCAGCCGGTTGCGGGTGGCGGGCGGCGGCGCGGCCTGCCGCGGCCGGCCCGCCGGGACCGGGGCGCGCATGTCGGCGGCGACGTACTGGTCGTAGTAGGCGGAACGGCGGAACTCGCCGGCCCAGTCGCGGCCCGGCTCGGCGTCGAATGCCTGGAACACCTCGGCCCAGCCCGGCTTGCCGAAGTGCCGCAGCCCGTCGTCGGGCGGCCCGAAGAACGCCACCTTGCCGCCCGGGACCAGGACCAGCAGCCGGTCGCACAGGTGCAGGTTCGCCACGCTGTGGGTCACCACGATGACGGTCCGGCCGTCATGGGCCAGGCCGGCCATCATCTCCATGACCGACTTGTCCAGCCCGGGGTCCAGGCCGGAGGTCGGCTCGTCCAGGAACAGCAGCGACGGCTTGGTCAGCAGCTCCAGCGCGACGTTGACCCGCTTCTGCTGGCCGCCGGACAGCCGGTCGGTGCGGGTGTGCGCGTGCGGGGCCAGCGACAGCTCGCCGAGCACCTCGTCGATCCGGCGGCGCCGTTCGGCCTTGCTGGTGTCCGGCGGGAACCGCAGCTCCGCGGCGTAGCCCAGGGCGCGCTGCGCGGTCAGCTGGGTGTGCAGGATGTTCTCCTGCGGCACCAGGCCGATCCGGTGCCGCAGCTCGGCGTAGTGGGTGTACAGGTCCCGGTTGTCGTACAGCACCGAGCCCTCGGTGGCCGGCCGTATCCCGGTGAGCGCGCCGAGCAGGGTGGACTTGCCCGCGCCGCTGGGCCCGATGACGCCGAGCAGGCACCGCTCGCTGAGCGGGAAGCTGACGTGGTCGAGCAGCACCTTGCCGCCGGACAGCCGGACGGTCAGGTCGCGGGCGGCCAGCGACACCTCGCCGGTGTCGATGAACTGCTGCAGCTGATCGCCCACGAGGCGGAACGAGGCCGGCCCGACGCCCACGATGTCCCGTTCGGTCACCGGCGCGGTGGTCACCCGCTGGCCGTTGATGAACGTCCCGTTGTGGCTGCCGAGGTCGGCGATCTGGTACCCGCCGCCGGCGGCGCGGCGCAGCTCAGCGTGGTAGCGCGACACGCTCAGGTCGGCTACGACCACGTCATTGTCGGCGGCGCGGCCGATGCGCAGCAGCCGGGTCGGCAGCCGCAGCACCGCGCTCGGCGCCCGCTGCACCCCGGTCAGCGAGCTGGCCGGCCAGTACGGTGCATCCTGGACCTGCGGTGCCTGCTGGGCGTATGCGGGCTGCCGGCCGGGTGGCTGGCCGTCCTCCGGGCGCGGTGCCGGCGGGGCTGCGACCGAGCAGGACAGCACCGCGCCGTCGTCGGGATGGCCGAGCCGGACCTGGCAGCTGCCGGTGATCTCGAACCGGTGCACGCGGTGGCCGGCGGCGAACGTCCCGTTCGTGGATCCGGCGTCCTCCAGCAGCCAGGCATCGCCGTGCCGCTGCAGGGTGGCGTGGTGCCAGGACACCCGCGACTCGCCGATCACGATGTCGGACTGCGGGTCACGGCCTATCCGGTAACACGGCCCCGCCTGGAGCATCCGGTCCGAGCCGCTGGTGTGCACGCGCAGCGCCGGACCGGCGCTCGCGGATACGGCATCTTCGATGGTCATCTGCTTACTGTAAAGCGATTTGATGTCTGGCAAAATGACTCAGCGTTACGTTCCTGCCGGAGCGCCCGGTAACTGGCATTTAGCTGCAGAAACAGGGACCTGTGCGGTACTGCGGCCGGGTAGCGGCGGCTCGTGGCCGGGGCACCGCGGGTAATCGGCGCCGGGGCCGGCCGCGGAACCGCCGTGACCGGGCCAGCCGGGCTATCATCTGCGAGCACGCTGCCTGTGGAGGCGGAGGGCGGAGGACGCGGTGAGCGAGGAGAACCTGTCGGCTCCTGGCGGCTTTGCGCCCGGCTCGAGGATCGCCGGCTACCTGCTGGAGGAGCAGATCGGCCGGGGCGGCATGGCCGTGGTCTTCCGCGCCCGCGACGAGCGCCTCGGCCGCCAGGTGGCGCTGAAGATCCTCTCGCCGGCGCTGTCCGCCGACAATGCGTTCCGGCAGCGGTTCATCGGCGAGTCACGGGCCGCCGCCGCGGTCGACGACCCGCATATCATCCCGGTCTTCGAGGCCGGCGAGGCCAGCGGCGTGCTGTTCATCGCCATGCGCTACGTCCCTGGCGGGGACGTGCGGACGCTGCTGGACCAGTCCGGGCCGCTGCCGCCCGAGCGGGCCGCCGACATTCTCGGCCAGGTCGCCTCGGCCCTCGACAACGCGCACGCGCACGGGCTCGTGCACCGGGACGTCAAGCCCGCCAACATGCTGCTCGGCTCGGTGGCCGGGCCGGACCAGCCTGACCACATCTACCTGTCTGACTTCGGCCTGAGCAAGCACGCGCTGGCCTCGACCGGGCTGACCTCCACCGGGCAGTTCCTGGGCACGCTCGACTACGTCGCGCCCGAGCAGATCGAGGGCCGGCCCGCGGATGGCAGCGCCGATCAGTACGCGCTGGCGTGCGCGGCGTTCGAGATCCTCAGCGGGGCCCCGCCGTTCCGCCGGGATCAGGGCATGGCGGTGATGTACGCGCAGGTGTCCGAGCCGCCGCCGGCCCTGTCGCAGCGCCGGCCCGGCCTGCCGCCGGCGGCGGACGCGGTGCTCGCCCGGGCGCTGGCGAAGGCCCCGGCCGACCGGTTCGGCAGCTGCCGGGAGTTCGTCGCCGCGCTGCGCGAGGCCTTCGGCCTCGCGGCCCGGCACTCCGGGCCCGGGCACACCATGACAGGCCAGCCGTCCCGGCCCGCGACCGAGATCGCGATGCCGGTCAGCAAGCCGCAGGACGTCCCGCCGGCCGCGGCGGCCGCCGTCGGCCCGGCCGCGGGTGCCGCCGCGAGCGGCCAGGATCAGCCATCGGCTCCGCGGCCGCCGTCCGGCAAGCCCGACACCGGCGGCCCGCCGACCGCGGCGGCCGAGGTCGTCGCGGGCAGGTCCACCAGGCCGGGGCTGACCGACCCGCGCTACCGGGGGCCAGGCGCCCCCGGCGGCGGCAGTGGCGGCGGGCCGGGCGGCTCGGGCGGCGGTGATTCCGGCCCGCCCGGCCCAGGCCGGCGCCGCTCGCGCACCGCGCTGATCGCGGCCGCTGTGGTCGTCGTCCTGGTGCTCGGCGGCGGGGCGTACGCGCTGCTCGGCCGCGGCTCGGGCAGTTCCGGCGGGAAGACGGTGGCGCTGCCCGGCTGCACCACCAGCACCGCTGCGGCGCCGCTGCTGGCCACGGTCAAGACCAGCAGCGTGACCGTCGGCGGGCACCCGTTCGCGGTCCAGGTCGGGCGCAGCGGCCAGTTCTCGTTCGTCTCGCTCAGCAACAACTCGGTGGCCATGCTGGCCAACGACAACGGCAGCCTCAGCCCGGCGATCCGCCGGACCATCCAGGCGCCCGGCGCGGTCAACGGCATGGCCATCGCCGCGATCGGCGGCACGAATTACCTGCTCGTGGCAGGCGGTTCCGGCGCCGTCGTGATCAGCGTGAAGGAAGCCAAGACCGCAGCGAACCCGGTGGTCGGCCACCTGCAGAGCCCGGCCAGCAGCAGCCAGGCGCAGGCCCAGGAGGTCGCGGTGTCGCCCGACGGGCAGTGGGCCTTCGTCACGCTCAAGGGCACCGGCCAGCTCGCCGTGTTCAACCTGAAGAAGGCACTCGGCAGCGGATTCCGGTCGGGCTTCACCGGTTTCGTGCCGGTCGGCAGCCAGCCCGTCGGCATTGCGCAGCAGGGCAAGTGGCTGTACGTCACGAACATGGGGCCGAACCCGGCGCCGAGCAAGGGCACGGTCAGCGTCATCGACATGACCCGCGCGGAGTCGGCGCCCTCCCGGGCCGCGGTCGTGGCGACGGCTCCGGCCGGCTGCAACCCGTCCCGGGTCATCACCTCCGCCGATGGCAGCGTGGTCTGGGCGACCACCCAGCGCAGCAACGCGCTGCTGGCCTTCTCGGCGTCGAAGCTGCGCAGCGATCCCGGGCACGCGCTGATGGCCAAGGTCGCGGTCGGGCAGAATCCGATCGGCGAGATCCTCATCCGGGGCGGCGCCCAGATCGTGGTGGCTGACTCCGACAAGTACGACGTGGCCGGCTCGGGAACTGACCTGATGGTGGTGGACACCGGCAAGGCGCTGGCGGGCAAGCCCGCCCTGGTCGGCCGGATCGCCACCGGCAAGCAGCCGCGCCAGTTCGCCGTCGAGGGCGACAAGACCCTGCTCGTGACCAATACCGGGTCCGGGCAGCTGCAGGCGGTCAGCATCGGCTCGATTCCCGGCCGGTAAGCCGGCCCGTAAGCCGGGCTGCCGCGGTGCCGTAATGTCCTAGCATCCGACGATGGGAGCAGTGCGGTGAGCGGTTATACCGGCTACGTGCGGGGCAGGACCGACGGCCGCCGCAGGCATCCGCTGCGGACCACGCTGATCGTCGTGGTCATCGTGATCGGGCTGCTGGTGGCCGCCGACTTCGCCGCCAGGGCGGTCGCCGAGGACGTGCTGGCGTCGCAGATCAAGAGCCACGGATTCCCCAAGAAGCCGGACGTGTCCATCAAGGGCTTCCCGTTCCTGACCCAGGTCGCGGCCCGCGATCTGCACACAGTGGACATCAGCTCGACGAACGTCAGCGCCGGGCCGGTCACCATCTCGCGCATCTTCGCCGTGCTGCACGGCGTGCACATCGACTCCACCTTCCACGGCGCTACCGTCGACCGGCTGGACGGATCGGTGTTCATCGGCTTCCCGGAGATCTCCAGCGCCCTGGCCGGCGAGGCCGGGCCGCTGGGCAATGCGCTCGGCGGCACCAGCATGACGCTCAAGCCAGTCGGCAAGCACGAGGTCCGGGCCAGCGTGAATCTGCTGATCACCAGCTTCTCTGCGACGTGGCGGATCGCGTCGCATCCCGGCAACGTGCTCACCGCCCGGCTGGTGAATAGCAGCGGGCTGCCGTCCAATCTGCTGACCTCGGCCAGCAATATCAGGATCCCGCTGCCGAAGCTGCCGCTGAACCTCTCGGTGCGCAAGGTCGAGATCACCCCGGCCGGCATCGTCGGCACGCTGTCTGGTACCAACCTGACGTTCAGCGGCTGACCCGCGCGGCGGTCCATCGTGGTCACCGGGACGGCTGTGACCGGATAGGCTAAGCGGGCATTCGCGGCCGCGCCGGGGAACGCCGTCCTCGGCCATTCCGGCCGCCGGGCCGTAATGGCCGCTCGCCGTACCAAGACCGTGCTCGATGGCCGTAAACGGGGATTGACCATGAGGAAACTCGTCCTTGCCGCGTTGCTGGCCGGGTCGGTGCTGACGGCGGTTTCCGCCGGGCCGGCTGTTGCCGCACCGGCCGGGGCGGCCGCGCAGGTCGCGGCCGCGCGGCACGCGCCGGTGGCCTTCGACTGCCGGGGCTGGTCGGCTGGCCAGGTCCGGCCGAGCGTGATCGCGCTGGACTGCTACGGCACCGCGCTCATCCGGGCGGCGGGCTGGGAGCACTGGGGTGACCGGCGGGCTACCGCCCGCGACGCCCGGCTGCGGGTCAACAGCTGCCAGCCGGACTGCTGGCACGGTACCTACCGCAAGTACGCCGCGGTCGTCACCCTGTACCGGCTGCGCTCCCACGACGGCGCCCGCTACTACTCGCGGCTCAGGCTCGCCTACACCCACCACGGGCGGCGGCACTACACCTACCGCTGGTCGACCTATCCGGGCGCGGCCATGCCCGTATGGGTGGGCGGGCCTAGCCGGGCCTGAGCGCCAGCCTCCCGCGGCCCGGCCCGC
>JBKQSL010000227.1:0-3471 GCA_052143655.1 Streptosporangiaceae bacterium | reverse complement strand
GCCGTCGAGCGACGCCGCCGCGCGTCCCGGCTGGCGCCGGCGGGCCGTGAGTTCGACGCTGTTGCCCGGCCTTCGTAGCATGGACGTCATGCCCATCTTTTCTTCCCGCGGCCCGGCCGCGAGCGCGTCCGGGGACGCGACCGCGCCGCCGAGCGCCGAGCAGGTCCAGCAGGCGCTGTCGCGGGTCAACGACCCCGAGATCCACCGTCCTATCACCGAGCTCGGCATGGTCAAGAACGTCGAGATCGGCCGGGACGGCTCGGTCCGGGTTGACGTCTGGCTGACTGTGTCCGGGTGCCCGCTGCGGGACACGATCACCCGGGAGGTCACCGCGGCGGTGCGTGCGCTGCCGGGCGTGACCAGCGTCCGGGTCGAGCTGGACGTGATGAGCGAGGAGCAGCGCCGCGGGCTGCAGACCCAGCTGCGCGGCAGCCAGCCGGAGCGGGAGATCCCGTTCGCCAAGCCCGGATCGCTCACCAAGGTGTACGCGGTGGCCAGCGGCAAGGGCGGGGTCGGCAAGTCATCGGTGACCGTCAACCTGGCGGCGGCCCTGGCTGCGGCCGGCCAGAAAGTCGGATTGCTCGACGCTGACATCTACGGCCACTCGGTGCCCCGCATGCTCGGCGTCACCGCCCGGCCGACGCAGGTCGAGCAGATGATCATGCCGCCGTCGGCGCACGGCGTGAGCGCGATCTCCAGCGGGATGCTCAAGAAGGGCAACGAGCCGCTGCCGCTGCGCGGTCCCATCCTGCACCGGCTGCTGCAGCAGTTCCTCGCGGACGTCTACTGGGGCGACCTGGATGTCCTGCTGATGGACCTGCCCCCGGGCACCGGCGACGTCGCGATCTCCGCCGCGCACCTGGTGCCCGGCAGCGAGCTCATCGTCGTCACGACCCCGCAGCTGGCATCGGCGGAGGTGGCCGAGCGGGCCGGCTCGCTGGCGGCTCAGCTGCACCAGCGGGTGGTGGGCGTGATCGAGAACATGTCCTACCTGCCGTGTCCGCACTGCGGCGAGCGCATCGAAGTGTTCGGCAGCGGCGGCGGCCAGGCCGTCGCCGACACGCTGTCCCGGGTGACCGGCACGGCGGTGCCGCTGCTGGGCGAGGTGCCGATCGACACCCGGCTGCGCGAAGCCGGAGACACCGGCATCCCGCTAGTGCTGTCTGATCCGGACGCGCCGGCTGCCCAGCAGCTCAGGAACATCGCTGACGGGCTGGGCGGCCGGACGCGCGGCCTGGCCGGGCGGCAGCTCGGGCTGAGCCCGGTCTAGCCGCTGCTCCCGCTGGCCCGCTCCGGCCGCGGCGGTCAGGTGGCCTCGCTGTCGTACGGCGGCATCTCCCCGGCCGGCAGCGCGCCACCGGGCGGCGATGCCGCCGCCAGCGGCGACACCGGCTCGGCGACCTCGTCTTCCCACAGGTGCTTGCGGACGAAGGCGCGCGGGTTCAGGTCGGCCAGGTCGAAGTCCTCGAATTCCGGGCCGAGGTTCTCCTGTAGCTCCGACCGGGCCCGGTCGGCCATCGTGCGCAGGTCGCGCAGCAGCCGCCCGGCCTGCCCGGCGATCCGCGGCAGCTGATCCGGGCCGAAGATGACGAGCGCGATCACGCCGAGCACCAGGATCTTCAAGAACGAAAGATCGAACACGAGCGCTCCAGCATCGGTCGCGGACGCACGCTGCGTCCTGGACCCAGGTTATCCGCCGCCGCCCGGGATCCGGACCGGACCGGCCGCGGGCGCGCCCGTCAGCGGAACGGGTCGGCCCAGACCACCAGCCGCCGCAGGCCGCGTACCATCCGCCCCCAAAAGCCAGGCTGACCGGGCCGTGCCAGGGCCGCCACGGCCTGGCTGACCGTGGCCGGCGGGGCGTCGGCGATCACCGTGTACACGAAGCCAGCCGCGGACCAGGCCAGGCTGCGCTCATCCGGGTCGATGCTGAACACCTCATGACCTCCGGCGACGACCCGGCGCCAGCCGGGCGGCGCTTGCGGCAGCTCACCGCGCTGGATGAAGACCGAGACCAGCGACAGCCCGTCGGAGTAGGACAGCTCCACCACCTCGCCGGCCCCCGTGCCGGACCGGCTGGCGGCGAACAGCGTCAGGCCGCCCAGCGTGCGCGGCAGCGGCCAGCCGCCCGCCCGCAGGGATGCCAGCTGCGCCCGGCCAAGCCGGGCGGTCCACGGCCGGCTGCTCGCGCCGGGCATGGTGCCCAGCCCACGGGCGCCGGTGCGCAGGCTGAGGAACTCCTCATCGCCGATCATCCGCGCGCCGGGCCCGAAGATTTCCCGCCGCAGCGGCAGCCCCGTCGCGGTATCCAGCCAGAAAATGGCGGCCAGCGCGCCGCCGGGGCGGCGGACCTGCACCACCTGGGCGGCCCGGCCGGCCACCGTGCCGGTTCGCGCGTAGGTGATCTGGAAGCGCGTCCGCATCATGCTCAGCAGCCGCGGGGAGACCCACAGGACGCCGTCGTCGTCGCCATGCGCGACCGGGTCCTGCTGCCCGGAACTCGCCGGGTGCGCTGTCGTGGCCGCGGGGCGGGCCAGTGCCCCGCCGCCTGCCCGGTGCCAGACCTGAAGCACCGACTTCGTCGCGCCCGACCGGCCCCGCCAGATGACGACCTGCATGCCGCGGTAAGCGACGGCGTTACAGGCGGCCGCAGCCTGCTCCATCAGCCGCAGGCCATGGCGCGCCTGCAGGCTGCTCTGCGCGGACAGCCGCCGCGACCGCACCGCCGGGCCGGCCAGCGCCTGCGCGGCCGGAGCCCGGCCGCTGGTCAGGGCGAGCGCGGCCGCGCACGAGCCGACGAGGCCGAGCGCCACCGCGGTGCTGGCGATCTTCCACTGCGACCGGGCGAGCGCGATCACGGCGCCGGGGACGTGGCGCTCGGGCTCGCAGACGGTCTGGCCCCGTGACTGGCCGCGGCCGCGGCGGTGCCTGCGGCCGGCCCGACGCGGCCGGCCGCGGGCTGCCGCTGAGCCGACAGACTCGGCTGGGCCGGCTCAGCGGGCGCCGACCGCACGCTCGCCGAGCCGGCCTGATCGGCCGGGATCATCCCGGTCATCAGATCGTGCTGCACGTAGAACGTGTCCACCGACGGGGTGACCTTCGGCTCGGGGACCGCCTGGCCACCGCCGGCCAGGAATGCCGCGGTGCCCAGGCCCGCCAGCAGCACGGCCACGGCCCCGGCCCCGGCGTACCGCAGGGGACGAGCAGGGGGCCACGGGGCCGGCCCGCGCGCCGCGGTGGGGAACTGCGGCCAGGCCGCGGCACCGAACGCACTGCGCTGGCCGCGACCCGCCTCCTGCTGCGGCAGCCCCATCAGCCGACTGGTCAGCGCCCCGTCGGCGGCGGCCTCGCCGAGCGCGCCCATCCGGCGCTTGAGCGTCCGCAGCGCCGCGGCCTCACCGCGGCACCCCTCGCACTTGGCCAGGTGCACCAGCACCCGGTCCCGGTCAGCCTCGTCAAGCTCGCCGTCGA
>JBKQSL010000226.1:0-6142 GCA_052143655.1 Streptosporangiaceae bacterium | reverse complement strand
AGCGATGATGAACTGCCAGGATGCGGTGACGGGGAGGCTGTGCCATGGGCTTCGCGGGTTTGAGCGCGCAGGTGAACCGGGTAGTCGCCTGGGCGGACAGCCTGCAGCGGCGGCACGGCGTGCTGGGGTTTCCGTGGGCGGTGGTCAAGAAGTACGGGGATGATGAGGGCGGGCGCGAGGCCGCGCTGATCACCTACTACGGCTTCCTGAGCATCTTCCCGCTGCTGCTGATCGGCGTGGCGGTGCTGTCCAGGGTGCTGGCCGAAAACCTGGAGTTGCGGGACCGGCTCGTTACCGCAATCGTGCCGAAGGCGCTGCAATCCACGGTCGAGCATGCGGTGACCACGTTGCCAATGTCCACGGTCCCGTTCATCGTCGGCCTGATCGGCTTGCTGTTCGCCGGTACTGGCGTTGTGTTCTCCGCCTGCCAGACGCTGAACCGTGTCGCAGTGGTCCCCTACCGCCTCCGTGCCGGGTTTGTCTCCCGGTACGTCCGGGTGTTCGCGATGCTGACAGCGCTGATTCTCGGCGCGCTGGCTGTCGGCGCGCTGACGGTGGTGGTCACCGCGCTTCCGGATCTGCCGGGGGTACAGCGGGCCGCCGCGGTGCTCGGGACGGCCTTGGTCGTCTTCGCGGTCTTGCTGCTGGGCGCCAGATTGCTGCTCGCGCGGCCCGCGCCACTCCGGGCCCTGTGGCCGGGCGCCATCCTGGGCGCGGCGGCGGTGACGCTGCTGCTCACCGTCGGGGCGCCGATACTGGCGAGGCTGGTCATCAAGGCCGGTCCTGTTTACGGCAGCTTCGCCACCGTGGCGGGCATGTTCAGCCTGCTGTACCTGGTCAGTCAGGCGCTGGTATACGCGGCCGAGGCCGCCGCCGTCCGCTATGCCCGCCTGTGGCCACGCGCCCTCGACGTGAGCCGGCCTACCGCGGCTGACGCCCGCGCGCTGGCCATGCTCGCCCGCGAGCAGGAACGCATCCCCGCCGCCCGAGTCGAGTTCCACCTCGGCCCCAGCGGTTCGCCCCCCGGGTAGCAATGGCGGGTCACGGGAACGAGGCCCCTGACCGGCCGCCGCAGGACAATGCGGAAACTGGTCGTTCCGATGGCGTGACCGGCCATGTCGACCAGGTCACCGTGACGGCGCGCCCCGCCGCCAGGAGACTGCTCGGCCATGACTGACCGGATCGCAGACTCCGAGCGACTGCGTATCGTAATACCGATCTTCGCGGAAGGGGAGGCCGATGACCGGGGAAGCGATGGGCCAGGGACCGCTGCGGGCCGGGAGCACGCTGAGAACGCCCCGGGCGGCCGCGGTCGCCGGGATCATCTTTTCCGCGCTCATGATCTCTGCGCTCGTGCTGCTCAGGATCTCCGTCCCGGCTGATCCCGCAGTTGCAGGCTCATGGCTGACCGATTCGCGGCGGAGAGCAACTGTGGCGATCGCGCTGAACCTGGTCCCGTTCGCCGGAATTGCCTTCCTGTGGTTCATCGGGGTGCTCAGGGACAGGATCGGCGAGCGCGAGGATCGCTTCTTCGCGACGGTCTTCCTGGGCAGCGGCTTGTTGTTCGTCGGCATGATGTTCGTGGCCGCGGCGGTCGGCGGCGGGCTCATCGCGGAGATGTCGTCAGGCCAGCCGGGCGCGAGCACCCTTGCGCTGGGCCGCAACGTCACCTCCATCCTGCTGAACGTCTACGCGATGCGGATGGCGGCGGTGTTCACGCTCACCACGGTGACCATTGCGCGCCGGACCCAGATCGTGTCCGGATGGCTCACCCCTGCCGGGCTGGTGGCCGCGCTGGTACTGCTGTTCGGCGTCGACATCTCAGCCTGGGTGGAGCTGCTGTTCCCTGCGTGGATCCTGGCCCTGAGCGTCGACATTCTCGCCGCCAGCCGGATGGCCTCCCCGGGCATCGCGGGAACAGCACCCTAGCCTGGCCCGCGGCCTGATGCAGATGGACATGGGCGGCGCCTGCCTGTCACTGCAGTTGGCGCAGGTAGGCATCGGCGGGTTCCGCGGCCCGGAGGCGGATCCGGCCGTCGACGGCCTGCGCGTCGTCCGGGCGGGCGAAGACCGGGCTCAGCTCGAGTTCGGCGATCTGCGGCAGGTCGTCGGCCATCCGGGAGACGCGCAACAGCATGTCCCGCAGCGCGCCGAGATCGGCGCCGGGGACGCCGGGGCGCCCGAGCAGGAGCGGGGCGGCGCGTATGGAGCGGATCAGCTCGTCGGCATCGGAGTCGGTGAGCGGAGCGAGCCGGGCCGCACGGTCAGCCAGCACATCGGCGGCCGCACCGCCGACCCCGAACAGCACCAGCGGGCCGACCGCCTCTTCCTGCAGCATGCTGATCATCACTTCGATGCCGCCCGTGACCATCGGCTTGACGATGACACCGGCCAGCCGGCGGCCGAAGGTCTCCTTCAGCGAGCGGAACCCGCGCCGGACCTCATCCGCGCCGTGCAGGTCGATCAGCAGGGCGCCGGCGCCGCGCGCACGGACCAGGCCGGGCACGTCCGCCCGGAGCGCGATCGGGCCGCCGAACCGGGCCGCCGCGGCAGCGGCGGCATCCTCCGTTACGACCCCGATGCTGTCGGTCAGCGGCACGCCGTAGCAGGCGAACAGCTCCACGGTCGGGTCCAGCGGCAGCCAGCCGCCGGCCGGCCTGCCGGCCAGGAATTCCTCGACCAGCTCGCTCGCCCGGTCCTGGCGCAGGCCGTCGAGGTCGGGCACGCTTCCCGGCGGGGCCGCCCGCCACATGCCGTAGCGCGCGGCGTGGCCGAGGGCGCGGGCGGCGGACTCGGCGTAGCCGTAGGCCGGGACGGCGGGGGAGTCCGCGCCCGGGCAGCGGAGCAGCCGGACGACTTCAACTTGGTCCAGCACGGCCGCCGCGATCGGCACTGGCAGCCGCGCGGCGGGTATCTCGGGAACCAGGTCGCTGCCCGCACTCGTGGCCGTCAGCGCTAGCACCGCGTCGACACCGGGGTCGGCGCCGGCCAGCTCCAGGCACTGCCGGAAGGGGCCGGGGCCGACCAGCACCGTGGTGTCGACCGGGCCGGCCACCGTGGCCTCGCGGGGAAGCAGGTCCCGCAGCGCCCGCTGGGTGTCCCCGGCCAGGTCGGCGACCTGCAGGCCCGCGTCGTCGCACGCGTCGGCGGCGAGCACGGCGGCGCCGCGGGTGTTGGACACCACGGCGATCCTCGGCCCGGCGGGTGCCAGCTGAGCAGCCAGCATGGCCGCGGTGTCGAGCAGTTCGCCGAGGTTCGCGGTGGCGATCACCCCGGCCTGCTCGAACAGGGCCTGCCTGGTGAGCAGCGGGGTGGCCGCCGCGACGCGAGCCCCGGCCAGGCGCCGGCCCGCCGCGGACCGGCCCACATTCACGATCAGGACCGGCATGCCGCGGCCGACCCGGCGGGCGGTACGCGCGAACTTGGGCGGGTTCTTGATCGACTCCAGGTACAGCAGGGACAGCTTGGTCGCCGGGTCGGACTCCCACCACAGCAGCATGTCGTCGCCGGCTATGTCGTCTGTGTCGCCGAGCGAGACAAGGGAGGAGATCCCGACGCCGATCCGCGACAGGTGCTCAACCAGCGCGAAGCCGGCCCCGCCAGTGGACTGAAACGCCAGGCCGGCGCTGCCCGCCGTGGGATGGCGGGCCGCGAACGTCGCGTCCAGGCAGATGCTGGTGCTAGCCACACCGAAGCTGGCCGGACCGACCATCCGCATGCCGTGGCGGCGGCAGATGCCCAGTACCTCTGCCCGGGCCGCGCCGTTGAGCTCCGCCGCGAGCACGACCAGCGCCTTAACCCCGCGCCGCCCGCAGTCTTCGGCGATCCTGGCCACGGCAGCCGCCGGCGCGGCAATGACGGCCAGGTCGACCTGCTCGGGCAAAGCGGCCGCCGACGGCAGGCAGGGAACGCCGTCCAGTTCGGCCACGGCCGGGTTGACGGCGTAAACCGGGCCGGAAAAGCCGCCGGTCACGATGTTCTGCAAGATGACACGCCCGACCGAGCCGCGCCGCCGGCTGGCGCCGATGACCGCGACCGAGGCTGGGCTCAGCACAGGCCGCATGCTGGCCACATTGGCCGACCGCTCCCGTTCGGCAACCGTGTCACGGTAGGTCTCAAGGGCGGTGTCGGCCTCGCCGGCGGGCAGCGGGAACGTTAGGTCATATACGCCGTCCGCGAGGGCCCGGTGTACCTGCAGCCCGGCGTCGGCGAACACCCGCAGCATGGGCGCGTTCTCGCTCAGCGTCTCCGCGGTAATGGCGCGGCACCCGCGGCCGCGGGCCTGCGAGACCAGGTGCTCCAGCAGCAGCGTGCCGACGCCGCGGCGGTGCATGTCATCGGCGACCGTGAACGCGACCTCCGCGGAAAGGGCGCGGGCGCCGTCGCACTCGTAGGTGCCGCAGCCAACCACCTCGCCGTCCAGCACGGCGAGCAGCGCCGCGTGGTCCGGCGCGGGCTCGCGGCATATCCGGCGCGCCTCCTGCTCCGCCGCCATCGGGCTCAGGCTGAAGAAGCGCAGGTAGAGGTTGTCCGGGGACATCTTGGCGTGCAGGTCCCGCACCGCCGCGAAGTCCTCCGGCCGGGCGGACCTGATCTCGATCGTCGTGCCGTCCGTCAGCAGAGCGTAGGCGCTGGACTCGCCCTCCATGCTCACGTCCCCCTCCCCCTAATGCTGCGGTGGCTCACGAGGTCGTACCTAACCCGCATTATCGGGTACGGCCCTTAAGCAGGAGTCTTAACAGTCGCTCCGGTAGCAGACGAGTAGCGGGCGGGGGTGCTGGCGCGGCGGAGGCCGGATTGCCGGGGGAGGACGGGCGGCAGTGCCGGGCCAGTGCGATGCCTCCCTAGGAGAAGACGCACCGGGATCGCGACGGGGTTACCGCCAGCCCCAGACGATCCCGGCTTCTCGGCCTCCAGCCGCCCTTATCCCGCGCATCGCCACCTGCTCCATGGCAGGGCCAGGACCGGTGCTGGTGGTTGCCCGCTGGCCGGGGTTGCCGGGTGCAATAACCCGGTCATCGGCTGCCAGCCGGTGTGACCGCTGGCTACCGTGCCTGAATGCTGGGTGCGGGGTGGGCCGAACTGGCCGCCCTAGTCGCGGCCTGGCGCTCGGCCTTGGCGTGCTCAGCTGGCTGGGTGCCCTCGGCGCCCACACGCGGCCTGGCATCTGGTTCATCGCCGATGCGACGGTTCTCGCAGTCGCGGCGGCGGCGCTGGTATTCACTGTCGCGGTGATTCGGTCGCAGGCGCTGCGGTCGCTGACGTCGCAGTTGAAGGATTTCGGGGAAGACGACGAGGATCTCGGGGAAGACGACTAAGCCCGCTAGGGGAGGTCGACCTCACGTCTGCTGCCCCAACCGCAGCACGGCAGCCCGTGAAAGCACCATCCGCGATCCTGGGGTCGACGTGCTGCATTGGTTTGGAACCACTCCGTTGAGAACCCCGGCTCCTACTTCCTCGCCGTCTTCCTCAAGGCGAGGCGCGCCGCTGACGCCGGGCGCGGTGCCGCGCAGCAGCGCCGGCTGCCGCGAGCGCTGACACGGGCGTTCTGATCGCCGACTGTGGGACCATGACTGCATGCCGGTCCAGCAATCTGGCCAGCCGAGGCGGCTGACGGCCGATGCCTACCTTGCTGCCGCAGCCGACGCTTTCGGTGACATCGAGATCTCCGACGGGCTCGTCATCCATAACATGGCGCAATCAGAGCTGCACGATCTGGTGATCCGGCGCCTGGCCGCCGCGCTTGAGAACGCGCGCCCGGCTGCCGGGCCCTGCTACCGGGTCAGCTCCGATGTCGCGGTCCGGCTCGCCGATGCTGCCAGCCAGCTGCCCGACTACCGGCTCAACGTCCGGTATCCCGACATCATCGTGCGCGACTGCGATCCGTACGACGTGAACACCGTTCGCGATCACATCCAGCTGATCGCCGAGGTCACTTCCGAGGCCACCTTCGAGACCGACACCACTGCCAAGCGCGCCCTGTACGCCAGCGCGGGCATCCCCGGCTACCTCATCGTCCAGTTCGACAAGGACTGGACCAGGATCAGCCAGATCGAGGAGTACCGCCTTGACTGGTCACGGCGGCGCTACATCGCCAGCGCCGTCCACCACCGCGCGCTCATCCTCGACGAGCCGCTACGGT
>JBKQSL010000225.1:0-11784 GCA_052143655.1 Streptosporangiaceae bacterium | reverse complement strand
CGCGCGTACCGGAGCTTGCGGCGGGCGCCGCTGCCCAGGAACCGCTGCAGCTGCGCCGCGGCGGGCTGGCCGCGCCACTGAGGCTGTCGCTGCAGGCTGCGGAACGAGCCGAGATCGCCCTGCGAGTCAAGGAGCGCCTCGACCCGGCCAGCGCCGATCGCGCGGATCAGCTCGTCCTCCAGGTCCTCGACGCAGACGTAAAAGCCCAGCCGCTCCATGTCGTCCCGCGTCCGCGGCGAGCCGATGCCGGCCCGGGCCAGGCCGCGCCGGACTACGTTCTCCTCGCCGAGATCGCACAGGCCCGCCAGCCTCAGCCCGGCTCCCGCCAGGCCAAACTGCATCAGGTAGCGCGTCACCGCGTGAGCGCCGCCAGCCGGCAGGACCACCACGCCTTCCGCGCCGAGGTCCCGGCCGCGGCGGACGGCCAGCGTCTCGACCGCGATCTGGTCGCTGATGCCCTCGACCAGCACCACGGCGTCCGCGGCCGCCGCTTTCACCAGCGCCCGGGCCGTGGCCTCGGTCGCGGCCGCCGGGCCATGAACATAGCCATCGAGCAGCCGGCCGGCCAGCTCGCGGCGCCTGGTGCTGTCCATCGAAGTCATCCGCCCGTGCCGGCCAGTAATACCGGGCGGCCCGCTGGTGCGACCCGCCTCACGCCCCACGATACGAGGCTGATCCAGCGCCATCCCGCCGGTCAATCCGCCTGACACGCGCTCAGGCGGCTCGTTCGCTGTGTGAACCACGCGCCGATCTGGCCGTCTCTAACGGGTGCCAGAGCCGCCGTTCTACGCGATATCGAGACCTGACGGCCAGACCGCTGGTGAACGCACAGAACCGGATGCTCTGCGCGGGCCGGATGGCGTGTTGTCGCCGATAATGACATCGTGCCGCGGCTCACCGGTCCCGTCGTTGTGCCCGGCAGCCTCGCGCGGCTGCCCCAGCCGGTCCTGGATCTGGACGATTTCGTGCTGCGGCCCTGGCAGGAGTCTGATGCGCCTGCTGTCGCGAAGGCTTACTCCGATCCCGGTATCCAGAAGTGGCACGCACGGTCCATGACCGAGGAGGAAGCACGGGCATGGATCGCCGCCTGGCCTGGCCGGTGGTTCCAGGAGAGCGGCGGCGGCTGGGCGATCGCTGGCAGCGCTGACCTATTCGGCCAGATCAGCCTGCGCCGGCTGAGCTTGAGCGACGGCCTCGGGGAGGTGTCCTACTGGGTCGTGCCCGCCGCCCGGGGCCGCCGGGTGGCCACGCGAGCTCTGTGCGCTCTTACCGCATGGGTCTTCGATCAGCTCAGGCTGCACCGGCTGGAACTCGCTCACTCCAGCCTCAACCCCGCCTCCTGCCGAGTCGCCGGACACGCTGGCTATGAGCTTGAGGGAATCAAACGACGCGAGGCGCTGCACCCGGATGGCTGGCACAGCATGCACCTGCATGCCCGCCTGATCGACGACCCGCACCCGACGCCTAAATAGATACCGGGCTGTGGTCTCCGCAGCAGATCTCGGGCAGGCTGTGCCGGGAACGCAGCCGCGGGGAGACCGGCATGTCGGTGTCGCATGAGGCGATATGCACCTGGAGGTATGCCCTGCCGAAAGGCGAGCTGGCCGGGATGGAGATCGCGCTGCGGACCGGCCGGACCGCCGCCAGCCACGCGGCCGGATCAGGGATCGTGCACAGTGTCCGCTCACGCGCCTATGAGGGTGCGGGTGCAGGCGCGGACGCAGGTGTCGTAGGCGCGGACGCGGATGTCGTAGGTGTGGGCGCCGTGGTTGTGGGCGTAGGCACGGGCGCCGTGGTTGTGGGTGCGGGCGCCGTGGTTGTGGGCGTAGGCACGGGCGCTGTGGTTGTGGGTGCGGGCGCCGTGGGTGCGGGCGCTGTAGTCGGCTCTGGCGATGCGGTCGGCCCGGCTGCCGGTGTGAACCCGGCACACGGGTGACGGCGGGTGCAGGAGGATGACACCAAGGCTGTCGCTGAGGCGCGAGCGTGCTTGGCTGCGCAGCCGTGGCGGCCGGGCAGCCCGATCCCGTCCAGTGCCTCGGTGTCCTTCGAGCAAGTGGTCCAGTTCCAGGAATAGGCGTGATTGCCGATTGGGAATGAGAAGGTGATGGTCCGATCGAATTCGCCGGGGGAGATGCGTTGTGCCTTGCTGACGTGTGGGCCGCCAGCTCCCAGCAGAAGCAGCGTCGGCTGCGCTGGCGGTTGGGCCGGTGCCAGGTTAAGCCCGAAGTAGGGATACCACTGCATCGAGATCTCGGTCTTCAGCGCCGACGCCGGGACGAAAACGCGGATGTGGAATGTCTCATGGCAGACCGGACGGCTGCACGTCTGGTCTGCTCCGGATCTCCCGGTCACGATGACATAGATCGTGCTGGTCGCCGAGCTTTCGAGCGGGGTCGTCGCGGTGCGGCTCCGGAACAGCTCGACCTTGTAACGCGTAGCAAGGCTCGGGGTCACCTGAAACGCATACTTAGCGGTCGCGCCCCCTGGATGCAGGACGACCGAGCCGGCCGGTGACGGCGCGCTCTTGTAGGGGAACTGCTGGGCGTACAGCCGGGCGGTCTCGCCGCTGGCCGCGCCATTTATCTCACCATGGATCCGCGCGCTCGCGTCCGTGCCTCCGTGGTACACCACGAAGACATCGCCGGTGACCGGCGGGAAGCTGGACTGCGCGGCGATCGGGAAACCCGCGGACCCGTGACCGCGGGCAGCTACCAGGACGACCACGGCAACGATGACCGCCACCGCCAGGGCGCCGATCCCGGTGAGCGTGACCAGGACGATACGACGGCGCCGCCCACGCCGGTCCGGCTGAGCCTCGCCGTCATCACCGGCACCCGGTCCGGGGCGGCCGGGGCGCTTGGGGCCGGCGGCGGTGGGCGGCGGGCCCGGGATGGCCCCCTTCCTGGTCGGCATATCCGCTACGCCGGGCGCCGGGCTAACCGCTCCCACCACCGCGTCGCCAACCGGAATACGCTCTTGCGCGGCACCCCGGGCGGCCGGCCAATTGGTCAGGGTCGAGGGAACCGCCGGCGGAATGACCCCAGGGCCGGAGTCATACGGTGCGAGGCCGAAGGCCGCGCGCAGCGCATCGGCGAACTCCCGGCAGCTTGCATAACGATCCCCCGGCGCCTTGGCCAGCGCCCTTGCGAAGACCTGGTCCGCTGCTCGCGGCAGCTCCGGCCGCCGGTCGGTAATCGGCGGCGGCGGCTGCGACAGCTGCGCGAACATCACCGCCATGGCCTCGTCACGCCGGAACGGCGGCGCGCCGGTCAGCAGCTCGAACGCCGCGCATGCCAGCGCGTACTGATCCGCCCGCCCATCCACAGGCTTGCCCTCGATCTGCTCCGGGGAGATGTAGTCCACCGTCCCCAGGAACTGGCCCGTCCCGGTCAGGCCAACCGACGCTGACAGCACCCCCTTGCTCAACCCGAAATCCGACAGGTACACGTGATCAGGCCGGCCTGCCTGCACATCCACCAGCATGTTCGCCGGCTTCACATCACGGTGCACCAGCCCCGCGCCGTGCGCGGCGTCCAGCGCCGACGCCACCGGCGAGATGATCGCAACTACCCGGGCCGACGCCAGCGGGCCATCACGGTTCATGATGGTCCGCATGTCCCCGCCCGGCACGTAGCGCATCGCGATGAACAGCACCCCGCCCGCGTCTCCGGCTTCGTACACCGGGATGATGTGCGGATCATCGACCGCCGCCGCCGCCCGTGACTCCCGGATGAACCGGTGTCGGAAGGCCTCATCCGCCGCCAGTGCCGGCGCCAAGATCTTCAGCGCCACGAGCCGGCCCAGCCGCTCGTCACGCGCCCGGAACACCACCGCCATCCCGCCCGCGCCGACCTGCTCCTCCAGCCGGTACCCGGCCACCAGCGAGCCCACGGCCAGACCGCCTAGCGGGCCGCCAGCATCCCCAGGGAACTCCCCGCCCACGATCCCTCCAGCGCCCCAGCCCGCCCACTGTCCTGACCTTCCGACCGCCGCGAATATCGCGATATGCGACTAGGTCACGTCAGCAGCAAGAGCGCTCCAAGTATCCTGATTTGACCCTGCCAGCGCAACCGCGCGGCACTCAGGGCCTGGCTACTTACCTGACCCGGACCGTACCGGCCGCAGGAAAACCATCCGCCACGGCAACGACCGCCAGATCCTCATCCAGCACCGTCCAGTACGTGAGCCCGGACGGCAACAACGCCGGCATCTCCCTGAACCCCGAGCTCGCGATCAGAGTGCCTCTTTCTTTCCGGACTGCGATCCTTATTTAATCTTCACCGCAAAGCAGCCGCCGGGCTGCAGGTGCGCGACTGCGCTGGCGAAGACCGCCAGCTGATCGTCCTGGGTGGTGACGTTCATGATCGTGTTCGCCACCAGGTACACCATCCGGAAGATCCCCGGCACGCGGGTGCTGAGCCCGCCCCACTGGACAGGGCCTACGCTGGGCCCAGCGGCCACCGCAAGATCATCGAGAGTCTGCACAACCCGCGATGATCAACCGGTGGCCGTTCCGCGTCCACCACCGCCCAAGATCACGATCTACGGCTGGAGTACTAAGGTGCGCCCTGGCAGTCAGGCGATCCGAATGCCGAAGTGCAGTATCCCTGACGAAGGTGGCCGTGCCGTTTCTCATGTATCAGGCGATAATTCAAGGCATGGCCAGCCGGGACGGGCAAGCTGATCCCTCTGAGCTTAAGCGCATGCAGGGCGGTATCCGGGCATGGGTTCTGCGGATCGCCGACAACGGAGGGCGTGGGTTGCGCTCCGTCACGCCTTCGGCGCTTCTGTCGCTGCTGTGCGCCGCTGCGTTCGCGCCACTGGTCCCCCTGTTCGCTGACCTCAGTGGTGCCGCCGAGGTCGCAGGCATCGAGATTTTGTCTTCCGTGGGTGCTGGCGTGCTCAGCAGTGTCATCACCTCCTCACTTGACCGGATGCGATCAGCCCCCGAGCATGCACAGGCAGACCGGGCCAGGGTAGAAGCGGCGATCGCAGCGGGGCTCCGCCGGGAACTCGCTGCAGAAGGCGCGGACGCCTCCGCCTTGCGCACTGAGATTGCCGTGGTGCTAGAGCGCATCAACGCCGGAGGCACCGCGTTGCAAGCCGCCATCAGCACGGGCAGCGACCAGGTCCGCCAGGAGGTCATGACCGCGGTCAGGGTGCTGGGCACCGGTTTCGCGGAAATGCGGTTCCTGATCGGGGATGTCCGGCAAGCCGCCGACGAGATCCAGCAAACCCTGAATGTTCAGGGTGCCGATGTTCGGGTGCTGAGAGAGCAGAACGCCCGGCAATTGACTGAGCTGGCGCTGGTGCGGGAGGACCTGGCAGTTATCGAGCGCCAGGCCAGGGCGCTGGCCGCAGGCCAGGCACCGGACGACCGAAGACCGCTGTGGGACCGCGATTGCCCTTACCGGGGGCTGATGCCTTTCGACGAGGCCCACGCCGAGGTTTTCTACGGCCGGGAACAGCTGACCGCCGCGTTGCTGGCAGCAGTGGCGGCTCAGCTATCCCTCGGCGGGATAGTCCTGGTGACCGGCGCCTCCGGGGCCGGCAAGTCGTCGCTCCTGCGGGCGGGACTGCTGCCCAGGCTGGCCAGCGGCCAGCAGATCACCGGCTCACAGCACTGGCCGCGGCTGATCATCACCCCCAGCCGAGATCCCCTGACGGAGCTGGCTACCCAGCTTGCCGCACTGAGCGGCGCCGATGTTCTCGCCCTGCGGGAGAACCTTGCCGAGCGTCCTGACGAGGCGCATCTGGCAGTGCGTCAGGCCGTGCTGGCCGATGCCGCCCGCCGGGCGCAGGAACGGACGCCGGAGGGCGCGGAGCTCGCGCGGCTAGTGTTGATCGTCGATCAGTTTGAACAGATCTTCACCCTGGTCTCGGGACCGGATGGCGAATCGGGTCGGCAGGCGTTCATCGGTGCGCTGGCCGCGGCGGCCACCACGCCATGCGGCCCCGGCCGCATGCCCGCCGCGGCGGTCGTAATCGCGGTACGCGGGGATTTCTGGGATCGGTGCGCCGAATACACCGAGCTGACCGCCGCGCTGCCGGACGGCCTGCTCATCGTTGGTCCGATGACCGAGTCAGACCTCCGGCTGACGATCACCGGCCCGGCCGAGTCGGCGGGGGCAGACATCGATGCCGCACTGGTCGACACGATTCTCGCCGACGCCCATGCGGCGGGCGAACAGGACACGGGCGGTGCGCTGCCGCTGCTGTCCCAGGCCATGGCCCGCACCTGGGATCTGCGGGAAGGCGGCAGGCTGACCAGCCACGGCTATGAGCAGGCAGGCGGGGTCCGCCACGCAGTGCAGGACAGCGCGGACGAGGTCTATGATGCCCTGCCGCCTGCGCGGCAGCTGCTGGCCCGGGAATACCTGCTGATGATGACTGTCGCCGGCCGGGACGGCCGTTTTGCCAGGCGCCCGGTGTCCCGTCAGGACCTGCTCGCCGCCCAGTCGGGGACCGGTGCTGCCGAGGCGGACGAAGTCCTGGAGGAATTTGCCGCCAAGCGGCTGGTGGTGCTGAATGACGGCAGCGTGCAGATCGCGCATGACGCGCTGCTCAGCGCCTGGCCGAGGCTGCGCGGATGGCTGGAAGAAGACCAGTCGAGCCTGATACTGCTCGGCCAGCTCGCCGATGACGCGGCCGACTGGCAGGGCAACCGCAGCGATTCCTCGTTCCTATACCGGGGTGCCCAGCTCGCGGCCGTCAGCCAGGCGGTGAAGACATGGACGGCAAATCCGGTCCGCTATCCGGCCCTGACCGGCCTCCAGCGCGAGTTCCTGGAGGACAGCGAGCATGCCGCCGCCGCCAGCATGCGCCGTCGCCGCATCGTCACTGGCGCCCTGGTCCTGCTGCTCGTCGTGGCCGTCACTGCCGCGGGCATCGCCGTCGTGGCCGCCCGCCGGGCCCAGCACGATCGCGACCTCGCCCTGTCCCGGCAGCTGGCAGCGGACAGCGAGCAGCTCGACGGCACCGATCCGGTCACCGCCGCCGCGCTGGCCGCCGCCGCCTGGCGGACCGACAACACAGCCCAGGCCGCCGAGAGCCTGCTCGAGGTTCTTGCCTACCCCGAGCGCGTCCTGCTGCACGCACCAGGACCGCTGACCACGGTCGCCGTGAGCCCCAACGGGAAGCTGCTGGCCGCAGGCGACTTCAACGATGGCTCGGTCCGGGTGTGGAACATCCAGACTCATCAGCAGGTCGGCCGGGCCATCCCCGGCGGCAGCTATGCGGTGACCGGGCTGGCCTTCAGCCCGAACGGCACGCTGCTGGCGATCGACGCAGGCGGCCAGGTCCGGCTGTGGAACGTCAGGACACGGCGGCTCTTCGGCACGACAGTGAAAGCCGGAGGGCCGACCGGTGTCGCGTTCAGCCCGAACGGCCAGCTGCTGGCCACTGGGGACATCAACGGCACAGCGCGGTTGTGGCAGGTCGCCACCCAGCACCAGCTCGGTTCGGCCATCCGGGCGAGCTCGGTACTGGATGGGCCGAATGGCCCGGCCGGGGTCAGCGACGTCGCGTTCAGCCCAGACGGGACGATGCTCGCCACCGCGGACGCGGACGGCACGGCCCGGCTCTGGAACGTCCGCACCCACGCCCTTATCGGCGCCACCAAGCCCTACTCCGGCTCGGTCAACGTCGTCGCGTTCAACCCAAGCGGCACACTCCTGGCCACCGGGGCAGGTAAGGCGCAGCTGTGGCGGGTTGCGACCCGGCAGTCGTCAGGCCCGGCCATGAACGCGGCCATCACGCCGACCCCCTCCAGCCAGGGCGTGACATCCCTGGCCTTCAGCCCGGACGGGAAGACCCTGGCCACCGCCGGCACCAACGAGAGCACGGCACGGCTGTGGAGCGTGGCCACCTCACGGCAGATCGGCGCGCCGCTGACGGCCACTGTCAACAGCACAGGAGACGTTGAAGCTGTCGCCTTCACCCCCGACGGCATGCTCGCTACCGCAGGCGATGACGGCAGCGCCCGGCTCTGGGCCATCCGGCTGCTGAGGCCGGACGGGCCACCGCTGAGCGTGGGCACGGTCAATGCGGTGACGAACCTCCTCACCAGCGGCGGGAATGGCGACCTCACACTCAGCCCGGGCGGGCTGACGCTCGCCCTAGCCCAGGTAGCGGGCGGCATCCGGCTGGCCGGCTTGGCCACGCGCGGCCAGATCATTGCGGCCATCGCTCTCGCCCGCGCCGATTCGGATGTGTACTGGCTCGCCCTCAGCCCGGCCGGGCACCTGCTGGTCACCGCGAGCGGGAATAGCCACATGCGCCTGTGGAGCACCACCGCCAGGCAGTGGGTGGGCAAGCCCGTGGAATACGGCGCCGCTCAGGGAGCCGTCTTCAGCCCGAATGGCAAGATCTTCGCCACGGCCGGCGATGACGGTACCGCCCGCCTGTGGAGCGTGGCCCGCCGACGCCAGATCGGAAAGGCCATGGACGCGACGACAGCCAAGGACATCGACTCCGAGGCGTTCAGCGCGAACGGCCGGATCCTGGCCACCGGCGCCGATGACGGCACCGCCCGGTTGTGGAACGTAGCCACCCAGCAGCCGATCGGAATATCGATGACCGCGGGCACTGGGAGCGGGGACACGTCGGTCTACGCAGTGGCGTTCAGCCCGAACGGCCGGTTCCTTGCCACAGCCTCCGGCGACGGCACCGTCCGACTGTGGGACGTGGCGACCCAGCACCAGGTCGGGCCCGACCTGATCACCAATTCCGATGCGAGCGAACTGGTTTTCAGCCCGGACGGCAAGACCCTCGTCGCGGCTGACTCAGCCGGCACGGTCTGGCGGTGGGATGTGGCATTCCCCAGCACGGGCCGCCTGGTCGGCGCAGTGTGCTCAATGGTCGGCACGGCCGTCACCACGGATGAGCGCGATGCGCTCGCCCTCAGCGGGCTGTCCCCGCAACAGTCCTGCCCGAAATAGGAAGGCGCAGCCAATAGGTCTCGCCCGCCGCTCGGGCGAGCTCAGGACGCACCTTGGCGTGGCCACCAACGAAGTCGGCCAGCCGGGCGAACGCGATGCCCGCTTTGGGAGCAGGAGCGCCGAACGACGGCCTAGTCCGGCGGGGTGCCGGCGCTGTCAATGCGGCTGATCAGGAGCTTGAGCTGGGTGATCTCCTCGGCGAGGGCAGCCTGGCCTGCTTTCGTGATGGTGATCCAGGTGCGGGCGCGCTTGCCGGCGTAGCCCTTTTCGAGGGTGATGAGGCCGGCGTTCTCGAGCACGCCGAGGTGCTGGGAGAGGTTGCCCGCGCTCAGTTCCAGGTCGGTGCGCAGGTAGCTGAACTCGACTCGCCGTGCCTCGTGGGCGATGGCGAGGATGCCTAGCCGCACCCGCTGATGGACGATGTCGTTGAGCCCGTTGGCGGGATGACCGCTGCTGTCGCGCGCAGCCGGTCCGGTCATGGGCCAGGTGACCGGAGAGGCCGCTGGGCCAGCGCGAAGCCGATGCCGCCGAGCAGCAGCATGCTGCCGTCGATCACCAGCCGCGGCAGGAAGTGCCAGGGCGGGGTGGGAATTACCCAGCCGAAGGTGATGGGCACCAGCACGACCGCCAGGTAGCCGAGGGTCAGCACTAGCAGGGCGCGGTTGCGTTCCGCCCAGGCCAGCACCAGCAGCGCGAGCCCGATGGCAGCTCCCGGGGAGGCCAGCCGGTGGCTTAGGCTGCTCAGCCCCATCAGGTTCTGGCCGCTGGCCGAGGGAGGAATGTGCGCTTCCCAGAGCGCTGCACCGGTCAGGACCACCGCGATGATGATCCCGGCGATGGCGTACGGCCGCACCCGTGTCTCGATGCCCCGTGCCCGGGACCGGCGGATGTAGAAGACCGCGATCGCCACGTAGGCCAGCACCAGGGCGATCGGCCAGTACACGAACTGCGCGTTGGAGTGGACGGTGCAGACTCTGCCTCCCGGCGCGGTGGCCACGCAGGGCCCCAGATAGCGGCTGTAGCGCAAGACGGGGATGGAGGCGAAGGTCACCACCGCGAACGCCAGGAGAGGGAACCACGTCGCGCGCTGCGCCCTGCGTGCCCGCTGCGCGAGATCGCGCGTGCCCGACAGCAGCCGGTGCGGGTCGTCTCCCGGATAGGCAGTCTCAGTTGTCATGACTAACAGGTTAGCAATACAAATTGATTCGCAATAGAGACTGCAAGACCCGAGGCCACCCTGGCACTCCTGATCACGATTCTCGGTCTGTGGGCGGTGATAACCGGCCGGTTAGCTGTCCCGCCGCTTTCCGGCAGGCCGTGTTTATCGCTCTGTTAACCAGCCGTTCATTTACGTCAATCCCGGCTGAGCCGCGGGAGCCGTAAATATCACCCGCCATAGGCGATGAGCCCCGCCGTGCCAGTCGGCTAGGAAGTGAAGGCTGTGCAATTTCGAGGTGACAGGGGACGGCAGTGGGTGCTGAGCGCGATCGGGTGGCAGGGTTCGGGCGGCTGGAGGACGGGCTGCGGCAGGCGGGCGACTGGTACCGGTGGGGGCCTTATGTCAGCGAGCGCCAGTGGGGGACGGTGCGCGAGGACTACAGCGCAAACGGCGAGGCCTGGGACTACCTGCCGCACGATCATGCCCGGTCGCGGGCCTACCGGTGGGGGGAGGACGGCCTGGCCGGGTTCTGCGACGTGGAGCAGCGACTGTGCCTGGGCCTGGCCCTGTGGAACGGGCAGGACCCGATACTCAAGGAGCGCGCGTTCGGCCTGACCGGGAGCCAGGGCAATCACGGCGAGGATGTCAAGGAGTACTGGTGGTACCTGGACGCGACTCCCAGCCACACCTGGAACCGGTGGCGTTATCACTACCCGCAGGCCGCGTTCCCGTATCAGGACCTCATCGACCAGAACGGGGCACGCAGCCGGGAAGAGCCCGAATACGAACTGCTCGACACCGGAGTGTTCGACGCCGACCGGTACTGGATCGTCGAGGTGCACTACGCCAAGGCCAGTGCTGATGACCTGCTGATGGCGGTCTCCGTGCGCAACGCGGGACCTGAGCCGGCCACCTTGCACGTGCTGCCGACCGCCTGGTTCCGCAACACCTGGTCCTGGGAGGCAGGCGAGCCCAAGCCGGCCATGCGCGCGGTGGGTGATACGGCGGTCGGCATTGACCACCCGTTCATTGGCCCGATGGAGCTGCTGGCGGGTCCAGGGCCGGACGGGACGCTGCCCCGGGCAGTGTTCTGCGAGAACGAGACCAACGAGCAGCGGCTGTTCGGCGCCGCGCCGGTCACGCCGTATCCCAAGGACGGCATCAACGACCACGTGATCAGCGGCGCGGCGACCGTCAATCCCGAGCGCGCCGGCACCAAGTGCTCGTTCTGGTATCAGCTGACCGTCCAGCCCGGCGAGACCGCCCGGCTGCGGCTGCGGCTGCGGACGCAGCCGGGGAAGGCGGCCAGCGGCAAGGCGGCCGATCCGCTAGGTGCCCAGTTTGGCAAGGTGATGGCGCAGCGGCAGGCGGAGGCTGACGAGTTCTACGCCGAGCTCACCCCGCCCGCGGCCAGCGCCGACGAGGCGATGGTGATGCGCCAGGCTTTCGCCGGGATGCTGTGGAGCAAGCAGCTGTTCTACTACGACGTGTCCCGCTGGCTGGACGGGGATCCCACCCAGCCGACGCCGCCCGCGCAGCGGCTGACCGGCCGTAATTCCCGGTGGCGCAACTTCGACGCGTTCGACCTCATGTCGATGCCCGACAAGTGGGAGTATCCCTGGTTCGCGGCCTGGGACCTGGCGTTCCACTGCGTGGCCCTGGCTCATGTGGATCCGGCGTTCGCCA
>JBKQSL010000224.1:0-6212 GCA_052143655.1 Streptosporangiaceae bacterium | reverse complement strand
CCGAAAGCTAATCCGCGGCCGCGCGGACAGCGTTACGCGGCCGCCCGGAATCAGCTCTGTGACGTGGTCAGTGCCCGCAGCGGCTTGGCCTGCTCCCGGCTGAAGAAGTCCATGAACCTGTCCGGGTGGGGACCCGCGTTCCATCGTCACCAGGTGGTCGAAGCCGGCGTCGACGCACGGCTGGGCGACCTCTCATCCGGCGCACAGCAACACCACGTTGACGCCCAGCCGCTGCAGGTGGTCCAGGCGGCTCAGCACGCCGCGCAGGTCGCCATGGCCAGGTCGGCGGTCGCGTCCACCAGCACCCCCGGCGTGTTGGTCACGTTCACGCCGCGGCGCTGGCAGGCCCGCACGTCAATGTTGTCGTAGCCGACGGCCACGTTCGCGACGATCCTGAGCTGGTCGCCGGCCGCGCTCAGCGCCGCGCGACTTCGAGAAGTACCAGTATTCGGGCCAGAACATGTACAGCGGGTTGAACGTCACCCCGTGCAGGTTCTTGATGCGCAGCCGGCTGCGGCCAGCGCGATCGTGGCGGCGGCCGCAACTTCTCCCGGGCGCAAGCGGGATCCTCTTAAGCTCATGGGCGCTCCTGTATGGTCGCGTTCGCCGGGCAGCGATGCCTGGTTTCGGCTGGAGGCTGGTGCCGGTGAGTGACCTAGGCATGTACGACGCCATCGCGCTGGCCGGGATGCTGCGCCGCCGGGAGGTGTCGGCGCGCGAGGTGGTCGCGGCGCACATCACCCGGGCGGAGGCGTTCGACCCGGCCGTCAACGCCCTGGTGACGCGCACCTTCGAGGCGGCGCAGGCCCGGGCGGCGGCCGCCGACGAGGCCGTCGCGCAGGGCCGTCCGTTCGGGCTGCTGCACGGCCTGCCGGTTGCGCACAAGGACCTGCACGAGACCGCGGGAGTGCGGACCACCTACGGCTCGCCGGCGTTCGCCCGGCACGTGCCTGACGTGGACGCGCTGGTGGTCCAGCGGATGGCGGAGGCGGGCGCGATCAGCCTGGGAAAGACCAACGTGCCCGAGCTCGGGGCCGGCTCGCACACCGTCAACCCGGTGTTCGGCGCCACCCGCAACCCCTGGGACCTGACCCGCAGCGCCGGCGGCAGCAGCGGCGGCGCCGCGGCGGCGCTGGCGGCCCGGATGGTCTGCCTGGCCGACGGCAGCGACCTGGGCGGCTCGCTGCGCAACCCGGCCAGCTTCTGCAACGTCGTGGGGCTGCGGCCGAGCCCCGGCCGGGTACCCCACTGGCCGGTCACCGACGTCACCGACCAGCTCGGAGTCAGCGGTCCGATGGCGCGCACAGTCGCCGACCTGGCCCTGCTGCTCGCCGTCCAGTCCGGTCCCGACCCGCGGGTGCCGCTGGCGCTGGACCAGCCGCCGCCCGCGGTGACCGACCCGGCCCAGATCCCCGCGCTGCTGGCCCGGGACGACCTGCGGGGCGTGCGGGTCGCCTGGACCCCTGACCTGGGCCTGCCGGTCGAGCCGGAAGTCCGCGCGGCGCTGGCCCCGGCCCGGCAGGTGCTCGCCGATCTCGGCGCGACGGTCGCCGACGCTGCGCCGGACCTGGCGGGCGCGGACGAGGCGTTCCGCACCTTCCGGGCCTTCCGGTTCGCGACCTTCTTCCGCGGGCTGCTGGAGTGCCACCCTGATCAGGTCGGGCCCAACGTGACGTGGAACATCCAGCGCGGGCAGGAGCTCAGCACCGCGGACCTGGGCCGGGCCACTGTGCTGCAGGCCGCGGTGGCCGACCGGGTCACCCGGTTCTGCACCGATTTCGATGTGCTGGCGTGCCCGGTCAGCCAGGTGGTCCCGTTCGACGTGACGCTGGACTGGGTGCACGAGATCAACGGCCGGCGGCAGGACACCTACCTGGACTGGATGGCGTCGGCTTACCTGATCTCGGTGACGGGCCTGCCGGCGGTCAGCGTGCCGGCCGGGTTCACCCCCGCCGGCCTGCCGGTCGGCCTCCAGCTCGTCGGCCGCCGCCGCGGCGACTGGGACCTGCTCGCCATGGCCCGCGCCTTCGAGGCCGCTACCGGTCACGCTGCCCGCGTCCCGGCCAGCGCTCCGCCGCTGCCCGCCAGCCCGCCGGCCGGCGCACCCTGAGCCCCGGCCCGGCCATGGTGCCCGGAGGTTCAGGGCAGCAGCAGTTCCGTGCGGCACTGCGGGACGAGGGTCAGGTCAGGCTCACGCGGACGGCCAGGCAGCGGCCCCATCAGCGTTTCCGCTTCATAGGTAGTCATGCCGCGCCTTCTTCACCTGCACCGGCGCGATCGTCTCCCACGTGACCACCGGCCACTACCTCGGCGAGGTGGCGCTGCTGGTCCCCGTCACCTGGTCCCCGTCACCGCACGGGCCGTGCTGTCGTGCGCACTACGGCCGCCCAGTTGCCGCATACCGCGCCGGGCGCCCATCGCGCCACCGGGGCTGCGGTCGGCTTAGGTCGCCATTACCTGCCGCAGTACGCGTAATTCGTGGTTTGCATACTCATGCATAAACTGGCATAATCTTGCGGGTGTCTAAGGTCATCAACTCCCTGCCCGTCGGTGAGCGAATCGGCATTGCCTTCTCCGGGGGGCTCGACACCTCGGTCGCGGTCGGATGGATGCGCGACAAGGGTGCGGTGCCATGCACGTACACCGCCGACCTCGGGCAGTACGACGAGCCCGACATCGCCTCGGTCCCCGGGCGGGCCAAGTCGTACGGCGCCGAGATCGCCCGGCTGGTCGACTGCCGCGCGGCCCTCGTGGAGGAAGGGCTGGCCGCGCTGGCCTGCGGGGCCTTCCACATCCGCACGGGCGGCCGGGCCTACTTCAACACGACTCCGCTGGGCCGGGCGGTCACGGGCACGCTGCTGGTGCGGGCGATGCTCGAGGACGACGTCCAGATCTGGGGTGACGGCTCGACGTTCAAGGGCAACGACATCGAGCGGTTCTACCGTTACGGCCTGCTGGCCAACCCGAGCCTCCGCGTCTACAAGCCGTGGCTGGACGCGGCCTTCGTCAGCGAGCTCGGCGGCCGCCGGGAGATGAGCGAGTGGCTGCTCGCCCACGACCTGCCGTACCGCGACAGCACAGAGAAGGCCTACTCGACCGACGCGAACATCTGGGGGGCCACCCACGAGGCCAAGTCCCTTGAGCACCTGGCCAACGGCATCGAGACGGTCGAGCCGATCATGGGCGTGCGGTTCTGGGACCGGGCGGTCGAGATCGCGCCGGAGGACGTCACGATCGGCTTCGAGCGGGGTCGGCCGGTGACGATCAACGGATCGGACTTCGCCACGCCGGTCGACCTGATCCTGGCGGCCAACGCGATCGGCGGCCGGCACGGCCTGGGCATGTCCGACCAGATCGAGAACCGGATCATCGAGGCCAAGAGCCGCGGCATCTACGAGGCTCCGGGCATGGCGCTGCTGCACGCGGCGTATGAGCGGCTGGTCAACGCGATCCACAACGAGGACACCATCACCAACTACCACACCGAGGGACGCCGGCTGGGCCGGCTGATGTACGAGGGCCGCTGGCTCGACCCGCAGGGCCTGATGCTGCGCGAATCGCTGCAGCGCTGGGTGGGCGCCGCGGTCACCGGCGAGGTCACGCTGCGGCTGCGGCGCGGCGAGGACTACTCGATCCTCGACACCACCGGCCCGGCGTTCAGCTACCACCCGGACAAGCTGTCGATGGAGCGCACCGAGGACTCCGCGTTCGGCCCGCTGGACCGGATCGGCCAGCTCACGATGCGCAACCTCGACATCGCTGACTCGCGCGCCAAGCTTGAGCAGTACGCCGGCCTTGGCATGGTCGGCACCGCGCATGCCCAGCTGATCGGGGCAGCGGCCCAGACCGGGCTGGTCGGCGAGATGCCGCAAGGAGGAGCCGAGGCGATCGCCTCCCGCGGCGAGGCCGACGTAGCCGAGGAGCTTCTCGACCGCGCCGCGATGGAGTCCGGCACCGACTGAGGCCGTCATCGCGGACTCGGGGCGCGGCGGCCTGAGACTGCGAATGTTGCTGTTAGTCCAGGCATTCCCGGGACCTTGAACTGGTGGATGTGCACATCAGCCATCGCCCGCAACTGCGTCGGCATGCCCGGCTACGGCCGCTGGCGGGGGGCCTGCGGTCAGGCCGCCCAGGCTGGCGGGCCCGGACCGTGCAGGATGCGGCTTCCGTCGGGGCTGACCGCGGTGACCCGGCCATCGGGGTGCAGGGTAATGGCCCAGTTCCAGCGGTGGATAGCTATGAGGTGGTGGAATGAGCACAGGAGCAGCAGGTTGGCCAGGCTGGTGGTGCCGCCTTCGGCTCTCGGGATCAGGTGGTGGGGCTGGCAGGCGGCGGGAGGCTGGTCGCAGCCGGGGAACCGGCACTGCCCGTCCCGGGCCGTCACAGCGCGGCGCAGGTGCACCGGGATCGTGTCGGTGACGGCTCCGACGTCCAGCGGCAGCGACGTCGAGGTGACCAGGCTCTCGCCCAGTCCGGTCCGCGCCGCGGCGGCGAGGCCGCCAGGACCAGAGAGAAGCGCGACGGCATGCCCGGTGATGAGATCGCGGATAGCCCGGTTGGTCCGCTCGCGCCGTGCGGCGTCGCCGCCCTGAGCGCCTATGTCGCCGCCCTGCGGGCCCGTGTCGCTGGCGCTGCGGCCGCCCGCGACGCTCCGATCCCGGGCAATGGTGCGGTCCTGGCGGGTCTCCGCAGCAGCGCTGGGAGGGCCGGCGGCCGGGCCGGGGACGGCTGAGCCCGGGACGATACCGGCAGTGCTGCGCAGCAGTGCGGCGGCGAGTCGGTCCAGCACGCCGGAGTCGATCCGGCCGGTGACCAGGGGCACGATGGCGGCGTCACAGGACGCGCCTGGCCCGGCCGCTGCCCGACCGGGCCACGTCGGCGCAGCAGCGCCCGTCTCCCGGTCCGCGCCGTCCTCGCGCAGCAGGTCCGCCAGGCTCATGTGCAGCAGGATCTGGGTGGGCTGGCCTGCCCGGTCGGGCAGGCCGCCTGCGGCGATGAGCCGCCGGCAGGCCTCCTCAAGTGCGTCGTGATCACGCTGGCGCTTCGTCCGCGTGTCCTGCGGCCCGGCCCTCTTCCCTAGCGCATCAAGCACAGCGCGCAGCGCGACGGCGCACTGCGGGGTCAGGTCCCCGTCCAGCCGCCCGGCCCCGCGGAAGGTCGTCGCCAGCCGCACCGCACGGTCGTCGAACCCGTCACCATCCTGGTCGCGGTCTGGATGGGCAGTGCGGGCACGGATCTCCTCGGCGAGCCGGGCCAGGCCGGCCAGTTCCGCCCCGGCCGCCGCGGCCGCCAGCAAGATCACGTCGGCATCGCCGCGGACATCCTCGGCCAGCAGGTCAGTCCAGTCGCAGATCTGGCGTGCCCACGACGCCGAGATGCCTGCGGCAGCCAGTGCGTCGCGAACAGCGGGATGGGCAGCGAGGCGGCGCATCCACCCGACGGCGCCGGCCGCGGCGGCCCCGGTGATGCGGGTCTGCCATTTCAGCCAGGTCCGCGGCGAGCCCTGGCCGTCGTCTTCAAAGCCCTGCCCGGCGGTGAACGCCGTCAGGACCGCCGCACGGGCGGCCGTGTGCAGCGACTCGGCCCGCTCCAGGGCGCGCAGGCACTGCGCCTGCCCGGCCGCGGCCAGCCCGGTCGCGTCCGCGCTCGCCAGCCAGGCCAGTCCCGCCTCGGCCATGGCCAGCGCCTCCGACGCGGTCGCCGGGACCACAGGCCGGGGGAACTGACCGCTGACGCACACGGGCGATATCCTCCTTGTCCATCGCAGAGCCCTTGCCATCGCACAACACTTGCCAATCACAGGGCAATAATCGGTGATATGTTCGATGATATGGCGGCCCTCTGACATTCTGGGACCGCCGCAAGAACCGCCCGCCTACGGCAGCGTCCGGAGCAGAATCCACCTCATGGCCTGCCAGCGCCGTCGCATCGTCGACCTGTCTCATGTGATCGAGTCCGGAATGGTCACCTACCCGGGCCTGCCCGCGCCGGTGATCACCACGCACACCAGCCGGGAGGAGTCGGCCCGGCGGCTCGCCGGCGGCGTGTCATTCCACATCGCGGAGATCCGCATGGTGGCCAACACCGGCACCTACCTGGACGCGCCGTTTCACTACCACGCCGACGGCGACGACATCGCGGCGCTTGCGCTGGAGCGGCTCACCGACGTTCCCGCCATCGTGGTCCGGGCAGCGGGGGAGCGGGCGATCGGG
>JBKQSL010000223.1:0-6578 GCA_052143655.1 Streptosporangiaceae bacterium | reverse complement strand
GCACGGGACCTGCCAGGGACTCGACCTCGAACTGCTGGACCCGGGAGACGAGGATGAGCGCGCGCTGCTGATCGAGGCGCGGCACCCTGAGCTCGCAGACGCGCTGCGCAGTGATGACGACGTGATTGCCGGCGGCGAGCCCGTCAGCCCGAGGCTGCATATGGCAATGCACCAGGTGGTGGCGAACCAGTTGCTGGCCGGCGACCCGCCCGAGACGTGGCAGGCGGTTCAGCGCCTTGCCGGGCTCGGCTGCGACTGGCACAGCATCATGCACATGATCGCCGCGCTGATCACCGAGGATGTCTGCCGGGCCCTGCAGGAACACCGCCGGCCCGACCCGGCCGCCTACGCCCGGCGGCTGAGCGGGCTGCCCGGCGACTGGCCGCCACCAGAACCAGCCCGCTAGGCCAGGCGAGATGGGGTCAGCAGCCGAGGACCGCGGCGCTCTCGCGACACGCCCGCTCCGCGGCTACTTATGTCTTCCAAGACCGCTCGGGCCGGCGCAGGCTCGGGTGAGGTGCCCGGCCGGACGCTCACTTTTGCGGCTGCCCGTCTCGGGGTCGAGCGTGGCTCTTTCATGGGTTGCGTTCTGGCCGGGTGCCGTGGCGGGGCGTGGCTCAAGAAGGGTCTGCTCAGCTCGAAGTAGCGTTGCCCGTCCTCGCTGACAGGTATGGCAGGAGCCAGGAGGTCTGTCATGGACCGGGTGATCATCGGCGTTGACCCGCACAAGAAATCTGTCACGTTCGAGGCTCGGGATAGCCGGGAGGCCCTGCGGGCAACGGGCTGCTTCCCCACCGACGCAGGCGGCTACCGGCTGCTGGTGCAGTATGCCCGGCAGTGGCCGGACCGCATGTGGGCTGTGGAGGGCGCGAACGGCATCGGGCGCCCGCTGGCGCAGCGGCTGCTGGCCAGCGGGGAGCGGGTGCTGGGACGTGCCGGCCAAGCTCGCCGCCCGGGCGCGGGTTGTATGACACCGGCCAGGGCCGCAAGACCGACGCGACGGATGCGCACGCGATCGTCATGGTCGCCCTGCGCGGCAGAGGATTGCGCGAGGTCAGTAATGACCCGGAGCTGACGGTGCTACGGCTGCTGTGCGACCGCCGCGATGAGCTGTCCAGGGCCCGGGCGCAGGCACTGAACCGGATGCACCGGCTGTTCCTCGAGCTGGTGCCCGGCGGCGCGCCGGTGAAGAAATCCGCCGCCCAGTACAAGAAGCTGCTGGTCACGGTGCGGCCGCGAGATGCGGCAGGCCAGATGCGCCGCCGGCTGGCCGCCGAGGAAATCACCGACATCGAGCGCCTGGACGCAAAGCTCAAGGCCATGAAAGCCGAGCTCAAAGCCGCGGTCCTGGCCGCCGGATCACGCCTGATGGACCTCCACGGCATCGGGCCGGCCGGCGCCGCCCGGATCCTGGCCGACGTCGGCGACGTCACCCGGTTCCCCAGCCGCAGCCACTTCGCCTCCTGGGACGGCACCGCGCCGATCGACGCCTCCAGCGGGCAGCACATCCGCCACCGGCTATCCCGGGCCGGCAACCGGCGGATCAACCACGTGCTTGCTGTGCCGCTGGGCACAGGCCACACTGGCGAGGGCGCTGGCGGTGAGCGGCGGGTTTTCTGAGTGAGCGGCGGACCTTCGGCGTGCCGGGCGGATGGCCCGGTGAGCCGGCGCTCGCGCGGGCTGGCATTGTAAGCGGGCAGCGGGGACGGGTCGTGGCTGCGGTGAATCTCCCACGGGAGCAGTGGCAGGTCGATGCGCAGGCGCGCGATCTCGGGCAGGCCCGCGAGCTGGGTGCGTACCGCCGCTCCTGCCGGGCGGCCCGCGGCTCCAGGCGGACAGGCTGGGGCATTTTCCTGATCGGGGTCGGGTTACTCCCCGGCCTTGCCTTCGCCGGGGCCGCCCAGGGGATGGCCCGGGCAGCTGTGCTCGGCGCCGCCGGCGTCCTGGTCGCTCTCGGCGCTGCGCTGATCAAGACGGCACCACGGGAGAAGGCTGACTGGATCTTCCTGTATGAGGGCGGGATCGCGCAGGTGATTGAGGGGGAAGCCGCTCCGAGGGTGATCCCCTGGGACCTGCTGCGCCATGTGCTGAAGGAGTATTCGGCTGGCTCGGAAGACACCGAGCCCCGCCTGTCGGCGGTGCATGTGGCCGGGACCGACGGCACCGTGATCACGGCGGGCAGCGGGTACGGCGGCGCGGTCGGCCAGCTAGAGCGGGACGTCGACGAGGTGACCGTGGCGATGCGGCTCCCGGCGGCCATCGAGCGTTATGACACCGGAGCGCCGGTGTCATTCGGCGGCCTTTCGGTGTCCCAGGATGAGATCGCGTGGGCCGGCGGCTCCGAGCGGACCGCCTGGCGCGACATTCGCTCCGTCCGCGTGCGGCCCTACCAGATCGAGCTCAATGCCAGCGGATGGAAAACGGGCCAGGTGATCGGGCTGGCTGATGTCCCCGACTCATGCGTCGCGGTCCAGCTCATCCAGGAAGCGTCGGCCCGGCGGGGAGTGCGGCAGAAAGGACCCCCGGCCGCGGTGGCGGCATCGGCCGCGGACCGCGTGACCGTAGCCGGGACGGCTGAGTTGTCGCGGGCCGAGGTCAGTGAGGTACTCGGCTGGCCGATGGAAACGGTCACCGGCCCGGGCACAGGCGGGCAGGCGGCCCGGTTCCGGGGCGGCGGCGCCGATCTCAGCCTCGCGATCCGCAAACGCCATGCGGCCGACCGGGCCGTAGCCCGGCTCTTCGGCCGGGCCGTGCCCGGGATCGGCGAGCAGGCGTGGCTGCTCAGCGGCGACCGCACGCTCGTCGTGCTGGCTGGCCCGGCGACCGTGCGGCTGGACCTTCACGGCCTGCCACGATCCGCGCGGGCCGATGTCCTAATCCCGCTCGCGCGGCTCGCCACAGCCCGGCTCGTGGCGCCCCCCGGCCAGTGACCATCCCGGCCGGAGCCGGACATGACGCCGGGACCGGCGCAGATCCCGGCCGGCCCCGCGCCCGCACCGCACGGCGCCCGGCCAGCCTTGCCCGCGCCCAGCGCCGTTCGCCGCGCCGGAACGCCACCACAGATCCAGGTCTGCGAGGTGATCGCAGGTCGCTGTGCTCACGGCAACCACGACATAGGGAACAAGACGATACGGCGGGCCGGACGTTCCGCTGGGCGTTCGGGATGACCGGATTGACCCGAGGGGCCGGGCGAAGCCTGTGCCCGCGGCAGGCACGACCCCGGCCGTTCAACAAGAGCCTTCGCCGCGCCGGACCGGCATGCCATCGAGAGTCAGTCCGTGCGGCTGAGTGCCAACTCTCTACGCCCAGAACGACGGTCAACTCACGGTCAGGTGATCTTGAAGCCATCTCAGACTGATCAGAAGAACCGTCTGACCTGCTACTTTGTGGAGCCCCGTTACGGAATCGAACCGTAGACCTTTTCCTTACCAAGGCCTGTAATGCCGATGTCGGCATTACAGGCCGTAGGTGACCGTCCCCGCGGCGCCGGTCCCGGCCGGGGCGGCCGCCCCGGTGCACCCGGCCGCAGCCGCTGCACGCCACCTCGTGCAGGTCGTGCTGAATGACCTGCGCGGCGGCCAGCGGGATGCCGACCTGCTGGTGGCTGGCGGCGACGCCCAGGTCAGCGGCGGCGGCCAGGTCCGCTCCGCACGCGCACGACCCCTCCGGGAAATGCGGCACGGTGTCGTCGGGCTGATCGCTCCAGGCCAGGTGCGAGCCCGGCGAGCCCGGCTGCCCGCCCGGCTTGCGCCCGCCGCTCCGCTTCGGCTTCGGCTCCGGGGGCTTGCGGCCGGGCAGGTCATCGGCCGACGGGGCCATCGAGGAGTTGCCGCTGTTACGGCCCAGCCGACGCCGCAGCTCCCGCACTTCCGCTGCCAGCGCCACCACGTCGGCCCGCAGCTCCCCGATCGCCGCAGCCTGCTCCTCCAGCATCCGGGCCTGCTCGGCGAGCACCGCGTCCCGGGCAGCGCACGAGACGCAACCTGGTGCAGGCGGTGGCAGAACGGTCACAAGCCACCATGATCAGAGCCGGCCCTCAGTAATCAACACGACACGCTGGGCCGGCAATGGAAAGTTCGCCACGCAGCCAGGGCATCACACAACGTCACGAACATTCAGCCAGACCGCAGGCCGAGAGCTGAATGCTTACTTGCCACCCTCCTAATTAATGATCAAGAACACGATGGTTACCTTGGTCGGCAACACCTTGCTCGCGTCAATCCTAAAGTTCCTTGCATTACGTGCGCCGATCCACAAGAACGCCTGCGGGTTTTCGAGTGGCGTCAGGAAGATGAGACTTTTTGCGGTCGCGGCAGCGTTGGTCACTTTCAACGTCGTCGTCCCTGCGGCCATCGTCACCGAGCCGACCGAGTTGCCCTGAACTTCCACCCTCCCGCTCACCTGCAGTGCGACACCCGCCGCGGTGGTCGCCGTCGCTTTTACGCCGACCCCGCTCTCGCTGAGACCGGAGACGCCGGTGCCGCTTCCGCCGTCGGGGACGCTTTCTCCGCTGCTGGTACCGGAGACCGCGGTGCCCAAAGGTGAGCTACCGCCGACGCCGGTGCCGGTCAAGCTGCTCCCGTCGACGCCAGTGCCATTGAACGCGTCGACGGCGATGATGCCGGTGCCGTTCCCGGTGACGGTTTGGATACCAGCGGCAGAACCGCCTTCGACGTAGATACCGACGTCAGAAACGCCCTCGACAAAAATCGTAGGTGGTGAGCCGTTGGCGCCGGTGGGAGGGGTCGTGGGGGCCTGACCTCCGCCAACCGCGTGCACGCAGACCCCGTCGGCGCCGGTTTGGGCGTCGATGCCGGTTTGGGCGAGGATGCCCGTGGTGCCGGTGGGAAGCGTGGCCGCGACGGCGGGTGCGCTAACCGCGTGCACGCAGACCCCGCCGGTGCCGGTCTGGGCGATGATGCCGGTACCGCCGAGGCTGCTGGCTTGGATGCCGGTGCCGCTGCCCTCGTCGCTGGCGCTGACGGCGACGCCATCGGTGGTGGTGGCGAAGACGCCGACGGAAGAACTGCCCAAGCTCTGTGTAGCGATCGCAGCTTGTACGGCAGGTGGCGTCTCGGGCCCTTCTCCGCTAACCGCCCACAGGCCGATTCCCTGGAGGCTCGAGGCGATGACGCCCTGGCCGGTGCCCTCGTTGTTGGCGATGAGACCGGCGGGGCCGTTGCTGCTGGAGGCCAAGATCCCTGGGCCTTCCGCGCTGGTGGCGAAGACGCCAATGCCGTCGGTGCTGCTGGCGTCCACCCCATCTGCGTTAGCCTCGCCAGTGGCACTAACGGCGGGTACGTTTTCAGTATCACTGACAAAAACGCCGTTGCTAGTCATCTGTCTTTTTCCTCTCCAGGCAATTAAGCCTGAAAGACATTGGTTGAGGTACTGCCGTCCAGGTCCATTTCGTAGTTCGCGGTAATGAGGTGGGCACCGCTGCTTTGGGGGCGCTGCCTGCGGCCACTGGGCCCCAGGACCTCCCCCCACGTGAACCTAAATCGGTATTGGCCCAGCACCAGCGCTGATGCTGCCCCAGTTAGGCATATTGAATGAATCCGACATTCGCAACCTCCACATCTCAGGGCCGAACTCCGCCCCGCCTTTTTCTTAAACTCATCCTCGGCCGGGCGCTGAAGTCGTGTCGCTAGGGTCGGCCCCTAGTTACGGCCCTAGGGTTTCTTTCAGCCGAGGCGGGGGCGCGCTGATGCGGGTGATGAGGTCTTTGCGGGATTTGCCAGGACCATGGGACCAGGGCGTTGCCACGACCTAGGGACCACCTTGCGGCTGCTGTGCCATCTTGGGGTGTTTGGCGGGGTCCGTCAAGCCGGGTGGCGGCTGGGGCGCTGGCGCTTGCGGTAGGAGTCGCCTTCGATGACGAGCTCGTGGCAGGTGGAGGTGAGCCGGTCGACGGCGGACTGGGCCAGCAGCTGGTCGTGCATGGGGCCGAGCCATTCAACTGGGACTGGCTCACGTTCCTGATCGCCTTTCTGGCCTTTGACCTGCTGTTTTGTGCGTCCGGCGTGGCTGCTTGATCTTGAAGGTCTGGCCCGGTTTGCTAGGCGTTACCTTGATTTCTCAGCTTCGGGGAAGGCGTGCGGAGTGAACGGGCCGGGTTTGCGGGTGATTGCCGGGGGCGGGGCGGCGGCCGGGGTCGCTGTTCCGGCGGATCCGGAGCGGTTCACAGTCACCGTCTCAGTCTCGGAGTTAGTGCTTGGATTCAAGTGGTCATAGCGACGGCCGACACCTGGCTTGACATGGGACCCTCGCGGAGGGCCACGTCGTGCCTGCTAGCGGGCAGGTCCAGGACCGGCCCGTAGCCCGGACAGGCTAAGGCCCTCCGCCCCATGTCAAGCCATCGAGTCCAGGCCGAGACTGATACGCGCAACGCGGCATCTGCCCGCGTCCTGGAGAAGATCGGGTTCGTGCGTGAAGGGACGCTACGGGAAGACTCAGACCTCCGGCAGTAGGTGAACCGCAGGCCGCCTGGCCTGCGGTTTCCTTAATGCCCTTGTTATGCGAAAACTGTTAAACTTGCGGTAGGATGGGGGCATGACGCCAGCCGCCGCGGCCATCCT
>JBKQSL010000222.1:0-3669 GCA_052143655.1 Streptosporangiaceae bacterium | reverse complement strand
CTCGACTTTCGTGAATTAAGCGGCGAGGGTCGCTGCGTCTTCCCAGGCCAGCCGGAGGAGGGCGATTTCCTGGGGTGTTGGCTGGTCAGAGCGAGATGCCCTAAATCTGGCGGCGATGATGACGCGGCGGAGCTTGGCGGCCATGTCGGCGGTGGCGGGCTCGGCCTTGCTGGCGTACCAGGGGGCGGACGCGCGGCGTTCGTGCAGGTCGGCGGGATCGCGGCCGGCGGTGGCGTACCAGGTGACGGCGACGGCCTGGCAGGCGATCTCGAACGGGAGGGTCCGCTCGACGGCGGCTGCGGTGCGGTTGCGGGCCTGGCCGGCGCCGAAGACCTGCTTTGAGTCCTCGATCGCGATCTCGATGGACCAGCGGGAGGCGTACCTCTCGATCAGCTGCTCCGCCGTGGCCGCCCGGTCGGTCGTGACGAGGGCGATGCCGAAGCCGCTGCCGGGCTTGTCGCGGACGATGACGACGGTGACCGGCTGAGACCCGAACACGGAGTACCACAGGCAGGTGGCGACGGCCGCGGAGACGGTCTCGGTCCTGCCGTAGCGGGTGACGGTGACCTGCGAGAACTGCGCGGACGCGGCCATTTTCGCCAGGGACGGGAGCCTGTCTCCCTTCACCCTGGGCCGACCGGGCCTGCCGGTCCGGGCGGGCGGGAGGCCGTGCAGGGCGGCGTCCTTCCGCAGCCGGGTCGTCCAGGAGATCCCGGCGGGCAGGCCCTTCAGCTCGCCGCCGGCGTAGGCGGAGTCCGCGACGATCCGGATCTGGCGGCCGGGCAGGGCGGCGGCGAGCTGCCCGGCCATCCTGCGGGCCAGCCACAGCCGGGATTTCGAGTTCGACCCCTTGATCACCAGCTTCGCCATGACCGGCACCGCGACCGGCCGGGACATGAACGGCAGCCGCACGACGATCCCGAGGACCACCCAGTTGTTGCCGTATCCCGTCTTCGCCGGCCCGGGGGCTGACCCGTCATGGAACCACGACGCGGCCCAGACCTTCTTCCCCCGCCTCTTGAAGAGGGTGTCGTCGATGGCCGCATCGACCGGTGCTCCCGCCGGGACCAGCAGCGATACCACCAGCACCGCGGCGGCCAGGCCCAGGTCGCCGGCGTTCCACCGGGCACGGGCGAAGAACGAGTGCGCCCGGTCGTGCGGCCACAGCCGGGAAAGCCCGGCCCCGGTGAGCATCCCGCAGACCGTCCGCTTCCCGGGCTGGGCAAGGAAACCGCAGGCCAGGCCGCAGAACGTGCGGAACGACGGGGCGGTTAACAGCGGAGCGAAAGCGGCCAGCAGCGTCATCAGCGACGCCGGCACCACGTCCGGAAGCATCGGCAGGAGACCCGTTCCTCGAAAAGGGGCAGCAGAGTGCCCGGCCGGCCCCGCCGGCCATCATGGAAAGCATGCCGCAGACGCCCGACGAGCAGGCCCGGAATGCCGTCACCGCCCGGATCACCGCTCATATCACCGCCGGCTGGCCCCGCCTCGCCCTGCCCGGGGTCCGCTTCCGCGGCCGGTACTGCTACGTCGCCGTTACTCTCCCCGGCCACCGGGGCCCGACCCCGTTCCTGCGCCTGCGCTGGACCGGATCGCCCGATGAATGGGGCATCGGCATCTATAAAGCCACTGCTGAGCAGTACAGCGAAAACGAGTTCCCCTGGTCGTACGGCCCGCTCACCGGCACGCCGGAGCAGGGAATCGACGAGACCCTCGCCCTCTACGCAGGCCCGCCGGCCGAGAAGTAAACACTCCGCTCCGCCGACCGCAAAACTGCGAAAGTCGAGCGATAGAGCGCGCAAAGAAATATCCCGATTGTTTCGACATCGTTCAGCGGCTAGTGAGGCCGGAGCGCGAACGCAAGAAAGATAAGCACGCGCGTGAAGTATGGTGGCAGTTCCTGCGCAACAGTCCTGCTCTAAACCAGGCAATTGAAGGATTGAGCAGTGTCATTGTAATGGCACGCGTGTCAAGTTCTCTTGCGCCAGTGCGTGTACCCACCGGAATCGTCTACTCGGAGAAGTGCGTGGTCTTCGCCAGTGATGCGCCATCGCTCCTGGCATTGCTGAACTCAAGCATGCATATCGCCTGGACGCTCCGCTACACGTCCACTTTGCGGACCGACATCAATTATTCGCCATCGGATGTGTTCCTCACATTGCCGCGGCCGCAGGCAACTCCGGAACTCGAAGCACTTGGCCGTCAGCTCGACGACACCCGTCGCGACTTGATGCTTTCCCGTGCGTGGGGAATCACCAAGACCTACAACCGCATCCACGACCCCGACAACCACGAGCCCGCCATACAGGAACTCCGCGACATTCACGTCGCCATCGACGAAGCAGTCATGCACGCCTACGGCTGGGACGAACTCGACCTCAAGATTGGTCATCACCCCACCAAGATCGGGATCCGGTGGACGGTCAGCAAGGAGGCCCGGTTCGAGTTGCTTGACCGGATGCTCGAAGAGAATCATCGGCGCTACGCACTGGAGAACCCGTCGTGACCACGCCAGACGTCACGTCGTTTCAGGTCCGGGCCGAGCTGGAGGACCTTCTCGAACGCGATCTGCTCGGCCCGTGGGATGGACCTGAAGAGGAGCTTCCGCCGGGCACGTCGCCGGCCGAGCGGTACATGCTCGGGCGGCTGGTGCCGCGGCAGCAGCCGGAGGAGCCTGCCGACGACGAGCAGCTAGAGCCGGAGCTTGTCGACCGGGAGGTGGCCTCTCCGGCGTCCGGCGACGGCGGAGAGGAAGAGGGGGCTGAGGCAGACGCCACGGTCCGTTCGGGATCGATGTCGGCCTCAGCCATCGGACTGGCGTTCAGCGTGCCGGCGACCGTCGATGTGATCACCGTGGTTGCCAAGTGGGGCCGGTACGAGCGGTCCCCGTCGGAGACGCACGAGACGCCGACCGGGAGGGCCGCGATTACCTGGCACCGAGTCCCGGCGGGTGGGTCTGTCGAGGTGCGGACGGACGCCGAGGGGTCGGACTCGCTCATCCCGGACGACGAGCAGCCGGGCGTGGTCGTCCGGTACACGGTGCGGCACCGCGGGGCGCGGCGGGTCGTCGAGCTGGCGCTGGTCAACGGGCAGCGGACGCCGGCGCAGACCCAGGACACGGCACGGCTGTATCAGGTGGGGCTGACCGTGACCGCGCTGGACGGTAACGCGGCGATCTTCTGCGGGCACAACGACCCGGACATCGCGGCGCCGCCGCCGGGGTCTGACGACGAGCGGCTGCAGCTGGAGCTGCTGCACCGGGCGACGCGCATGTACGCGAACGGGCGGCAGTGCGCGGTCGACCCTGCCGTGCGTGATGGCGAGACGCGGGCGTGGCAGCTTTCCACGACGTGCTTTCCCGCGGCGGAGGTGCGGCTCGTGGTTCCGGGGAAGGTGCCCGGACTGGTGCTCGACATGGCCCGGCTCGGGTCGCCTGAGCTGGGGCGCGATGACCTGGTGCGGGCGCTGCGGCCCCTCGTGACGGGGTACCGGAAGTGGCTGACCGAGCAGGCTTCCCGGGCGGAATCGGATCCGGAGATCGCGCGTTACTCCGGCGCGGGGCAGCGCGCCGTGGCGGAGGCGCGCAACGTGGCCGGCCGCCTGGAACGGGCGATTGAGCTGCTGCGGACCGACGGGATCGCACGGGAGGCGTTCCGGTTCGCGAACCAG
>JBKQSL010000221.1:0-3201 GCA_052143655.1 Streptosporangiaceae bacterium | reverse complement strand
TGACCCGGCCGCCCGCGAGCCGGTAATGCCCGGCAGCGGGGAAGCAGGGCATCCCCACCAGCCAAGAGGCTCCGCCCCTGCACCTCATCAGCACTAACCCCTTGACTCCGAAACAAAGAGGCGTTCGATCTGTATGCGAGAGAGCCGTTCGGCGCTGGATGGCAAGGCCTCGCAGATCAGGATGTTCCGGCCCCCAGCACGGTTGTTCCGGGACATTGCCGGGGGCAGCATCCCGGCAAGTGTCTGGAATCTCTTCCCGCATGCCCGGTGTGTCCGCCCATGAGGACTGTCCCGGTTGTCCGGCAGCCCTCAGGCGCGCACGGTACTTCCGGGGTGACCGGGGGCCGGTCCTGTGCCGGGGCGCGGGGTCCCCGGCTGCCGGGTCGTTACGGCGTGAACGCGATGGCGTCGGGATTTTCCCCGGCCTTGATCGCCGTGAGCGCGGTGTTGGTGGCGGTGTTGACCGGGGTTACCGTGCGCGAGCGGTAGTTGGCGACATAGGCGGTCTTCCCGTTCGGGGTGATCGCGATGTCAGCAGGGCCGCGGCCGGTCTTGATCGCCGTGAGCGCGATGTTGGTCGCGGTCCGGATCGGGGTGACCGTGCCCGAGGTTTCGTTGGCGACGTAGGCGGTCTTCCCGTTCGGGGTGATCGCGATGGCGTCGGGGCCGCTCCCGTAGTCGTTCCCGACCTTGATCGGCTTGAGGGCGGTGCTGGTGGCGGTGCGGATCGGGGTCACCGTGTCCGAGCCGGCCGGGGGCAGGCTGCCGTTGGCGACGTAGGCGGTTTTCCCGTCCGGGGTGATCGCGATGGCGGCCGGGCCAGGTCTGACCCTGATGGGCTGGCCGGCCTTGTTAGTAGCGGTATTGACCGGGACCACCGTGTACGCGCCGGAGCTGGCGACGTAGGCGGTCACCGGGCGAGCGGGCCTTGCCGCCGAGGCGGGCAAGCCCGCCGCGGCAGCGCAGCCGGCCAGGGCCACGGCGGCGGCAGGCACGAGGATCGCGGTGCAGGTAATAGCCGCGGCGGTGATCCGCCGCGGCGATTACCTGGTCAGTTTCATGAGATGCCCCTTCGGGTCATGGCCGGGAGTCCCGGCCGGGCGCGGCGCCCGCCGCGACATGGGCACAAGGGTGCGCGGCGACCGCGCCGCAGACAAGGGGGAAACTCCCACCCCGGACAGGGTGACGTGGCAGGCCATAACCGGGTGTCATCTGGAGGTCTTGCCCGAGAAGGCCGAGGCGCAAGGTGATCGGCTCTACCGTGTCGGCCGGCAGCGGGTTCTTGTCATCCACCCTCAGGCTGATGCCGCCGGGATTTCCCAGCCTCATACCCACGGCATGCCCGAAGGCCCACCGCTTCGACGTGCCGCCGGCGACATCGCCTGGAACAGGTACCCGCCGCCCGGGGTCGTGAACCCAGCCCAGCAGTCCTCGATAAACGTCAGGCGATGCCGAACGGCTCGCCACTCTGCCAGCGAGCCCGCCATGACCATCGAGGCGGGCGCGACCCGCAGGATGCGTCCTCCGGCCCGGATGTGCACGCGCAGCCACGGGTCGGCCGGAAGCCCGTCGCCGCGCCGCATCGCGATGTAGCCGGCCATCGGCATGGCCGGGCAGCGGTGCTTGCCGGCGGGCCGGACCGGCGCGACCAGCCGGGCCAGCCCGGCGGCCCGGGCCGCGTCGCGCAGCGCGGCCAGCATGCGGTACGACAGGCCGCTGCCCCGGTGCGCCCGGCCGACCGCGATCTCCACCGCGGACCCGGTGTCCGGGACCCGGCCGTGCAGCCGGTCGCTGAACGCCCAGATCGTGACCCGGTCGAGGCCGCCGTCGGGCGGCCCTCGGCGTCCAGGGCGAACGCCAGCGCCCGCGCGGTGGCCGCCACCGCCCCGCCCTCATCCACGGCCGCCGCGCACAGGTGCGGGAACGTGCCCGCCACCTGCCAGTACAGCGCGTTCGCTACCGGGTCCTTGCCCATGAATTCCGGCCAGGCCGAGTCCACCTCGTAGATCCGCTCGATCAGGTCGGGACGCTTGTCCAGGCGGTGAATAGCCAAGTTCGGCATGCCCTCCACGCTAAACGCGGGATCCGGCGCAGACGAGCGATAAATCAGCCAGTGACCGCCGCACTCCATCCGTCCGCCGTCCCCGCAGCGATAACGGGTGAACCCCGGCTGCGGTGACCCAGCACGCAGATCGACCCGCTACGAGCGGCCACGAGCCCAAGAACCCGCCCAACCCGAACCGCGCCGATCGGCGGTTCGGGTACTTGAAGCGGGTTAAGGCTGGTCACGGAGCGCTGTGACCTGAGGGCTCCTGTCAATGGCCGCGGCCGGTGAGATAGGTGACCGGCCCGAGGCTGGCCGGCGGGACTGGCGACGGCTTGGGGTCAATGCCGAAGTCGAGGCTCTGGAAGGTCCTGGCGTCTATAACGAGCGACAGATACCGGCCGGCCGGCGCTTTCGCTCCCGGTGGCCCGGTGGCATCCCTGGCGATGAAGTGGCCGCGCATGGTGATCAGGAACACCCTGACGTGGGCGGAACCGGGAACGTAGTCGCCAGGCGTGGCCGAGGTGAGCGCCTTGGCGCGCGTGGTCAGCACCGCTGCTATCCATGCCGGGCTGGGGTCGCCGTTGATTGTCGCGGCGCGGTGCGCAATCGCGGCCAGCCGCGAGATCGCCGAGGCCGGGACCGGCGCTCCGGTCGCGGCCGCAGAGCTCCCGCAACCCGCTGCCGCCAGCACGGACGCCAGTGCGGCGGCGCCTGCCAGCGCCGTGAGCGCACGCGCCGCCGGGCGGGTGGTCCTTCGCGGGTGCATAGCGTCTCCAGTCCCGTTACCAGTTGGACGATCACCACGCCCTGCTGGTTGCCTGCCGCGCAGAATCGCCAGATCGGCGGGCGTTGTGAGCGGCACCGGTACTCTCCGCTTCCCGCGCCGAATGGCAGCTCGGGGTGCGGGAAATGTGCGGGCGTCTGGTGATCCAGCCTCATGAAGCTTGCAGTGGCGGCCATCCCATTCGCGCCGCCGCGACGAGCCGCAGCCGCCCTCCTCTTCGCGGTCGATGGGATGGCGCAGCTAGCACGGGACCTGCCAGGGACTCGACCTCGAACTGCTGGACCCGGGAGACGAGGATGAGCGCGCGCTGCTGATCGAGGCGCGGCACCCTGAGCTCGCAGACGCGCTGCGCAGTGATGACGACGTGATT
>JBKQSL010000220.1:0-8196 GCA_052143655.1 Streptosporangiaceae bacterium | reverse complement strand
GACCCGGCCGCCCGCGAGCCGGTAATGCCCGGCAGCGGGGAAGCAGGGCATCCCCACCAGCCAAGAGGCTCCGCCCCTGCACCTCATCAGCACTAACCCCTTGACTCCGAAACAAAGAGGCGTTCGTTAGGCGCGCCTCGGGAACACTCGGCGCTCCTCAGTTGGCGCGTACAGAACAGTCGTTCTGGACCGTGAGCATTGGGGCCACCAAGGTGACGGCTTTACAGATCTTCCCCCCCCCGCCACGCCGTAACCAGCGTGAACGCTATTTGAGCGACTTAGTTCGGCACGTATCCGGCACAGATGTCGCCTGGGCATGGCCAGGGGCCAGGTCAGAGGTCCGGTCCTCCGTTCTTCGGGGAACGGAGTTACCCATCGGCGAAATCCCCGATCCGGGCTGTGTGAGGCCGTACCCCGGCCGTACCCCGTCCGGTGCAATACCAAGTTCGGGGCAGGGGCGGACCTGGCTCGCGGCCGTGCGCGCGGTTGGGATTGACCTTGGGGCGACAGGAGCAGACCGTTGAGTACCAAGGACTCCCCCGAGTCCACCACCCGGGCGGTTGCCGCCCGGGTGGCCGCCCTGCTGCGGACACAGGGCGCGCCGGACAGGAACCGCATCATGAGCCAGCAGCGCTTCTTGAGTGAGCAGAAGGTTCTTAGACGGAGGAATTAAGTGGCCGACAAGTTCACCCGCAAGAGCCAGGAGGCGCTGGCGGACGCGGTCAGGCGCGCCACAGCTGAGGGCAACCAGCATGTTGACGCCCTGCACCTGCTTGCGGCCCTCATCCAGCTGAGCAACGGGACACCGCGCCCGATGCTGCGGGCGATCGGCGCCGACCCCGATGCGGTGCTCGCAGACGCCCGCGCCCGGCTGGCGAAGCTCCCCAGCGCGGTCGGCGCCACGCTGAGCGCACCGGACATGTCGCGGCCGGTGCTGGCCGCGCTGACAACCGCTGCCAAGCGCGCGCGGGAGTTGGGCGATGAGTATGTCTCCACCGAGCACCTGCTGGTCGGCCTGGCCTCCGACGGCGGCCAGGCGGCGGAGGTGCTGCGCAAGGCGGGAGCCGGGCCGGACGTCCTGCTGGAGGCGTTTGAGAAGATCCGGGGACACGCCCGGGTCACCTCCGAGGACCCGGAGGGCACCTACCAGGCGCTGGAGAAGTACGGGGTTGACCTCACCCAGCACGCGCGGGACGGGGATCTCGACCCGGTGATCGGCCGGGACGCCGAGATCCGGCGGGTGATCCAGGTCCTGTCCATGCGGACCAACAACAACCCGGTCCTGATCGGCGAGCCCGGGGTCGGCAAGACCGCGGTCGTCGAGGGCCTGGCCCAGCGGATCGTCGCCGACGACGTGCCCGAGTCGCTGCGCGGCAAGCGGCTGGTCGCCCTGGACTTCGGCGCGATGGTCGCGGGCGCGAAGTATCGCGGCGAGTTCGAGGAGCGCCTCAAGGCGGTGCTGAACGAGATCAAGGAGAGCGAAGGCCAGATCATCACCTTCATCGACGAGCTGCACACGGTCGTGGGCGCGGGCGCGGCCGAGGGCGCGATGGACGCGGGCAACATGCTCAAGCCGATGCTGGCCCATGGCGAGCTGCGGATGGTGGGCGCGACCACCCTGGATGAGTACCGGGAGCGGATCGAGAAGGACGCCGCGCTGGAGCGGCGTTTCCAGCAGGTCTTCGTCGGCGAGCCGTCGGTCGAGGACACGATCGCGATCCTGCGCGGGCTCAAGGGCCGGTATGAGGCGCACCACCAGGTGCAGATCTCCGATGCGGCGCTGGTCGCGGCCGCGTCCCTGTCCGACCGCTACATCACTGCCAGGTTCTTTCCGGGCAAGGCCATTGACCTGGTGGACGAGGCCGCGTCCCGGATGCGGATGGAGATCGACTCGCGTCCGGTGGAGATCGATGAGCCGCAGCGGGCCGTGGACCGGATGAAGATGGAGGAGCTGGCCCTGGCCAGGGAGGCTGATCCAGCCAGCAAGGAGCGGCTGGAGCGGCTGCGCGCCGATCTGGCCGACCGCCAGGAGCAGCTCACCGCGCTGGTGGCCCGCTGGGAGCGGGAGAAGGCCGGCCTGAACAAGGTCGGCGAACTCAGGCAGCGGCTCGATGACCTGCGCGGGCAGGCGGAGCGAGCGCAGCGGGATGCCGACTTCGACACCGCAGCGCGGCTCATGTACGGGCATATCCCCGTGCTGGAAGCCGAGCTCGCCGCGGCGTCATCGGTCGCCGGGGATGACGTCGCCGACGGCAGCCCGATGGTCAAAGAAGAGGTCGGTCCAGATGACGTCGCCGACGTCGTCTCGGCCTGGACCGGGATTCCTGCCGGCCGGCTGCTTGAAGGCGAGGCCGGCGAGCTGCATGCCCAGGCACAGGCCGAATCTGCGCAAACCACCAGCGAGCAAACAACGATAGCCGGGCGTGCCTTCATGTCCTATGTCCGGGAAAACTCAGCCGATGCCGACCGGCTCCAGCAAGTGCTTGAAGCAGCTGGGGTACGTGTCTGGCGGGACACCGCCGATCTGTGGCCCGGCCAAGACTGGCGCAAGAAGATCCGCCACGCAATAATAAAGGATTCCTTGGTATTTCTTGCATGTTTCTCCAAGAAAAGCATCAGCCGCGAGACTAGCTATCAGAACGAAGAACTGACTCTGGCCATCGAGCAAATGAGGATCCGGCGTCCCGACCAGCCATGGCTCATCCCAGTCAGATTCGACGACTGCGACATCCCTGACCTAAATCTAGGCGGCGGCCGCTCACTAGGATCGATTCAGCGCGCCGATCTCTTCGGCGATCACATCAACGACGCCACTGCCCGGCTCGTAAGTGCTATCCATCGGATTCTCAAATCTCACGGCTGACACCATGGCAGGTGACCACCTGGTGAGTGGTCCAGGTCGCGTTCCCGGCCAGCTCGGCGGGGGTGCCTAGCCGTTCGCCCTTGGTCCTGGGCCGGCCCCGCCTGCCGGTGCGCGGCGGCGCCAGGTCGTACAGCACCGCGGTCCTGGACAGCCGGCAGGTCCAGGTGACGTTCACCGGCAGGGCGCGCAGCGCGGGCCCGTGGCAGGCGGCGTCGGCGACCACGTGCAGCCGCCGGCCGCCGAGCGCGGCCGCCAGCAGCGCGACCAGCTGCGCGGCGACCGCCACCTTGGACGGGCCGGCGCCCTTGCCGGGCAGGTGCAGCCGGGCCAGCACCGGCAGGCACCAGGCCCAGGAGCAGAACGGCAGCCGCACCACGATCCCGACGGTGACGAAGCAGTTGCCGTAGGACAGTTTCTGCAGGTTCTTGGCGCTGCCGTCATGCTGCCACCCCGCCCCGTGGACCCTGGACCGGACCGGACGAACACCGAGTCATCCAGTGCGCACGATGACATCGGCGCCCGGCTCGATCAGGATCTCCACGACCAGGCGGGCGATTGCGATGCCCAGCTCGTCGATCTGCCAGCGCGCCCGGGAGAAGAAATAGTGAGCGCGGTCGTGCGGCCACAGGTGCTGCAGGCAGGCGCCCAGCAGCATGCCCGCCACCGTGCGGCGGCGGACCTGCCCGGCCAGGCCCGCGACCAGGCCGCAGAAGGTGGTGAACGCCGGCGCGGTGAAACACGGGCGCACCATTATCAGCACGCTCAGCAGCGAAACCGGTAGATTCAGCGGCGGAAGCACCGGCGGGCTCCCTCGGAAGAGGCGGGCATTCAGCACCGCCGATGCTTCCGTCTATCCCGCCCTAGATCACGGATCTTGGGCCAGACCCGGTCGGCGTGTCGCGATCACCCCATCCGCGCAGATGGCCCCTCGTGACCAGGGATACCAGAAAAGTGCGAAAGTCCAGGGGGTCAGGGCGGCTGCAAGGTCTCTTGTTCGTTTAGCGGGTCGGATGGCTGATTTGTGTTTGTGCTGGCCGGGCGGGGGGCCGGGCGGGTGCGGTGGAGTTGCCGTCCCTGGGTGCGGCGGGTTTGTCGCATTCAGGTCACGGCGTGGTTTCCGGTCAGCGGCGCCTGTGGTGTGGTGAGGCCGAGGAGCTGCAGCGGGAGCCGGTAGGGGTCGCGGTGGTTGATGCGCAGCTGCGCGGCGAGGTTCGGTATCCGGTGCAGGTGCAAGATGCCGATGATGGTGTTGCGGATGGCGGCCTTGGCCTGTGTGTGCGCGGCTGACGCGGCTGGCGTCTTCCCCGAAGCAGACATCGCGGACGTAGTGGTGCATTTCGATGGCCCAGTGCCCGCGCAGGTATGCCAGCAGGTCGCCGGGGTCGGCCTGGTACGGGGCCAGGCTGGTGATGCCGGGGACGGCGACGGCGCTGAGAAGGCTCCCGTCCGGGCCGTAGCTGTAGCGCTCGACCAGGAAAACTTGCCTGACGTGCGGGAACAGGGCGCTGATGCGCGCGGTGGGCGGCATGGTCTTGATGGTGCGCACGTCGGTCCGGCCGTGCCCGCGGTCAGCCGTCCAGGCTTCGACGGCGACCGATTCCCAGCACAGCGCGTCGGCGGCCGCGAACAGTCCCGGCTGGTTCTCCCCGATCGTGAACACGTAGTGCCCGTTCTTGCGCGCGATCTGCCGGGCGTGTTCCCGCTGCGTGTGCATCTGGTCCGCGGTGATCACCGTGTCCCTGAGCTCCTCACCGGGGATCTTTCCCAGGAGCTGGCGGAAGACCGGGATTTCGTTGGTCTTGGAGCTGACTGGCAGCTGCGCTGCGGTGGTGCCGTCGTCCCAGATCCCTGACAGCAGCATCGGCGCGCGGCCGTCCCGGCGGGCACCGCGCAGCGCCTTGCCATCGATCCGCAGGTGCTTCCGCAGGCCGGGGCGCTGCGCGCGGGCGCGGGCAGCGGCCCAGGAGCACAGCGCGTCATCGTACTGGCACTGGTCAGCGCGGGCGAGAACGCGCCCGAGCGTGGTAGCGTCCGGGCGGCCTGCCCGCCCCGCGCGGTCCCGCGGGGCGCCCAGCCGGGCCAGGACCTCCTCGGGCGCCGACGCTATCCACTCCCCGGCCGCGTCCAGCTCGTCGTCCCCGGCCATGCCCGCCACCAGCGGCAACGCCAGCAGGTAACTCAGCGGATACACGCGGCCCCGCGGGTCGCGGGGATCAGCGACGGACTCCAGGAACCCCCGCAGCCGCGCGCACTCACCCCCGTCCCAGCACGCCGGCCCCGCCGCCCGCGCCAGCTCCCCGCGCTCCGGCCGCCCGCCCGGCACCGCCCCCGCCAGCGCCACGGCCAGCGCGGCACGCCCCGCGGCCGGCAGATCCGCAGGCAGCCGGCCCGGCAGCACCAGCGCCGGCGGCGGCGCGGGCAGCACCTCCGGGACCGCCGGCATGACCGGCATCACCGCCGGCAGCACCTCCGGAACCAGGGCACGGCACATCACGGGCATGGCAGACTGGAACACGCGGGGCTCCTCCGGAACAGACGGTGATTTTCGCGAAGAACCAGTCTTTTCCGCGGAGCCCCGCCCATCCCGGAACGACACGCGCAAATACCGGCGTCACCGGGACGAACCCGTCGGCACCCGCAGCGTTACCCCGACGCGATCACGTCGTGACCACAGCCCGGCACGGAACACGGCCACCCGTCAGCAGCCAGCCGGGTTGACGCCGCTGGCCAGCACCAGCACGCCAAGCACTCAAACGATCATGCACCTTGCAGGCACCCTGTCCAGGGGGTCAAGGAGCCTGACATTAATACCCGGACCCGGAATGCGCTCTTGCGGTCGGCGCTCTTGACCCAGCGCTGGCAAACCCTCCAGCACGTCACCGCGAGCCCCAGATCGCCCGGGCCGCGCTTGTCCTGGTGCTATTCGAGCATAAGATGCTCACCTGAAAGTTGCTGGGAAAACCTCATTGCCCGGCCTCCGGTCCGCTGTCGTACAGCTGACCGAGCGCACGGCTGCCAGCTGCGCGGTCGCGCTCGGCGTCCGCCCGCGTCCGTCCGCTAATCAGCACGTAATCCCCGCAAGGCACCTGCGCTAGTTCGGCGGCCAGCTGCGGCGAGCGGTCCGCCCGCTCCCGGTGATAACGACGCAGCGAGGCGTAGCGCTCCCCGGGCAGCTGGCGGCCGCCGGCCTTACGGCGCAGGTCGTCATGCTGCCGGTTCAGCGCGTCCAGAATCAGCTGCCGGTCATCGGCCCGCAGCGCGTTGCTCATGATCCGGCCTCCGGTTCGGCGGCTTCCGTCGCCTCCAGCATGGCGGCATAGGTGGCGACCGCGTCCGGGGCGAGCATCCCCGGGCTGCCTGGTCGCCCGCCGCGGCGCACTTCTCGCCCGGCGCCAGCCAGTGCGCGCCCTGGCCGTCCTGGTCAGCGTGCACGCACAGCACCCGATGCGTGGCCGCGTATGCCTTCGCCGCGCCCGGCTCCGGCTCGCCTGCCCGGGCCAGCGCTTCGGCATACTCGGCGTCGCTCATGCCCAGGCGGCCCTCGGTCCAGGTGAGCATGTCGTGCTGGCCGTCAGCCCATGCCCGGTACTCCACACGGGCCATCGCCTCGTCAGCGCCCAGTGCCTCCGCGACCTGCGCCCAGCTCGCACCGGCACGCAGCGCGTTGTCGACCTCGAACGCCGGCTTGTAGGCGCGCGCGAGATACTCCGCCGTGGCCAGCAGCTCTAGGTGCTCGGCGGCCGTTACTGGCTCCGTGTCCCCGGCGCCGTGCCTGGCAGCGTCGTACTCGCCCGAGGCCCGCAGGCTGGCGTAGGCGCGGGCCAGGTGGTCCCGCATGCTCAGTTCGTCGTAGCGCTCCCGGGCGCGGATCGTGCCGGGACCGTAGAGCCGGGAGGCGTCGTCGTAGGTGACCGGGCGCGGTTCCTGTTCCTGGCTTGCCTGTGCGCCGGCCTGGTGCCCGTCCGGGTCGCCAGTAGGGGCGAGGTCGCCTGCCGTCGCCGGGACGCCGGCCCCGGCGATTTCCTCTTGATTGGCCATCGCTCAGCCCTCCTCTGCCCAGGAGTCCCGCTCGGCCTGCCAGGCGGCGACGTCGGCGGCCAGCCGCGCACAGCCGCCGGCGTGGCCCTGCTCGTTGTCCTCCGGGTGGCTCTCATACGGTCCGTGGTCGGAGATGGTCTGCGCGCAGGCCGGGCACGTGTAGGAGCAACTCACGTGATTCCACAGGTCCGGCGTTCCGGCCGCGTGCTCGTAGGCGGCGACGGCCAGGTCATAGCCGGTTCGTTCGCCGTCCCCGGCCAGGCCGAGGGCTTCGCCGATCTCCCGCCAGCCGATTCCGGCCTCGCGGGCATGCCGCACGTAGTCGCGGATGACCCGGGCGGCGGTGCGCTCCAGGATCTGTGCGGCGCGGATGCCCGCCAGCGGCTCGGCATAGTGAGTCGTGCCGGCCGCGCCCGGCCAGAGCGGCCGCTCCTGTATCTGTGCGCCGTCGGCCTCGGCGAGGCGGATCACGGCTGACCGCGCCGCGAAGTAGGCGTCACTGGCCGCGTTGCTGGTCGCTTCCTGGCGGCTATCCGTGCCGGCCTGGCGCTCGCGAGAATCGCTTGCCGCGGCCGCGGCCTCGTACGGGCGGTGGTGCGGGATGGTCATCTCGGGTCGGTTCCTTCCGGTAACTCGGATGGGGGTAGCCAAAAGGGCCGCCGCATGCGTTCGGGTGCATGCGGCGGCCGGCATCGTGGACTGGGGAGAGATGCTGCTGGCTTCGGGACAGTTGTCGGGACAGTTCCTGCAAACGCAGTGCCGTTCCGGGCGATGCTGAAACCGTTATCTGCCTGCGCAAATGCACTGTGCGGAACGCCTGGGTACGGTGGTCAGAGGCACTCGTAATGAATAGGTCGTCGGTTCGATTCCGACAGGCGGCTCCAGGTCAGGGGCATGATCACGGCCCTACGGTCAAGGCCCGTGGAACGGGTCTGGTGAATAGGCCTATCGCTCTGTATGACCAGTCCGATCAGGGTGCACATAGAGGCGCTGCCCAGCTGGTCTTAGCCGGCGAGTAGCCGGGTGAAGATGGCCGCCGACCCGCCGCCCTGGCACCCCCGGCAACCTGGGCCGAGCCCTGAGCCGCACTGGCACTCTGGCTTGAGTCACTCCCGGGCGCCACCACGCTGTAGTTGCAGGCGTAGCCCAGGAGTGGCGTTCACCTGGGTCTGCGCCGACAGCGACTCGGAGGGATTCTGGAGGGTCGCTGTCAGCCGCCTGGGTTACCCTGTGCTCATGTCTGCGTCTCGGGTTCTCACCGCCGCCGTGCACCGGGAAGAGGACTGGTATGTCGC
>JBKQSL010000219.1:0-5437 GCA_052143655.1 Streptosporangiaceae bacterium | reverse complement strand
AACTCGAGGCCATGGCCGACGAGGGCGAGCCGCGTTGAGGAACATTGTCTTCCACGCTCAGGGCTGGGAAGACCTCACCTACTGGGCCACGACCGATAAGAAAATGCTGCGCCGGCTGCTCCGGCTCATCGAGGAAGCACGGCGGACCCCATTCTAGGGAGTCGGCAAGCCTCAGCCGCTGCGCCGGAATCTGTCTGGCTACTCGTCGCGGCGGATCGATGACGAGCACCGTCTTGTCTACGGCGCGACCGATGATGAACTGATCATCCTTCAGGCCCGGTACCATTACGACGGCTGACCGCCCTGCCGATTCCTCACTGCGTTACCACCTTTTCGCAAAAGCATCCTTGATCACAGACGGTCCAAGCAATCGGGTTTAACAGGCGACACGGATTTAACGTCCGAATCGGGCTTGCCGGGGATGATCTTCCTGTCGTGAAAGGCTCGCGCGGACACGCGAGCCGACAGGAGAATGCGTGGCCCCGAAGCGCGAGCCCCTCACGCTGGAAGATCGTGAAGACATTTCCCGCGGCCTGGCAAAAGGACTGGGCAATAAGGACATAGCATTCTCGATCGGGCGGGAGGAATCGGTCGTGTCCCGGGAAATCGCGCGGCACGGCGGCCCAACACCACGGACTTAACGTGTCCGGCCTTGTGACCTGGGATTTTCGCGGGGAGCCCGGGGCACGCACAGGCCTGCCGTGCGGCTCTTTGAGGCCCGCTGTGTCCGGGTAACGCCGTTTGCGTGGCAGCGGGGCGCCGGAATTCGGACACGAGGGCAAGAATGCCCCGCAAAGTGGGCCCTGGTGTAGTCCAGGGGCGCGAGACGGCCCGCTGGCACGCAATTTGATCATGGGCGGGGCTCCTGGTATGGATTCGGGTATCTGATCCAATCCGTAACAAGAGCCCCAGGTGTCTTCCTGCATGTCTGTTGTTAATTGTGCAAGTGCGCCGGTCCCGGAGGTGGCGGGCGAGGGCCTGCTGGAGGCGCAGCCGGTGGCGATCACGGCGTTCCGGGCCGCTGACCTGCGGGCCGGGTCCGGGCGGCTGGCGGCGGGCGGGCCCGGCGCGAGGGTGGTGCTGGCCGCAGGGCAGGCGCCGCCGGTCACCGGCGAGCTGATGACGTTCTGCCATCCCGTCGTCACGGTTCCGGCGGTGGTCACGGCTGCCGGCGCGGTGCTGGCCGGCGGCTGGCTGCCGGAGCTCGCGCGGCTGGGCGAGATGGAAGCCCATCTGGGCGACGGGGTGATCGAGGACCTGGCCGAGCGGGCGATCGCCGACGGGCGGCTGGCAAGGCCGGAGCGCCGCCGGCTGATGTCGCTGCCGCTGGCGATCCGGCTGCTGGTCGCGATGACGCTGATGCCCGACGCCGGATCAGCGGAAGCGATGAAGCGGCTGGCCGGCCATCTGGCCGACGTGCCGTTCGCCCGGCACTGGCATCCCCCGACCTCCAAGGTGAACTCCCAGTGGTTCCGGCGGATCCCGGGGTCGGTGATGGAGGAGCTGTTCTGGATCGCGGCGGGACCCCTGGTTTCAGCCGGCGCCGCGGGGGCGGTGCTCCTGGCGGGCATGGCGGTGTGCGCCGTCGACGGGATGCTCACCAGCCTGGCTGACACGCCGGCGAACCGCGCGATGTTCGGCTGCGCGGGAACAAAGACCTTCAAAGGATACGGCCAGGCGCCGTTTCCGCAGCTGCTGGCCGTGATCGTGACGATGCGGGCCGGCCGGGCGGTCCTGGGCGCGATCACCGGGAACGCCCGGGCCGGGGAGCAGACGCTGCTGCTGCGGCTGATCAGGCGCCGCCCGGAACTGTTCGCGGGCCGGGTTTTCTGCTTCGATCGCAATTTTCCCGGCTACGCCATCATCGCCGCGCTCATCGACGCCGGCGCGCATGTGGTGGCCCGGGTCAAGGACAAGTCCCCGGCCCTGCCGGCCACCGAGGGCGGCTGGCTGCCCGACGGGTCACGGATGTCGTACCTGAACGCGCCCGGCGGCAGGGCCGCTGACCGGCTGCCGGTCCGGGCAGCCGAGCACAATGCGGTCCTGCCCTGCGGCGACGGCCAGGAGGTGTCGGAGACGTACACGATCATCAGCACGCTGCTCGATCACGTCGCCGCCCCCGCCGAGGCGCTCCGGGGCACCTGCCAGACGCGCTGGTCAGCCTCAGAGACCACCTTCGGGGAGGACAAGACCACCATCCGCGGCGCCGGGGAGCGCACCGCCGGGCCGGTGCTGCGCGCGGGCACCCCCCGCGGCGTGATCAGCGAGTTCTGGGCCTGGATGACCGGAACGCAGCTGGTCCGTGCCAGCTCGGCGGGATCGCTGAGCGGCCCGGCCGCCGCCGCGCGGGCACCGCGCCGCGACCCGGCTCCGGCACCGCCGGGCACTGACGCGGTGTCATTCAGGGCCAGCTGGCAGACCGCGGTCCGGTCCATGATCCAGAGCAAGGTCACCGCGACGACATCGCTGCCCGAACTGGCCGCGCTCGCCGACGCGACCGCGCGGTCGCTGCTGCGCACCCTGATCGTCACCGGCCGGGAACGGCACGCGCCCCGCACCCAGAAGAGCCGGCCGAAGTCCGGCCATAACGTCGCCACCAAGAAGACCACGACCGGCGTCCCGGAGATCACCCGCTTCGCCCCCGGCACCACCTAGCCCCTGACCAGCCGAAACACCAACCGGAAGGAGGAGACGCCCCGCCAGGCGGGGCTACGGACCGTGGAACCGTACGCCCGCCCGCGGCGTCACGCGGGCCTCACGCATGCCCCGCCATCCCGGCACCCACCACAGAACCAGACAACAAGATCGATACAGGGACTACGAGATCACAACAACCCAGGCAGGCATGAACACCTAAAGTCCCTGGTGTTGGGCTGGGCACGGAGCAGCCGATCCTGGTCGGTACGAAACTGCATCCGCCGCCCGTGCGGGAGCTGACGATTCCCCGCGAGCGCCTTCTAGAACGTCTTCGAAGCGGGTCGGATCGCAGGCTCACTCTTCTCGCCTGCCCGGCGGGCTTCGGAAAAACGACCCTGCTGGCGGCGTGGCGCGAGGCCGAGGCCGCGCGGAACCCCGTCGCGTGGCTGACGCTGGACGAGGGAGACAACGACCCTATAGTCCTGTGGACACATGCGATCGAGGCGATCCGCTGCGCACGCCCCGCCGTTGCCAGGCCGGCGCCGGCGCTTACGGTCGCGGCACCAGTCGTTGACGAGGTCCTGCCGCGCCTGGTCAACGACCTCGATGGCCAGGGTCCGATCATGCTCATCCTGGATGACTTCCACCGGATCTCGGGCACCCTAGCCCGCGCCAGTGTCGTGTGGTTCATCGACCATGCGCCGCCGGGGTTGCAGCTCGTCCTCGCGAGCAGGACAGAGCCGGTCCTGCCGGTCGCTGCGCTACGCGCCCACGGTGATCTGCTCGAGCTGCGAGCCGGCGATCTGCGATTCACCTCCGAGGAGGCGGATGCCTTCCTGAACGGCCGTCTCGGGCTCGACCTCACGCCCGAGGATGTCGAGAGTCTGGTAGGGAAGACGGAGGGATGGCCGGCCGGGCTCTATCTCGCCGCTCTGTCGCTGCAGCACGCTGCCGACCGCTCCGCTTTCGTGCGCAGATTTGGCGGCTCGCACCGTCACGTGCTGGATTTCCTGGTGACAGAGGTACTCGAGGCGCATGACCCGCCGGCGCAGACGCTGATGCTCCGCACTTCGATTCTTGAACGGCTGTCCGGCCCCCTCTGTGATGCCGTGATGGAGCAGGAGGGCTCGGCCGCGATGCTCGGCGCGCTGTCACGGACCAACCTGTTCCTCGTCCCGCTCGACGACGAGGGCGGGTGGTACCGCTTCCACCACCTCTTCGCGCAACTGCTCCGGGTCGAGCTTGAGCAGCGCGAGCCAGGCACCGCCCCGGCGCTGCACCGCCGCGCGTACGCCTGGCATCGTGATCACGGGACAACTGACGAGGCGATCCAGCATGCGATAGCAGCCGGGGCGTATGCCGAGGCCGGCGAGCTGATTGAAACCTCCTGGATCGGTCATGCCAACACGTGCCGGTACGACACCGTCCTGGCCTGGCTGCGGCGGCTCCCCGAGGACATACTGAGCGGCGACGTACAGCTGCTCCTGGTTCAGGCGTGGGTGCTCTCCCTGTCCGCCAAGCGGGAGGAGGCGGCGCGGGCCATCGCGGCGGTCGGGCGGCTGGGCGATCTGAGCACCGGGCCGCTGCCGGACGGCTTCAGCTCGGCTGAGGCGAGCCTGACGATGCTGCAGGCCGCCTTCCCGTGGGGAGATATCGGCGCCCAGCTGGAAAATGGCCGCCGGGTAGCCGTGCTTGAAGGCCCCGGGTCCCCGTGGCGGCCACTGGCGTGCTGGGCGGTAGGCACGGGGCTGTATTTCCGGGGTGAGCTCGACGAGGCCGACCGGTGGTTCGCGGAATCGGCGGCGCTGGCGCCCGCGAGCGCGCAGTGGCTGGCTGGCGAGGCGTCGCTGGCCTACCGTTCGCAGATCGCCGGCGAGCGGGGCCGTCTTGAAGAACAGCGGGTGCTGGCCGAGACGGCAGCCGAATTCGTGCGGGAGCACGGCACCGAGAAGACCATCGGCGTGGCTCCGCTGGCGCTGGGAGTATCGCTCGCGGCGCGCGGCAGGCCCGGGGAGGCACTGCCGCTGATCGAACGCGGCGTCGCCCTTTCGCGCACCTTCGGCCAGCCCATCCAGCTGGCGAATGCGCTGCTCAGCCACGCGACCGTGCTCCGGAGCCTGGGCCAGCACAAGCGTGCCGCGGATACGATAACCGAGGCGAGAGTCCTCCTGGAATCCTGCCCAGATCCAGGGATCCTGGCCGGGAGGCTGGCTGCCCTCGACCGGCCACCGCAGACCCGCTACGCCCGGTCCGCGGATCAGGAGCTGACGCAGCGGGAACTCCGGGTGCTCAAGCTGCTGCACGGCGATCTGTCCGAGCGGGACATCGGCCGTGAGCTCTACGTGTCGCACAACACGGTCCATAGCCATGTCCGGGCGATCTACCGCAAGCTCGCGGTGTGCTCACGGGCCGACGCGCTCAACCGCGGCCGCCAGCGCGGCCTCCTTTAGAGCGAGCCTCTGGGGATGAGACACTGGGCGCCGCAGGCCGGCATCCCCGCCCAGGCCGGCCTGCCTCGTTGCCTGCGGCTGGCCGGCGCCCGGACGTGCGGACCGGGTCCAGGCCAGCGGCAGCTTTCCCCTAGGTGAAACCACCCGGCAGGTGATGACGGGTCACCTGCCTGAATGTGAAGCTGCGCAGGAAATGGAAAGCAACTGGACGCAAGGCCGCAGGTACCGGCTTGTCCTTCGCGGGGAACTGGGCGATCCGTTCGGATTCCTGTTTGAAGGCATGCAGCTGCAGCGGCTTGCGGGCACGACGGTGCTGACCGGCCGGGTGACCGATCAGGCGCACCTGCTCG
>JBKQSL010000218.1:0-26007 GCA_052143655.1 Streptosporangiaceae bacterium | reverse complement strand
TCCGCAATGACCGGCTGCAGAAGGCGTTCAGCGATCCTGACTGGGCGGCTTACCTGGTCATGATGGACGCCAGGCCGGTCGGCCTGGCGCTCGTGCGCGCCCTGACCAGCCCGGTCTGGGTGCTCAGCAGCTTCTTCGTCGTCCGGGGTGCCCGCCGGGCCGGAATCGGCCTGCGCGCGGTTCAGGAACTGGCCGCCCGCCATCCCGGGCAGTGGGAGGTCGCGTTCCAGGACAACAACCCGGTGGCCGTTCAGTTCTGGCGCCGGGTGGCAGCAGAAATCGCCGGCACCGCGTGCACCGAGGAGCGCAGGCCGGTGCCCGGCCGCCCGGATTTTCCGCCGGACGTCTGGATCTCCGTCCCCGCGCACCGCTGAGGCACACCCCGCCTGCACCACATGCCGCCGCTTCGGCCTGCGGGCAGCAGGGCAGGCCGGCCGCGTCGGCGAGCTGGAACGCCGGGGCGAGCACGCGAGCTGGCAGGCCCCGGCCCTGATGGTCTGGCCGGGTGGCCAGCACCCCCAGGTACCAGTGGGCACTGTGCGGCCTGATCGCGGCGACGGCATTCTCGTAGCGGTCCAGCCTGCGCAGGACAGCCGGACCCGCCTCGGCCCGGAACCGATTCCAGGCGCGCCGGTGACCGCCCGAGCGGCCGGGGCCTCCCGGGGCCTCCCACAAGGCGACGGCATCGGCCCGGCCGGTCATCCATACGGTGCCGTCGTCGACCCGGGAATCGAACAGGACCGCGGCGAACAGCGCCGCAGTCCTGGCCTGCTCCTCGCCCACGATGTACTGCCAGGCCGGATCGTGCCGGAAGGCGGCCACCATCGTTTCCGTCACCCCGGACCGGTCTGCGGCCCGGGCCTGCCGAACTTCCATAGCCGAACGGTAACTCCTGCCGCAGCTGGCTGGCCCGTCGTCAGGACGGCGCGGGCCGGCCTCGGCGAGGTGCTACAAAGTCCAGCTCCTCAGCGCCAGGCACCGCTCACCAGCCCATGAGCTGTACAAGAAAGCCGGGTTCAGGCCTCTCGCCGAAGGCTTCAGGCTCCACCTCGACGGCACGTACTGAGCAGCCGTCGAGGTGTCGCCGCGGGGCCAGGAGCAGCTTGCCCTGGCCCGCGCCCGGCTCAGCGACGCTGAGGACGAGCTGTTCAGCGCGCTCAGCCCGGCAGAAACAGAGCCCGTCTCAGTCGTCTGAGCCCGTCTCAGTCGTCCCAGCGGATAACGATCCGTCCCGCGATACCTGGCAGCGGCAGGGACTCCCCTTCCGCCGCGACCGCATCGCGTTCTGCGGGCGACAGCCGCCGCCAGGGCTGAATCGTCATCACCGCGTTCGCGCGCCGCCACGTCCCGGCGATCTCTCCGTCGACGAGGAGGCCACCGGGCCAGACGCGCGGGGTCCAGAGCGCGCGGCGGCGGTCGGCGTCCGGGACCAGGAGGTCGCGATCGATTCCCTGGAGGAGGAGATAGGCGTCGCCGCTCGGGAGCAGCCGCGCGGGTGCCGGTGGTCCCGGGGCGGCGCGGAAGGCCGCCTCGTCCCGGGCGAGGATCCATGCGTCGCCGACCGGTGTCTGCACCGGCGTCTGCGACCCGCTGAGCGCCTCGAATGCCGCGACACCGTGTCGCAGGCCGATCCCCGCCCACCGGGCAAAGGCCCCAGGCGTGGCGGGCCCGTAGATGTGCAGGTACCGGCGCGCGAGTTCGAGGCGGGCATCGCCGGGGTCGACCTCAGGCGACGGCACGGTCCAGACTGTCGGCAGCCGCGCGCCTTCCCACCGGATCAGGACGGTGCCGGTCGCTGCCGCGTACCTGAGGCTGTTGGGGTGCACGCCGAGCGCGCGCCCCGCCTCTCCGTAGGTCATCCGCGTTCCGCCGAGGATGGCGTGGAGACGGGCGGCCAGATCCTCCGCCCTCCGCCGGCCCTTGGCGTCGTCGGGCAGCGTCCCGAGCGAGAAGACGGCCAGGTCATTCGCAGCGACGACGAAGACGTTGAACCGCGGGCCCCAGAGCTGCAGTAGCGAAGGATCCTCCCACGTCGACGGTTCGGTCCCCTCGACCCGCGCGTGGATCGACAGGAGGGCGGCTCGGGGCATGCTGTCCTGCAGCCCTGCCCAGGCGGCACGCCGAAGCGAGCGCCGTCCGCGCTCGAGCCGCTCGTCGAGCGCGCCAACGTGTCGCCGGAACGCCAGGATCTGCGGCCGCGTGAGGTCGAGCCGGGTCCTGGTCACGTCACATCACCTTCGTCCCTTTCGCCAGTTCCCCAGCAGGATGCCAAGTTGCGCACCCGGCTCCGGAGACTGCCCCCTGTCAGCTCGGGAATCGGACCGATCATGGCGCGGAAAGCCGCTGACCAGCCAACTCCGCTGACCTGTGGTAGCCGTGACTGACCGCTGGTTGCGGCACGGTTGGGTTGCCAGTCTGCTTCCAATCTTGGCTGGTCACGCGACGCGGTTCAGGGTTCGGTTCTCCTAGACGCGGGCTGGCTGATCGACCCCGGGGGCGTCCGGCGCGGGCGATGGTGCTTCCGGACCCGGGGGCGGCGGCGGTCCTCCCGAAGCCGAGGACGGGGTTGGAGTGAACCTGGCGGAGGCCACAAATGCCACTACGACCGCCACGATCACCACCGGCATGACCGCCAGGCCGTCCGAGGCCAGCAGCAGGGAGGCCAGCAAGACGGAGGTCAGCGGCAGCCTGAGCATCACCACGGACATCGCGCCGATGCCCATGGCGACGCCGTCGACAAGTGACAGCCCCGGCAGGTGCGACAGCGCTATGCCACCCGCCGCTCCGACGAACAGGGCCGGAAAGGTGGGACCGCCGCGGAAGCTGCTCAGCGACACGCCGTAGGCGAGTCCCTTGCAGACGATGAGCAGCAGCAGCGCTCCGACGGTATAGCTGGCGCTGTTGGTGATGAGCGGGCCGATGGCCGATTGCCCGGAGAACAGCACCTCCGAAGAGCCCTTGCCGGTGGCCTCGGCGAACGCGATCGCAAGTCCCGCGACCGCCAGGCCAACCACCGGAGTGAGCAGGACTATCCGTCGCTCGACATGAGGCCGCAGGAACAGGGCGAGCCACCGGATTCCGGAGCCGACCGGGACGGCCATCAGCCCGATCGCCAGTGCCCACAAGAATTCAGCGCCAGTGGGCGCCCCGACGTGCGGGAGGCCGGGGATCGCCAGCGCAAACGTGCCCAGCCCGGTCCAGGCGTTGAGGCCGATGAATATGAGCGATCCGATCCCGGCGGCCAGCAGGCCAGGTACCAGCACGAGCTGCATCGTGGGCCCGCCCAGGCCTGAGGCTTCCATCAGCAGGAACGCGCCGGTCAGGGGCGAGCCGAGCAGGGTGCTGATGGCGGCGAAACTCCCCGCGGCGGCCATCACGGACTGGACTCGGGCCGGGGCGTCCCGCTTGACCAGCCGGACCGCAAGGGCGCCGAGCCCGGCGCCGAGGGCGATCAGCGGCCCTTCGGGCCCGAGCACCACGCCCAGGCTCAAGGTGGCAAAGGCCGCGAGCACGATGCCGGGAAGGTCGATCAGGGTCGGCGGGCCTTCGCCCGCCTTGAACCCGTCGGCTGGCGAGCGGCCGCCCTTGCCGGGCAGGTACCGGATGGTAAGACCCACCAGCACCCCGGCCAGCACCAGCGGCAGAATGGGCCACCACAGGGGTTCGCCGTGGAAGCCCAGGCCCTTGGGCAGGTCGGTGAAGATCCATGCCTGCAGCTTGCTGACCAGTGCGAGAAAGAAGTAGGCCGCCGCCGAGACGGGTACGCCGACGATCGCGGCAAGTATCAGCAGCACCAGGTAGCTCCTGGACCGCAGCAGAGCACGGGGATCGGACGGTGTGGTCACCAGCGCCCTCCTTAGTCCGAAGTCTCGGGGGCCTAACAGCCCACGCGAGAGCAGGCGATTTGCTCTGGCGGCCCGTCACGCACCCGGCCGTCCCTGCCCGGGCAGGGCTTCCTCCCGAACGAGCCTGCCGGGCTATCATCACGCGATCACATCCGCCGATACCTCACCCGGGCAAGATGATTACCCAGGCGCATTCACAACCGTGCCATCGGGGCGACGCCCCTGACCGGGCGACTGATACGCCGAGGAAGGCGGCCACATGCGGTGCCGGACGGGCGTAGTGGGCCGCTTTGATCTGCCCGCTCTATCGGTATGCGGCCCGGCGTGCGGCGGGCGGGCACAGGCCATGCAGGTTGAGCGGCTGGCCGTCCTGGCCGCGGACTGGTTCCCGGGCGAGGCGGCATCGGTCGGCCAGGCCCGTGAGTTCGTTCGCGGCGTCCTGGGCGGCGCCTGGCCGCGACTGGATGACCATCGACCTGGCCGCGCGCACAGCCCGGGTGACCCGCCAGCTCAACGAGGTCAGCGGCGGCGGCTTCGAGTTCGGGCCGCCCAAGTCCAGAGCGGGCAAACGGAGCCCGCCGATTCCCGAAGTGATCATTTCCATCATCCGGTGGCACCTGGCGTGCTTCGCGGCGCCGGGCGACGACGGGCTCGTCTTCACCAGCCCGGCCGGAAAGCCGCTGCGGCACAGCAACTTCCGGCGCCGGGTATGGCTGCCTGCGCTCCGCCGCAGCCCGGCGTGGGCGGGACCGGAGCGGCGGCGCTTGCGCCGTCGCCTTGATTCTTCCTATAGAAGATTTCGGCAACGCGGCTCGGCGGCCCAGCGGGTACTGCGTCTTCGCCGTAGCGGCTCGGGCTACCGGCGTCGCCGTGAATGCCGCCGCATGGCGTCGACCTTGGACGCGAATGCTGTTGGCTCGATGATCGGGGTACCGCGCCACGGAGACATCGAGAGCAGGTCGGTGTCGTTCGAGACCATGATCAGCGCTCCGACTTCGGCAGCCAGGTCGAGGATCAGGTTGTCCTCATGATCTGGACAGTCGTGAACCGTTCGTGGAACTTCAGCCAGGACGCCTCCGCCGCTATGCTCTGCTGCCCTGACGACCGCCCCCAGGTAAGCGTCCACCTCCGGCTCACCCCACTTGAACAAGTCAGTCAGGATCCGGTCGATGTTCGTGGTGATGTGGGGGGATAGCCAAAGGGCGAACTCGGCAGCATCCACGATGATGCCCAGGCAGTCGGCTGAGGGATTGCCGGAGACGGGCGGTGGAGATGGCCAGGAGCGGAATGGGCTATTGCCGCTTGCCGCAGCCGTCACCAGGACGTTGATGTCATAGACAACTGCGGAAGGGACCGGCGCGAGGCGACTCATTCACCCTTCTCCGGGCGACTCGCCTTCATGAACTCCTGGATCCGAGTCGGCACGTCAGCCGGGTCCATGCCTAGTTCCGCGGTACGCTGTTGACCGTACGCTTGCGCCTCCCGCAGCTGATTAGCGATCATGATCGACTTCATCACCTTGAGGGTTGCCCGCAGGTAAGCAGACCTGTTGCCATCGCCGAAGTAGGCGACTAGTTCGTCCAGGACAGGGCGGTCCTCGGGCTGGACTGCGAACCCCAGCGTCTGCGCGCTCATAGCCTCATTGTAGACGCATCGCCTTCCGAAGGCAATTAATTGCATATGGAAGGCGAGCGCTGCTCGTCCTGGTCAGCAGATCTGGTGTCATCAGGCATCCACAAAGCCCAACGGGCACGGGGCGGGCACGGGCCTTGGACTGAGCCACATCCTGGTGACGGCCTTGCCGTGCTGACCTGCCGCTTGAGAGCGCCCCGAGCGCGACTCGAACGCGCGACCTACTGCTTAGGAGAACGTCTCGGCGCTCGAACAAACCTGCGGACATGCAGGTCACCCCCTGAATCCGTTGCGCGTGAGTGACCGTGACAGAGCGCCAGTCGGCCTGCCGCTGTGGCACGAACATGGCACGGCTGCTCGGCTCTGCCCTCGTCCTCGCGATAGGTGCCGACGCTCTCCGGGGAAGATCGCAGGGCAAGGGTGGCGCCTGCGCCATCGCGTAGCGACGTGGCCGTCAGGCCGCGCCCTTGAGCTGCGATCTTGCACGGTGACACGATCGCGGCCTGCGAGGAGGGCGACCCGCCCGCACCGATGCAGCTCGCGGTGACCGTACCCCTGCACTCCCCCCTCCTTCTCCCATCTCGGAGTAAGGGCCGGGGTCCGGGGCAGCGCCCCGGGTACAGTAACCGGCACTGGCCGTTAAGCGCCGACGCTTACTCTCAGGGGAACGGCGGGCAAGGTCGGTCGTATAGCGCCGCTGACACGTGAGAAGTCCACTCCGGCTCCACGGCAGCCAGGTTCCTGTGGTAGCGCTCCAGAGCGCCCTCAAAATCCCCGCGGAACATCCAGACCCCATCAGAGTCAGTTCCGAGGAACTGGCGGCTGTTTCCGTCTGCCAGAAGATCCACGAGGTATTCCCCGCGTGAGCTGACCGGCTTTAATCCGACTTGCATCGCGTGATGCTATCAGGTCGGTCGGCGGCCGTCGCCGTAGTCTTTGCACGCGCCAGGCAGTGCCCGGCGCTGTCCGGTTCGGTCGGTCCGTGCCGGACTGGTCACGGGTGGCGTTGCGGGGCACGTGGCGGTGGTGAGCTGGCGGCGGCCGGGTGCGGGGCGGACCGGCCGGGCGGCAGTTGCCCGCGCCGGGCGCTCCCCAAGCGCGGAGGCAGCGGGCAGGACTGCCGCCACCGGCGCGGGCAGTAGCCCCTGCACCCGGTCAGCTCGGCCGCCGGTCACCGCTCCCCCGCTGCGATCAACTGCGTTCATGATCGGCTGCCGGGCCTGGCCCGGCCTCGGCTGGCGCGCCCGCAGGGCGTGCCCTTGAAGCCGTAGAGAAAGTTGTCACAGTGACACAGAGGCCTGGCAGAAGGCTGAATTGACGGTGCACCAACCGGGGCGGCACACGAATCTGAGCGCGACTCATTTGAGGAAACTTGGCGGGAAGGTCATTCGAACCCGGCCTGCAGAGTTTAGGATCTACACACTGAGATGCTGGGTTCCAATGCGGTGGCGGGTCGTGACTTCGCACTCACCGAGGTCGTTCACTGCAAGTCGCCCAAAGAAATTCGGAGTCAGAGAGGCGCTAGCCACCTGCGCAGAGTCGTGGCTGCGTCCAGTGATCACCGTTTCACAAGCCAAAGTAATAGTGCTGCTAGGCCGTCCTGCCAAGGAGGCATTTTGTCAAGAATTCCAACTTCCATTCGGGGTACCTCTGACAGGCCCTAAGGAGGTCGGGGGTTGTTTCCGGATCATACTGCAACTGCCGCATCCGAATTACCCTGGGCCAGAAAAGAAGGAGTGCTCCGCTCACGAAAAGCCAGCTACTCCAGGTGACGAGTTTTCTAGCAGCTAACTGGGCTCCGCGCTGACTAACGATCTTTAATGGTGGGGGTTACGGGCTGGGCTGACGGCTCTTGCGGTCTGCGGTATCTCATAGGCATGAGGTATCCCGATGGCGGCGGGCTGGGCGCGGCGGAGCGGGCCCGGCGTGAGCAGGTGCGGTTAGCGGCCGCGGAGCTGATCGGGTCCGGGGTCAGTGACCGGGAGCTGGCCCGGCGGTTCCGGGCGGCCGGGCCGCCCTGGTCTCGCGGGGCGCGGGCGGCGCGAGGTGCAAGCTCAGCCCGGCGCAGCTGCGCGAGCTGGAGGCAGTGCTGCAGGCCGGGCCGGCCGCTGCTGGGTGGGATGAGGATCAGTGCTGGACGCTGGCGCGGATCACCGGGGTGATCCGGGCCCGGTTCCGGGTGGAGTACACCCTGGCCGGGGCGGACCTGCTGTTGCACCGGGTCGGGTGGAGCGTGCAGGTCCCCGCCCGGCGGGCCGCCGAGCGGGACGAGGCGCGGATCGCCGCGTGGCGGGAGGAGGCCTGGCCGGTGGTAAAAGGACCGCGGCGGACCTGGGCGCCTGGCTGATCTTCGAAGACGAATCAGGCCAGGGTTTACGTCCGCCGATCGGCCGGACCTGGGGGCGGCGCGGTCAGACCCCGGTAGTGACAGTGACCGGCGGGCACAACAAGCGGGTATCGCTCGCGGCGCTGATCGCGGTCAAACCCGGATGCCGCCCCCGGCTGATCTACCGGGTCCACCGCGCCCGCCAGTGCCGCAGCGACCAGCGCAAAGGGTTCACCGAGACCGATTACGCGAGGCTGCCGGACGCCGCGCACCAGCAGCTCGGCGGCCCGCTCGTGCTCGTGTGGGACAACCTGAACACCCACCTCAGCCGCGTCATGACCGAACTGCTCCAAGCCCGGGACCGGGTGACCGTCTTCCAGCTCCCGCCCTGCGCCCGCGAGCTCAACCCCGTCGAGCTGGTCTGGTCGCACCTCAAACGGTCCCTGGCCAACCTGGCCAAGCACAACCTCGCCCAGCTCACCGTGCTGGTCAAGACCCGGCTCCGGCGGATGCAATACCAGCCCGGCCTCCTCGACGGGTTCCTCGCCAGCACCCGCCGGGACCTCACGCCCTTCTGTAACCCCCACCCTTAAAGATCGTTAGTGCCGTGACCGCCAACATTTGCCTGGTTCCTCCTAGGCTGGGTGGTTGCTGCTCTGCGCCCGCCCCGCTAGCGTGCGGTGGCAACACCCTCACCTGGGGAACGGTCGGCGGGAGATGTGGCAGCCCTACTTCCAGACCCATGCCGTTGGCGCGCTCTATTACCTGGTCTTGCTGACCTGGTACGGCGCGGAGATCATCATGTTCTTCCGGCAGCTGGGGTGGCGCAGGGGGGCGACCCGGGCGATTGAGTGGCGCTTCTGGATCTTCTTCGCGGTGAGCGTGGCTTCCGTGGTCACCATGCTCTTCCTCGCCCCGTCGATCGCACCGGCCGCCGACATCGGGCATCCGGGCGTCGCGTTCGCGGTTGGCATGGTCCTGCTGGCCACCGGAGTGACGGTGCGGCTGTGGTCCTTCTGGGCGCTGGGCCAGTACTTCACCTTCACGGTCAAGGTCAGCCCAGACCAGCCGGTGGTGACGGCAGGCCCGTACCGGGTGCTGCGTCACCCCGGGTATGCGGGCGGGATGCTCGCCATGATCGGCTTCGGTGTGCTGTGGGGGAACTGGGTCAGCTTCGCCGTCATCGTCGTGCTGTGGCTAGTGATCATCGTCTGGCGCATCCGCGTGGAAGAGCGCGCGCTGCTGGCTGCGCTCGGCGACAGATACCGCAGCTACGCCGCTCACCACAAGCGCCTCATCCCGCTCGTCTGGTAACCAGCACTCGGGCTTCGCATGCTGGAACCGGGCAAACGTTAGCTGCTGCGGCACTAGATCAGGTTGCTGCCATCGTGCTGGCGGATCGCGGGCGCGCTATCGGGGTTGAGCGCGTCGAGGATGCGGATGGCGTAGGCCTCGGTGGTCAGCTCGCGGACTTCGGCGGCGGTGGCCCAGCGGAAGGCGGCTACTTCGCCGTTGAGCGTCAGCTCTCCCCCGGTGATCTTGCAGCGGAAGACCAGCGCGATGATGCCGCGGGTCATGTTCTTGTAGACGCCGGTGAGCTGGCCGGGTTCGGTGTCGAGGCCGGTTTCCTCGCGCAGCTCGCGGCGCAGCCCGTCCTCGATCGTCTCGCCCAGCTCCAGGACGCCGCCGGGTGGTTCCCAGTGGGCGTTGTCGCGGCGCTGGATAAGCAGCGCGCGGCCGTGGTCATCAGTGATCACCCCGGCGACGCTGACTGAGTGGCGCGGAGACTGGCTGGTCATAGTGATCACCCCTGAGCTAGGCTAACAGCTACAGACATGTGCACGAGTTGAGGAGTCGGGAATGAGCGGGCCGCTCTCCCAGACCGTAGACCCTGGCAGTGACCGCCCGGTCTACAAGCAGATCGCCGACCACCTGCGCGCCGCCATCGCCACCGGCGGCCTGGCCGAAGGCGACCAGCTACCCTCCGAAGCCCAGCTCATGTCCCACTACGGCGTCGCCCGGATGACCGCCCGCAACGCCCTGCGCCTGCTGCTGGATGAGGGCCTGGTAATAGCGGAGCACGGCCGCGGGGTGTACGTGCGGGCCCGGCCGCCGGTCCGCCGCCTGGCCTCCGACCGGTTCGCCCAGCGGCACCGCAAGGAAGGCAAGGCCGCGTTCATCGTAGAGGCAGGGCAGGTCGCCGCCACCCCGGCTGTCGACATGATCAAGGTCACCCGCGGTCCCGCCCCGGCCGAGGTCTCCGACCGGCTCAAGACGGCCGAGGGCGAGAAGGTCGTGATCCGCTCCCGCCGCTACCTGCTCGATGGCAGGCCGGTGGAGACGGCTGTGTCCTATATCCCGGCCGACCTGGCGGACGGCACTCCGATCACCGATCCCAACCCGGGCCCCGGTGGCATCTACGCCCGGCTGGAGGAACAGGGCCACACCCTGGACCGGTTCACCGAGGACGTCGCTGCCCGGATGCCGACCCCGGACGAGGCCCGGCTGCTGGCCCTGCCGCCCGGCGTGCCGGTGTTCCGCCTGGTCCGCACCGCCTATGACATCGAGGGCCGGGCCGTGGAGGTCTGCGACACGATCATGGCCGCCGACGCCTATCTGCTCAGCTACGAGCTGCCCGCCCACTAGCACCCTGACGGCTTCACCTCACTCCTCTAGACATGTGCTAACATCTCTAGACAAGTAGGCGAGTAGAGCGCCTGAGGAGTCCAGGGAGGCAGACACATGCTGACTGAGGTCAAGACCGACGGGATGCGGTTCCGGGCCAACGGCCCGGCCTGGCGCCGGAAGGTCAAGGGCGAGCCCGCCACTACGAAGGACGGCCGCCCTATGTGGGTAGCGCGGCTGACGGTGCTGGAGGACGGCCGCCGGTGGTCCGAAGAGATCTGGGTCGAGGTCTACGGCGATGAGCCGGTCCTGGCCGCTGATGACCTGGTGATGCCGGTGCGGCTCATCTACTCGCCGTGGGTCAACCGCAAGGGCGAGCTGGTGCGCTCCTACCGCGCCGACCAGATCCTCCCGGCCGAACCGGCCCGCAAGTCCGCCTGACATAAGAGCGCCGGGCCTGGGAGACGGCAATCTCCCGGCCCGGCCAGCCAGATCACGCCATCCCCATAGCCCTGAGAACAGGAGTGCTGGCATGAGCCACGCTACCGGCCCACATCCTGACCAGTCCGGCCCGCGCCGGGTCACGCCCGGTGAGATCTCCGATCTGCTCGACCAGCTCCAGCCCGGCGTGCTGTCCAGCCCGGCGGCGGTGCTGGCGTTCTTCGACCGCAAGGCCGACCTGCTCACCCGCATCGCGGCCGAGCAGGGCACCGACGCGGCCCGCCAGGCCGCCGCTGCCGCCCGTGCCCAGGCCGCCGAGCTGCGCGGGACAGAGGTGCCGCGGTGAAGATGACGGCGTTCTCCGGCGATCAGGTCGCCCAAGTCAACAACCCCGACCCGTTCGCCGTCCCGGTCTGGCGCTCCCCGGTCCTGCACACTCCCGGTTGGATCATCGCCCTAGCGCAGCTCGTCCGCGCGCTGTGGCGGCTGCTGCGGTTCGTTGCCCGGCACCCCGTGGCTGACACGGTGGCGCTGGCTGGTGGGCTGGCGTGGCGGCAGCTTGGCTGGCCCGGCCCGGCCGCGCTCACCGTGGTCCTGGCCGCCGCGCTCGCGGTGTGGCGGTGGCGCTGGCCCCGGTCGTTCACTCGGCTGGTGTCTCGTCCCTCGCTGGGCCGGTGGCGGCGGTGGGGCTATGCCCGGCACTGGGGCGCGGTGATGACCATCTCCGGGCTGGCGCCCATGTACCGGGGCCGCCTGCTGCTGCCCGTCCTGGGCCGCGTGGCCTCGACTCGCTACACCGACCGGGTGCAGGTCCGCCTGGTGTCGGGCCAGTGCACGGCTGACCTGGCCGCCCGGGCGGACAACCTGGCCGAGAGCTTCGGCGTGCTGCTGTGCCGGATCCGCACCGCGCGGCGGGGCTTCGTGGTGCTGGAGATGGTCCGCCGCGACGCCCTGGCCGCCGTCATCCCGGCCCTGCCGGTGCCGGTGCAGGCTGATCTGCGGGCGCTGCCGGTCGGCCGCCGCGAGGACGGTTCCCCGTGGCTGATCAAGCTCCAGGGCACCCACGTGCTGATCGCCGGGGCGACCGGCGCGGGGAAGGCGTCGCTGCTGTGGTCGATCATCCGCGCCCTGCTGCCGCTAATGACCGCCGGGCTAGTCCGCGTCCTGGCCGCAGACCCGAAGGGCATGGAGCTGGCCTACGGCCGGGAGCTGTTCGACCGCTACGGCGCCTATGCCGCGGACCCGCAGGCCATCGTCATCATGCTGGAGGCGGCGGTCACCGACATGCAAGGCCGCGCCCGCCAGCTCGCCGGGCGCCAGCGCGACCACACGCCCACGACTGAGTTCCCGTTCGTGATCGTGCTGATCGATGAGGTTGCATTCCTGACCGCCTACCAGCCCGACCGCAAGCTCCGCGAGCGGGTCATGGCCGCCTTGGCCACCCTGACGACGCAGGGCCGTGCGGTCGGCTACTGCGTGATCGGCGCCTTGCAGGACCCGCGCAAGGAGGTCCTGGCGATCCGCAATCTGTTCCCCGACCGGATCGCGATGCGCCTGGATGAGCCCGGCCAGGTGGACATGCTGCTCGGGGACGGTGCCCGCGACCGCGGCGCCCTGGCCGACCTGATCCCTAACGACTACGCCACCGGGGCAGGCGTCGCCTATGTCCGGCTGGAGTCCGATCCCGACCCGGCCCGGGTCCGTGCCGCCTGGGTGTCCGACGCTGACATCCGCGCCATGGCCGCCCAGGCCTGCCCGGCCGAGCTGGAGCCTGCCGAGAGCGGAGCGGCGGCATGACCGCCCGGGCCACGCGGCCCGCTCGGCGCAAGAAGCCGTCCATCCTGACTGCGCACGTCGGCTACCAGCCGGCCCGCCGCGCCCGCCGCCGCGAGTCCTACCACGCGGTGGCCGACCAGGCCGTCACCCTCGGCCCGCTCGCCCGCGACCCCGGCCAGGCCCTCTGCGGCCAGCCCGGCCCGTGGCCCGACCCGCCGTCCGGGCTGTTCGGCCCGCTAGTCACCTGCCCCGCCTGCCGCACCCTGGCCGCCAAGGGCCGCATCACCATCACGGACACAACATGACCGCCGGGGCCTGCGCGCACCCGGTACGGCTGACCGGCCGCATCGCCGCCATCGACAAGGCGACCGGCGAACTGCGCCCGGTCTATGACACCGCGACCGACGAACCGGACGGCGAGCTGCGCGTGGCGTGCGGGAACCGCCGCGAGTCGGTCTGCCCGCCCTGCTCCCAGGTGTACAAGCGCGACGCCCGCCAGCTCGTCCGCGCCGGGCTGACCGGCGGCAAGGGCCTGCCCGAGTCGATCGCGGCGCACCCGTGCGTGTTCGCCACCTTCACCGCGCCGTCCTTCGGCCCGGTCCACGCCCGCCGTAAGCGCGGCCGCACGGTGCTGCCCTGCCGCCCCCGCCGTGATGCGAAGGTGCGGGTCTGCCCGCACGGCCGCGACATCTCCTGCCCGCGCCGCCACTGCGAGGACGACCCGGTCTTGGGCCGGGCGCTGTGCCCGGACTGCTACGACTACGCCTCGGCGGTCCTGTTCAACGCCCACGCCGGGGAGCTGTGGCGCCGGTTCACCACCTACCTGCCCCGCCACCTGGCCCGGCTGGCCGGGCTGACGCAGAAGGCGCTGCGCGCGGCAGTGCGGGTCCGCTACGTCAAGGTCGCCGAGTACCAGGCCCGGGGCGTGATCCACTACCACGCGGTAATCCGCCTCGACGCCGCCGCCGATGGCTACCTGCCTCCGCCCGGCCCCTTCACTGTTGACCTGCTGGCCGACGCCATCGGCCAGGCCGCCGCCGCCGTCGCGCTCCCGGCCGACACCCCGGACGGCGCGCCCGTCGTGCTGCGGTTCGGCGGCCAGGTCGACGTCAAGCCCATCCGCCCCGGCGAGGACCTGCCCGGCACCGGCCGCCAGCTCTCGCATGAGGCGGTGGCGAACTACATCGCCAAGTACGCCACCAAGACCCTGGAAGCTCCCGGCCTGCCCGACCGGCCCATCACCACCCGCCTGGACCTGGACGGCCTGCGCTGCCCGGCCCACTACCGGCGGATGATCATCGCCGCGTGGCAGCTCGGCGGCGGGCAGCTCACCCCCGGCCTGCACCCCTCCCGGCTGTGCCGGTGGGCGCACCAGCTCGGCCACGGCGGCCACTTCCTCACCAAGTCCCGCCGCTACTCCGTCACCTTCGGCCGCCTGCGCGCCGACCGCGCCGAGCACCGCAAGCGCGAGCGCCACCCCGCCGGGCAGCTCGACCCCTGGGGCCGCCCCCTCGATGAACGCGTGGTCCTCATCGTGTCCACCTGGACCTACGCCGGAACCGGCCCCAACACCCCCACCCCCGGCGCCGAGCTGGCCCTGGCCTCGGCCGACCAGGCTTGCAAACTCGCCCCCGCCGTCCCTGTGACCTGATCCCATCTCCTGAGAGGCTGTGATCGCCGTGAGCAAGCCTGCTGACCGGCTGCTGACCGTGGCTCAGGCTGCCGAGCTGCTGGCTACGTCTGAGTGCTTCCCCCGGCGGCTGATCTCCGAGCGGCGCATCCGGTTCGTCCGCGTCGGCCGTCACGTCCGCATCGCTGAGTCCGCGCTGGCTGAGTTCATCGCGGCGGGGACGGTCGAGCCGATGACGGCGTGGTCGCACCGGCGCCGCCGGGTGGCCTGACATGCCCGGCCGCAAAACCCGCAGCTTCGGCACCATCCGCAAGCTCCCCTCGGGCCGCTGGCAGGCCCGCTACCGGGGACCGGACGGCCTGCTGCGCTCCGCCCCGTTCACCTTCGTGCGCAAGACCGACGCGGCCCGGTGGCTCGCGCTGACCGAGGCCGAGCTGGTCGGCGGCGGATGGATCGACCCGGAAGCCGGTCGCGTCCCGTTCACCGAGTACGCCGCGACGTGGATCACTGAGCGGCCGGGCCTGCGGCCCAAGACGCTCCAGCTCTATCGCTACCTGCTGCGTCGCCACCTGTCCCCCGCGTTCGGTGCTCAGACCATTGCGGGCATCACCGATGCGGACGTGCGGCGCTGGCGTGCCGGGCTGCTGGCCGCCGGGGTCACGCCCGTGACTGCGGCCAAGGCGTACCGCCTGCTCAAGTCGATCATGGCTACTGCTGTCGATGACGGCCTGATCCGCCGCAACCCGTGCCGCATCAAGGCGGCCGGGACCGAGAGGTCGCCCGAGCGGCCGGTGCTGACGGTGGCTGAGGTCTACGCCCTGGCCGATGCGGTCGGCGCGCGCTACCGGGCGCTAGTGCTGCTGGCCTGCTTCGGCGGCCTGCGGTGGGGCGAGCTGGCAGCGCTGCGCCGCTGCGACATCGACACTGACGCGGGCACCGTGCGGGTGGCTCGCCAGCTCACCGAGGCGCCGGGCCAACCGCTGCACTTCGGGCCGCCGAAGTCCGACGCGGGCCGCCGCGTCGTCGCCATCCCGCCCGTGATCATGCCCGACGTCATCGCGCACCTGGCCGACTATGCCGCCCCCGGTACGGCCGAGATCGTGTTCACCAGCCCGGGCGCCAAGCTGCTGCGGCACGGCAACTTCCGGCGCGGAACCTGGCTGCCCGCCCTGGCCGCGACCGGCCTGACCGGCATCCACTTCCACGACCTGCGACACGCCGGGAACCAGCTCGTCGCCAACGCCGGGGCGAACCTGCGCGAGCTGATGGAGCGCATGGGCCACTCGACCAGCCGGGCCGCGCTCGTCTACCTGCACTCGACCAACGACCGGCAGCGCGAGCTGGCTGAGGCGGTCGCCGCTCAGGCCAGCTCCGAGCTTGGCCGCTCAGACTCCTGTGGCACGCATGTGGCACGACCGGACGGGGAGGCGGTCTAGATGATCGGCATGGCGGTGCTTGCACCTGCCCTCACCTGGGAATCTGATGTGCGCCCCGAGCGCGACTCGAACGCGCGACCTACTGCTTAGGAGGCAGTTGCTCTATCCGCTGAGCTATCGGGGCCAGCCTGTGTCCAGCCGGGCAGGGCCGGTCCAAGCCTAACCCGTCCCGGCCTTGCCCACCGACGCGCTGGCCAGCCGTCGGCCGGACCGCGATCATAGGGGGGCGGCAGGCAGCAATGCGCGACGAGGAGCATCCGGTGCAGGTTCGGGACGTGATGACGCAGGCGACGGTGACCGACTCCCCGACCGAGAGCCTGCGGGCCGCGGCGGAGCGGATGTGGCGGCACCAGACTGGCTCGCTGCTGATCACCGAGGACGGGCAGCTGGCCGGGATCATCACCGAGCGGGACCTGCTGCGGGCGGTGGCGCTGGGCGCCGACCCGGACCGCAGTTCGGTGGACGAGATCATGACGCCGGAGGTCTACACCGTGCCGCCAGACATGGAACTGCAGGACGCGGCGCGGGAGATGGCGGCCCGCTACATCCGGCACCTGCCGGTGGTCGAGGGGACGCTGCTGCTCGGCGTGGTCAGCATGCGGGACGTGACCGGGGTGTTCGCGGCCCTGGCACCGGGCCGGGTGAGCGTGGAGCACGAGTTCGACCGGCTAGTCCGGGAGCGCCGGCTGACCCGGATCGAGCTGGGCGACCTGGACTGAGACGCTCGCAGTCCATGATCTTGGAGACTTTTCAGGTCATATAGCTGAAAAAGCTCCAGGATCATGAAAGCCGGACGGCCCGGGATCAGATGACACGCCGGAGGTGGCCCGGCCCCGGCCGGATCCATGAGCGGGGGCGGATCACGCCAGCCATCGGGCCCAGACCGGCCGCAGCTCCCCTGAGCCCTGATCAGGGCAGCTGGATCGGCAGCTCCAGGCCGTCGAGCGCGTGCGGGCATGGGCAGTCGCGCTCCTCGGGCAGCGCGGTGACCAGCGCCGTCATCAGCACGCGCAGCCGCGCCACGTTGGCCCCGAACACCCGGAACACTTCCGCCTGGCTGACCCCATCGCCTTCCTCCACCCCGGCGTCGGTGTCGGTGACCAGGGCGATTGTCGTGTAGCACACGGCCAGCTCGCGGGCCAGCACCGCCTCGGGGTACCCGGTCATCCCGATCAGCGTCCAGCCCTGCGCGGCGAACCAGCGGGACTCGGCCCGGGTGGAGAACCGCGGCCCGTCGATGACCACGAGCGTGCCCTCGGGCACGGGATCCCAGCCCGCCGCCTGCGCGGCCTGCACCGCGCACGCCCGGCCCACCGGGCAGTACGGGTCGGCGAACTGGACGTGCACCGCGCCGCCGGAGTCGTAGTACGTGCTGGGCCGGCCCCGGGTGCGGTCGACCAGCTGGTCGGGGATCGCGAGCTTGCCCGGCCCGTAGGAGGGCGTCAGCGAGCCGACGGCGCTCGGCGCGAGGACCTGGCGGACGCCGACCGAGCGCAGCGCCCACAGATTCGCCCGGTAGGGGATCGCGTGCGGCGGGAACCGGTGATCGCGGCCATGCCGCGGCACGAACGCCACCCGCTGCCCGGCGACCTCGCCGATCGTCAGCGGGTCACTGGGCGGCCCGAACGGCGTCTGGACCGGCATCTCCTCGGCGCAGTCGAAGAAGTCGTAGAACCCCGAGCCGCCGATGACGCCGATTTCCGCCAGCCCGCCGCCCACCGGGTTTCAGGCGACTTTCGAGCCTGACGCGGCCGCGGAGCCGGCCTTCTCGCCGGGCTTCGCCGCGGACGAGTCGCTGGCGGACGAGGCGGCCTCGGTGCCCGGCCGGGCGGAGTCGCCGGACTTCTTGTCACTGCCGGCCGAGCCGGACTCGCCGGACCCGTTCTTGCTGGCGGCGCCGGAGTCCGATCCGGTCAGCGCCTTACCCTTGGATGCGGAGCGGCTGTCAGTGCGGTAGAAGCCCGAGCCCTTGAAAACGATGCCGACGGGCGAGAAGACCTTGCGGAGCCTGCCGTCGCAGACCGCGCAGTCGGTCAGCGAGTCGTCGCTGAACTTCTGCACAACCTCGGTCCGCTCCCCGCACTCAGTGCACGCGTACTGGTACGTCGGCACAGGATCCTCCCTCTGTGGCGTTAGCACTCGCCACGGTCAACTGCTAAATGGTAGCAACCGCTAACCCGCCCGCGTGATTCCTTCCCCGGGCTGGGCGAGCACGCGGACCCGCTGGTCATGCGGGCCAGCCGGGATGGCGTCGAGCACCTCGCCGTCGTAGAGCAGCGCGATCGTCAGCACGGTGCCGCCGACCCGGGCCAGCGCCCGGTCGTAGGAGCCGCCGCCGCGGCCGAGCCGGCGGCCCTGCCGGTCCGCCGCCAGGGCCGGGACGATCACCAGGTCGGCACTGGTGATCGCGGTCACGCCGCGGCCGGGCTCGGTCGGCTGCAGCAGCCCGTGCGGCCCGGGGGCGAGGGCGTCCGGCCCCTCGTACGACGCCCAGTCCAGGTCGTTGTCGGGCTGCAGCAGCGGCAGCAGGACGTAGCAGCCGCGCTTCCACAGGGCGAACACCAGCCCGCGGGTGTCCGGCTCGGTGCCGATGGACATATAGGCCGCTACCGTGCCTGCCATCTGCATCTCGGGCAGTTCCAGCACGGCGTCCCGCAGCCGCCGGCCGGCGGCTGCCCGGTCCGCCGCGCCCAGCGCGGAGCGCCTGGCCAGGACCTCCCGGCGCAGCGCGGCCTTGCTTGCGGCCAGCGCATCCGGCGGCTCTTCTGCAGCGATGCCGTGCACGTTCCCTCCGGTGCAGTGGCTAAGGTTCATTAGCATGGTCGATTCACTCGCTGTCACCAAGGCGGTAGTCCCCGCCGCGGGCCTCGGAACGAGGTTCCTGCCGGCTACGAAGGCGACGCCCAAGGAAATGCTTCCGATCATTGACCGGCCGACGATCCAGTATGTCGTCGAAGAAGCCGTCGCCGCCGGGCTGAACGACGTGCTGGTGATCACCGGGCGGGGCAAGCGCTCGCTGGAAGACTACTTCGACCGCAACGCCGAGCTGGAGCGGGTCCTCGCCGCCAAGGGCGATGAGGAGGGGCTGGCGCAGATCAAGGCCCCGAGCGAGCTTGCGGCGTTCCACTACGTGCGGCAGGGCGAGGCCAAGGGCCTAGGCCACGCGGTGCTCTGCGCGGCCGAGCATGTCGGCGACGAGCCGTTCGCCGTGCTGCTCGGCGACGACTTCATCGACCGGCGCGACCCGCTGCTGAGCCGGATGATCGAGGTGCGCCAGCAGCACGGCGGCAGCGTCGTGGCGCTGATGGAGGTCGAGCCGGACCAGGTGTCGGCCTACGGCTGCGTGGCGATGAAGCCGACCGACCAGCCGGACGTGGTCGTGGTCACCGACCTGGTCGAGAAGCCCGACCCCAGCGAGGCGCCGTCGAACTGGATCGTCATCGGCCGCTACATCTGCGATCCGGCGGTATTCGCTGTGCTGCGGGACACCCCGCCGGGCCGCGGCGGGGAGATTCAGCTTACCGACGCGCTGCGGACGCTGGCCCGGGCCGACTGCGGCATGGCCGCCGACGGCGGCGGCGTGCACGGGGTGCTGTTCCGCGGCCGCCGCTACGATACCGGCAACAAGCTCGATTACCTGCGCACCACGATCCAGTTCGCGTGCGACCGGCCGGACATCGCGCCGGAGTTCGTGCCCTGGCTGCGCAGCTACCTGGACAGCCTCTGACCGGGCCGGGACCCGCACCCGATTCGCCGCCCCTGACGCCCACCGGACAGGCCATGGATTCCGTCGACACCTATCTCGCCGAGATCGTCGCGGCGATCGCGCCGCTGCCGCCCCGCGAGCTGAGCCTGGCCCAGGCCGAGGGCGCGGTGCTGGCCGGCGACGTGACCGCCCGGCACCCGCTGCCGCCTTTCGACAACTCCGCCATGGACGGCTACGCGGTCCGGGCCGCCGACACCGCGGGCGCGACCGAGCAGGCCCCGGTCGTGCTGCCGGTGACCGGCGAGGCGCCGGCGGGGGACACCACGCTGCGCACCCTCGCGCCCGGCACCGCGATCGCGATCATGACCGGCGCGATGCTGCCTGGCGGGGCGGACGCGATCGTCCCGGTGGAGGCCACCGACGGCGGGATGGCGAAGGTGGCGATTCGCGTCCCGGCCGAGCCGGGCGCCTCGGTCCGCCGGGCCGGCGGTGACGCGCAGCCCGGTGACCTGCTGCTGACCGCCGGGACCCAGGTCGGTCCGGTGCAGCTGGGCCTGCTCGCGGCAGCCGGGCACGGCAGCGTGCTGGCCCGCCCGCGCCCCCGCGCCACCGTCCTCGCGACCGGCGACGAGCTCGCCGAGCCGGGCCAGCCGCTGGTTCCCGGCCAGATCTGGGAGTCCAACAGCTGGATGCTCGCCGCGGCGGCCCGCCAGGCAGGCTGCGAGGCCCGCCGCCTGCCGCGGGTGCCCGACGATCAGGCCGCCGTGCTGGCCGCCGTCGAGCAGGCCGCCGCCGAGTCTGACCTGCTGGTCACCTCCGGCGGGGTGAGCATGGGCGGCGAGCACGACGTGGTGAAGGCGGCGCTGTCCCGGCTGGGCACGGTCGGCTTCCGCAAGGTGGCCCTGCAGCCCGGCATGCCGCAGGGCTTCGGGCTGGTCGGCGGCGGCCGGGTGCCCATTTTCACGCTGCCGGGCAACCCGGTGTCCGCGTACGTCTCGTTCTGGCTGTTCGTCGCGCCGGCTGTCCGTGTCCTGCAAGATCTTTCGCCGAAACGGGCGTCCCCGCTCCGTGCCGTGCTCACCGCGCCGCTGCGTTCCCCGCCGGGCAAGAGGTCCTACCTGCGCGCCGTGCTCGACGCCGAGGCCGGGGCTGTCGCGCCGGTAACCGGCCAGGCGTCGCACCAGCTGGCCGCGCTCGCCCGGGCTAACGCCCTGATCATCGTGCCGGAACAGACCACTGAGCTGAGTGCGGGCCGCACCGTCGACGTGCTGGAGCTGCCGTGACCGCGGCGCAGGACCGGGCCGGGCCTGTTCCCGGCGCGGCTGCCGGGCCGGGGCTGACTCACCTGGACGCCGCCGGGCAGGCGCGGATGGTCGACGTGTCGGGCAAGGACGTCACCGCCCGCACCGCCACCGCGGCCGGGAAGGTGCTGCTGTCGGCGGCTGCCGTGGCGGCGCTGCGCGAGGGCACCGTGCCCAAGGGCGACGCGCTCGCGGTGGCCCGGATCGCGGCGATCCAGGGGGCCAAGCGCACGCCGGACCTGATCCCGCTGTGCCACCCGATCGGGCTGCACGGGGTCAGCGTTGACATCGAGGTCGCCGACGACGGCGCGGTGATCACTGTGACGGCGCGGACGGCCGACCGGACCGGGGTCGAGATGGAGGCGCTGACGGCGGTGACCGTCGGGGCGCTGGCCCTGATCGACATGGTGAAGGCAGTGGACCCGGCTGCGGTGATCACCGACGTCCGGGTGGAGGAGAAAACCGGCGGCAAGACGGGAGCGTGGCGGCGGTCATGATCAGGGCGCTGGCGATCACGGTGTCCAGCCGGGCGGCGGCCGGGGTCTACGAGGACGTTTCCGGGCCGGTGCTGGCCGGCCTGCTGCGCGAGGCCGGCTGCGCCGTCGACGGGCCGCTGGTCATCCCGGACGGCAGCGTGGTCGAGGAGGCGCTGCGGGACGCGGCCGCCGCCGGCTACGACCTGGTCGTCACTACCGGCGGGACCGGGCTGACGCCTGGCGACCAGACGCCGGAGATGACCCGGATGGTGATCGACCGGGAGATCCCCGGCATCGCCGAGGCGATCCGGGCGGCCGGGGCGGCGAAGGTGCCCGCGGCGATCCTGTCCCGCGGCCTGGCGGGCCTGGCGGGCAGCACGCTGATCGTGAACCTGCCCGGCTCGTCCGGCGGGGTGCGCGACGGCATGGCAGTACTGTCCGGAGTACTGGCGCACGCGGCCGACCAGGTCCGCGGCGGCGACCATCCGCGGCCCGCCGCCGGCTGATCCCGGCCCGGCCGGGCGGCGCTGCACATCTGCGTGCATTCATGCCGTGACAGATAGCGCAACGGCCGCCTGCCGAGCCATGATGGTCCGGTGACGCGCATGCACGGGTGGCCGGTGGTGCTCACCGAGCCGAACCTGCTGGACGCGCCCGTGGGCCTGCGCCCGGTGCGGCCGAAAGACGCAGCGGAGTGGCGTGACACCCGGGTGCGCAATTCGGCCTGGCTGCGGCCCTGGGAGCCGACCAACCCGGAGACGCCACTGTACCGGTCCAGCCTCGGGCCCTACGTCGCGATGGCCCGCACGATGCGCCGTGAAGCGCGGCAGGGGCTGACGCTGCCGTGGGTGGTCAGCTACGGCGGGCATTTCGCCGGTCAGCTGACCGTGGGCAGCATCGTCTGGGGGTCCGCGCGGTCGGCCCAGGTCGGCTACTGGGTCGACGCCGCCTACGCCGGGCGGGGTGTCATCCCGACGGCACTGGCGATGGCCGTCGATCACTGCTTCTTCGTGGTCGGACTGCACCGCATCGAGGCCACGATCCGGCCGGAGAACCAGGCCAGCCGCCGGGTGGTGGAGAAGCTCGGGTTCCGCGAGGAGGGCATCCGCCGGCACAGCCTGCACATCGACGGCGCCTGGCGGGATCACCTGTGCTACGCGCTGACCGTCGAGGACGTGCAGACTGGCCTGCTGCCCCGCTGGCGCAGCGCGCTGAACGCGTCCCGGTCACGGCTGGGATGAGGCGGGAAAGTCGTTATCGCTCCTGGTTCTATCGCGGCAAAACCGCAGATCCGCCGTCGGCCCGCGGCGGCCGCGGCGGCGATCTCGCGACACACCGGGCGCAGTGCTAGGAAGGCCCGGCGCCGGGCCTTACCGTGCGTGACGTGAGCACGCCCGCTTCCGCCCGCCGCCGGGTCCCGCGCGCCCGGCCCGGCTGGCTGCGGCGTGCGCCCGGGGCAGCGCCGTGAGCAGCGCGCTGCTGTACCTCGCGATCGTGGCGATCTGGGCGGTGTTCCTGATCCCGCGGTGGATCCGCAGGCCGCACATGGCCCAGGAGGCGGCGGCGAGCCCGGCGGCCGGGCCAGTGGACGCGGCAGAGCCGCAGGAGGCCGCCGGTCCCGGGGAAGTCGAGTTCATCGAGCAAACCGAGCCCGTTCTGGCCGCCGAGGGCGGCTACCACGAGGCAGACGACTTTGCGGACGAAGACGAGGACCTCGCCGGCGACGGCGAGGAGCCGCCGGCCCAAGCTCCCCCGTGGCCCGGTAGAGGCCGCCTGGGCTCGTGGCACGCGGTGCGTGACCGGGTTCAGGCGGCAGTGGAGTCACGGCCAGCGGCGGCAGCGCAGCCGCCGCTGAGCCGGGCCCGCATCCTGCAGGCCCGGCGCCGGATGCTGGCCACGCTGGTGGTGCTGGCCGCCGTGGCGTTCTCGTGTTATGCCGCCAAGCTGGCTCCCTGGTGGGTATGCGTCCCGCCAGCGAGCATGCTCGGCATGTATCTCCTCCTCCTCCGCGAGGCTGCCCTCGCAGATGCCGAGCAAGCGCGCTGGCGGGCTGAACAGGCCGCCCTGCGGATCCGAGCCGCCCGCCAGCGCGCCCGCCAGGAATGGATCGCCTGGCAGGAATGGGCCGAGCAGCAGCCCGAGCCCGAGCCGTCCGCGGAGATCATCGACATCTCCGGCCGGGTCGGCGATGACCAGTTCTACGACCAGTACGCCGACCCGCCCGCACGGGCGATCGGAGACTGACGGGCGGGACGCGTTCCGGCCCGGCCACCGCGCCGCGGAGCGCGGCGCCCCCAAGGTTTGCTACGCTGGCTCCCGGTCCTGGGGCTGTAGCGCAGTCCGGTAGCGCACCTCGTTCGCATCGAGGGGGTCAGGGGTTCAAATCCCCTCAGCTCCACCCAGGGTTTACCAGGTCAACGTGTTACACCTACCTGGGAAACGCAGGCATTGGGCTCTCGCTGTCCGATTTTGGGAGCGAAGAGGGAGCCGATCTTGTGTCGAGGGCCTTGCCCCCGGGCCCACAGCGGTACTGGCCTGCAGGCTAAGCGAACCTTATCCGTAGGGGAGGGCGAACGTGCGATTACTCACCCCGGGTACGATCGATCAAGCGATCATGGCAGTGCAGGACTTGCAGCGACAGCTAAGCCTCGATCCACCGCGTAAATAGTGATGATCATTTTCGGGGTAACGACTTGCGGCGATGATCTTGGTGGTTTTCTGGGGCACGGCGGTCCCGCCGCTGACCGTTGTGCGGCTTGTCCTCGTTCGCGTGGCGGGCGGGCTGACGGGGCCGCTTGGGCCATGTGCGCGGTGACCGGTTCTGGCTGGTCAGGCTGCCTGGGCTGGCGGGCCGCAGGCGGCCTCGAACAGGCTGAGCCATTCGTGGTCGCGGTGCCAGCCTTCGGGCAGGTGCAGGGTGATGTGGCCTCGGCCGTGCCGGGAGATCCGGGAGGCGACGGCGATGAGGTGGCGGCGGATGGTGGCGCCGCGGGCCCGGGCGTGGAAGGACCCGGCCAGTGCGGCGGCGGCGCGGGTCAGGTTGTGCGAGATGGCTGCGCAGGTCAGCCAGGCGGCGTTCGCCGGGAACGAGCCGGAGGGCAGGTGGGCAACGGGGCCGCTGGTCAGGTCCGCGAACACCTGCTCGATCAGGGCGTGATCGCGGTGCTGTTCTTCGGCCTGGATCAGCACGAAGGGGCTGTCGGTGAACACGGCGTGGTGGCGCCAGCAGGCGAACAGCTCGTCCTGGCCTTCGCCGGCCTTGCGGACGCGCGGCATATCATCGAGACGAATCCGGCCCTGGCCTAGAACCTGAAGATCGGCCAGCAGGTCATCCGGGCACCGAGGCGAGGCGAGATGACACCAGCCGACTCCGTCGCCCCTTTGCCAGCGCCGCAGGGGCGGAGAAAGAGCTCTGGACGCCTCCGCCAGATCTTGTGGGTCTCGGTGCCGGTCTGGTCGCTCGGCATCCTGTCCTTCGTTCCTTTCCTGGCCTTCGCTGCGATCCATCGCAGGGCGAGGGACTGGGCGGTATTCGCGGCGTACTTGGCGGCCACCATCGCGGTGATCGTCGCGAGTGGCGCGGTCAAACCCAACAGCGGCGCCCAAGAGGCGGTGGGCGGCTTAACGATCGCGCTGGCCGGCTGCGCGGCGATCCACTCGGCCAGATTGTTCCGCCCCGTTCGCAGCCAGGAAGCGGTGGCCGAGCCCAAGAACTCTGGCCGCCTCCGCCAGATCTTGTGGGTCTCGGTGCCGGTCTGGTCGCTCGGCATCCTGTCCTTCGTTCCTTTCCTGGCCTTCGCTGCGATCCATCGCAGGGCGAGGTACTGGGCGGTATTCGCGGCGTACTTGGCGGCCACCATCGCGGTGATCGTCGCGATTGGCGCGGTCAAACCCAACAGCGGCGCCCAAGAGGCGGTGGGCGGCTTCACGATCGCACTGGCCGGCTGCGCGGCGATCCACTCGGCCAGATTGTTCCGCCCCGTTCGCAGCCAGGAAGCGGTGGCCGAGCCCAAGTATGCCTTGATGCGCAAGACGATTCACTACTCCGTCTACGTCTTCATCTACCTGGCGTGGACGTGCTTTGTGATCTGGTTCTTCCTGAATTCGCCCATGAGAATCTCTAATGCAGCTCATACCACCATAGGGCCCACTCCGGCGTGTGCCGGGTGCCCCGGCGATGTTCCCATTCTAGTGACCTTCATGGCAGCGTCTGGTAGTATTGCGCTCGGGTTCCAGCCCTTTGTGATGCCAATCCACCTGTTCCTCGGGGATTTCAAGATGTTCCGGATGAGTCTCGTGGGATCCATTGCCAGCGTGGTTGTATACGCCGGTGCCTTCGCGTTGCGCAACTACGTGGGCTGGAAGAACGTCTGACACCTAGAGATGACACGAGATTCGGGTCATCAAGCGACGCGTGCGTTCGCGCCGGGCTATGCCACAATCGCACCTGACAGGTGTCCTCTCGAACCGGGTCATGGAAGCTTCAGGCACTCCCATCGTCCCAGCTCAGAGGGCACCTTTCGCACTGCCGCGCCCGGGAGAACCCCTATTTACGCGGTGGATTGAGGCTAAGTACGCAACGACATAAGCGGACCGGGCATCACCAGGCAAAGCTCACAAACGGAGCTAGGACCCGCTCACTCCAGCGGAGCCGCACCCGATTCCGATCTAGGTAACCCTGGTCAAGCCCCAATGCTGCGGGCTTTAGATGTTTGACCGGTTGTGGGTAGTTCTTGTTTTTGGTTACTGCTGGTAGTTGCCTTCCGGCGGGCATGCCGAAGGCCGGCGTGTCGTGCCGGCGGCGGCCGGGTCC
>JBKQSL010000217.1:0-2528 GCA_052143655.1 Streptosporangiaceae bacterium | reverse complement strand
AGGGCAGGTGGCGGGCCCGGGTGAGGTCATCGATCTGGTTGTAGCGTTCGGCCAGCACTCCGGTGGCTTCCAGCCACCAGAAGATGTCGCGGCCGCGGTAGCGGCGGGGCAGCCGGACGTGTTCGCCGACGGCCAGGGACACCGGGCGCCCGGACCGGTGGATCTCGCCGGCGAGCTGGACGCCGGTGGCTGACGCTCCGACGACGAGCACGCCGCCGTCGGGGAGCTGGCCGGGATCGTGGTAGGTGAGCGGGGTGAGCGTCGTGATCGGCCGGGGGACGGCGCCGGTGACGGCTGGGATCGCTGGCCGGGCGCACGCCCCGGTCGCGAGCACCACGGCCCGGGCGTGGAGCATGTCGTCGTTGGCCTGGATCTCGAAGCCTCCCGGTGTGGTGCGCACCGTGTGCACCGTCGTGGCGGTGCGCACCGGTGCGGCGGCGAGGCGCGCGTAGCGGGTGAGAGTGGCCACGACGCCGACGGCGGGCATGTAGCCGTCGGGGTCATTCCCGGCGTAGTCGTAGCCGGGCAGCCGGGTGAGCCAGTTGGGGGTGAGCAGCCGCAGGCTGGGCCAGCGCTGGCTCCGCCACGAGCTCGCCACCTCACCGCGCTCGAGGACGACGTGGTCGATGGAGCGTTCGGTGAGGCGGCGGCTCATGGCCAGGCCAGCGTGGCCGGCGCCGATGATGACTGCCGTGGTGCGCATCATGCGGGCGGCTGGACCGTGGTCGTCAGGCTCAGGCCAGCTCGACGAGCACATTCGTCGGGTTGGTCACGACGTCGAAGACCGCCGAGCGTTTCTGTGACTGGGCGATCAGGGCCTCAAGGTCGTCACGGGAGGCATCGGCCTCGATGGCGAACTGGACGGTGATCGCTTCGAAGCCGTTGCGGACGTCAGGGTCGGCGCCGAGGATGCCCAGGATGTTCATCGCGCCGTCGATCGTGGCGGTGACCGAGCGGAGCTGGATGCCCCGGTGCTGGGCGACCGCGGCGACGCTTGCGGTCAGGCACCCGGCGAGGCCGACCAGGACGAACTCCACCGGAGTGGCGCCGTTGTCCTCAGAAGCGAAGCACTCGGGGTGGTCGGTGTCGAACTCATACGTCGTGCGGTGCTGCTGCTCGGCGCCGAGGCCGGCAAAGCCGGCCACGGTGGAGTGGGGGTGGGTGCCGTTGCGCCAGGTAGTGCTGGCCCGCCAGGTGAACTGCGCCGCTTCCGGTGCGGCCGACAGCGCGTTGCGGGCATCGAGCAGGGCCTGGACGTTCACGCCGTTGTCGACGGGACGGTCGGTGATGGTCATCGGTGTCTCCTTTGATTCGGACTTGATCTCGGCGCGATGGGATGGTCATTCAGCCCGGTGCCGGGCGGGACCGAGGACGACGGGGAGTGAGACGAGGCCGCGCAGCACGAGGCCGTCGCCGTGCGCCCAGGCGAGGGTGTCGCGGTCGGCGGCGAGCCGCAGGCAGGGATGGCGGCCGAGCAGGGTTTCGAAAGCGACCCGGGCTTCTAGCCGGGCCAGGGGCGCGCCGAGGCAGTAATGAGCGCCGTGGCCGAAGCCGAGGTTCGGTCCGTCGTTGCGGCCGATGTAGAGGACGTCGGGGGCGGGGAAGCGGCCCGGGTCGCGGTTGGCCGAGCCGAGGCACACCAGTACCTGTTCGTGCCCGGGGACCGCCACGCCGCCGACCGTCAGCGGCTCGGCAGTGAACCGGAACGTGGCATGCGGGACTGGGGCGGTGTACCGGATGAGCTCGTCTATCGCGGCGGGAAGCTGCCGAAGATCGGCCAGCAGCGCCTGCAGCTGGTCAGGATGATCAAGCAGGGCCACCACCCCATTGCCGATGAGGCTGGCCGTGGTGTCGGGGCCGGCCACGACGAGCTGGAACAGGCTCGACAGCAACTCCTGGGTGGTGAGCGCGTCGTCGCTGGCGGCGACCAGCACGCTGACCAGGTCCTCGGCCGGGTTCCGCCGCTTGGTGTCGACGAACTCGCGCAGGTAGGCCACGATCTTGCCGGATGCCTCGACCGCCTCGGATGGCGGTTCGCCGGCCCATCCGGTCAGCAGCACCTGGAACCAGGCGTGCAGGTCTGGGCGGTCGGCTGGGGGGATGCCCAGCAGCTCCCCGATCACTCTGAAAGGCAGCGGATGGGCGTAGCCATGGACGAGATCGACTGTGGCGCCCGGACCGGCGTCGTCGAGCTCATCGAGGAGTGCGTCCGCGATATCCCGCACGGCCTGCTCGAGCGCGGCGACCCGGGATGGCACGAAGGCCCGGGACACCAGCCGCCGCAGCCGGGTGTGGTCGGGCGGGTCGACGTTGAGCATGTGCCGGGAGAACTCCGGCCCCGGCAGGCCCTCGGCTACGACATCGCCGTTGTCTTCGAGCGCGGCGAGCATGTCCTTGGAGATGCGGGGGTCGCCCAGCGCCTGGCGGGCTGCGTCGTAGCCGAGGACGACCCAGGCCGGGTGACCGTCGGCGAGGCGTACCCGCTGCACCGGGCACCGGGCCCGGGCCCCGGCGAACAGGCCGAACGG
>JBKQSL010000216.1:0-16280 GCA_052143655.1 Streptosporangiaceae bacterium | reverse complement strand
ATTCCTCCTGGCCGCCGGAGGGCTTCCTGCCCGGCATCTCGGGCAGGGTGCCGGGTGATGACCGGCGGTATCTGATCGGCCGGTTCCAGCAGGCCCTGTCGGTCCTGCTGGCGGGCGACCTGCCGCCGATGGACGCGCCGACCGCGCTGCTGTCTCAGTCCCTGGGTGACGCCATCGCCTGGCGCGAGCATGTGGGCCGGGACTGCCCGGACTGCGGCCGGTCACTGTGTGCGGCCTGCGCGGCCGACGCGGGCCAGGCCGACCGCTATCACGCCCTGGCCCGCGCGCTGGGCGCCGTCGGCGACCTGCCCGCCGCCCGCCCGACCGCGACGCCATGCAGTCCGCCGTCCGCCTGGCAGTGACCGCGCCGCCCGGCCCGCCGGCGTCGGCGGCCGGGTTCCTGGAGCGACTGGAGGCGGCAGGCGGCGGCCTGCTGGTCGTGCGGGCGGACTGCCGCCAGGATGGCGGTATGCGGGACTGGGTGCAATAGGCGGTCTCAGCCAGTGGGACGGCGGCCTTAGCCGCGGCCGATGAACGGCATCTTCGTGGCGGTGATGGTCAGGAACTGGACGTTGGCATCCAGCGGCAGGCTGGCCATGTAGAGCACGGCATCGGCCACGTGCCGGGCCGCGAACGTGGGCTCCGCCGCGATCGAGCCGTCCGCCTGCGGCATGCCGCGGCTCATGTCCTGGGTCATCTCGGTGGCGGCGTTGCCGATGTCGATCTGCCCGCAGGCGATGTCCCAGGCCCGGCCGTCCAGCGAGATCGACTTGGTCAGCCCGGTGATGGCGTGCTTGGTCGCCGTGTACGCGGCGCTGGCCGGCCGCGGGCTGTGCGCGGAGACCGAGCCGTTGTTGATGATCCGGCCGCCGCGCGGCGCCTGCGCCCGCATCATCCGCACCGCGTGGCTGGCGCACAGGAACGCGCCGGTGAGATTGGTGCCGACGGCCTGCTGCCAGTCCGGCAGCGACAGGTCGCCGACGGCACCGCCCGGCCCGAACATCCCCGCGTTGTTGACCAGCAGGTCCAGCCGTCCCCAGCGTCCGGCGACTGCACCGAACAGGGCGCCGACGGACTCGGCGTCCGCAACGTCGGCGGGCACCGCGAGCGCGGACTCTGCCGGCCAGGTCCCGGGCGCGGCCGTCTCAGCCAGCGGCCCTGGCCGCCGCCCGGCCAGGGCGACCCGCCAGCCGGCGGCCAGCAGCGCCCGGGCGATCTCCCGGCCCAGCCCCGAGCCCGCGCCGGTGACCACGGCCACGCCGCCTCCCGGCTGGCCGGCTGCCGTGGCCGGCTGCCCGGCTGCCGTCGTCTGCCCCGCTGCCGTCGTCTGCCCCGCTGCCGTCGTCTGCCCTGCTGGCGTCATCCTCATCTCCCGGTGCTCGTGCGGCTCTCGCTGCCGGCGCCCGCGGCGCCGCCCGGCGCCGGCCGCGGCGGTCAGCCAGGACGCTGTCGTCCCGACCCTAAGATGGGCCGATGGCGGAGGGGACAGGACTGGGGGACCGGGACGGGCTGCGGGACCGGGACGGGCTGCGGGACCGGGACGGACTGGGGGACCGGGACGGGATGGGCCTGGCGGGCGGACTGCGCCGCCTGTTCCGGCGCGCGGATGCCAGGCGGCGGCTGGCGGCCGAGGGCCCGCTGCTGCGCCCCTGGGCCCGGTCGGCCGCGATCACCTCAGCGGTCGTCTGCGCGCTGATCGTGGCGGTCCTCGGCGTCCTGTTCGCCGGCCAGACGCGGGCCGGCTTCCCAGACTGGACGGTCGACAGCCATCTCCAGGCCGCGCTCGGCGCCCATCAGTCGCTCATCACCACGGTCATGGCGATCGGCCGGCCGCGCAGCGCGACCGTGCTGACGGTGCTCGGTGTCCTGGCCTGCGCGCTGGGCCGCCGGCGGCGCGGCGCGCTGCTGCTGGCCGCAGGCCTGCTCGCCGCCGGGGCGATGACCGAGTACCTGCTCAAGCCGCTGGTCGACCGTCGGCTGGCCGGCCACCTGAGCTTCCCGAGCGGGCACTGCACGGGCACGTTCGCGCTGCTGGCCGCACTGACCATCTTGCTGCTCGGCCCGGCACGGCCGCGGCTGCCGCCAGCGGCGCGGCTGGCCATCGTGCTGGCCGGCTACCTGGCGGGGGCGGCGGTGGCGGTCGCGCTGATCGCGGGGCGGGTGCATTACTTCACCGACACGATCGGCGGCATGGCCGTGGGCACCGGCGTGGTGGTGACGGTCGCGCTGATCCTGGACCGGGTCCTCGCCGCGGCCTGGCTCCAGCCCCGCCCGCGGGCCCAGCGGCACGCAATGGCTGCTGCCGTTACAGAAAATGGTGACGACGCCTCGTAGTCATCCGTGTACCTATGGTTAGATGAATGGGGGGTAGCCGAAGTCGCACGGACCTTCTTCGGCCGGGGAGGAACACAGGCCGTGGGGGGCATAACCATCAGCGGCGCATCGCGTCCTGCTGTCTCCGTACTCGTCGGCAGGGCTGGCGGGCCGCTCGACGGCCCGGAGGCCGAGAGCCGGCTCCGCGCCCTGCTGGAAGCGGCGACCGACGCCATGGTGATCGTCGACGAATCCGGGACCATCAGGCTGGTCAACGCCCAGACCGAGGAACTGTTCGGCTACCCGCGCGCCGAGCTGCTCGGCTGCCCGGTGGAGAAGCTGGTGCCCGCCAGGTTCCGCGGCGTCCATCCCGAGTACTGCCACTGGCATGCCGCCAGTCACCGGGCCCGGCCGATGGGCGCCGGGCTGGAGCTGCGCGGGCTGCGCCGGGACGGCGCCGAGTTCCCGGTCGAGATCAGCCTCTGCCCGCTGGAGACGGCCGATGGCCTGCTGGTGTCGGCCGCGGTCCGCGAGGTCACCGGGCGCCGGGCCGGGCAGCTGCGGATGACCGAGCTGGCCATGATCGTCGAATCGTCCCAGGACGCGATCATGACCGCGACGCCCGAGGGAGTGATCACCTACTGGAACGCGGCCGCCGCCCGCATGTACGGCTACCGCGCCGAGGAGATCATCGGGCGCAGCTCGACGCTGCTCGTCCCGCCCGGTCACGCCGCGGAACTTCAGGCGCTGCTGGCCCGGCTGCGGGCGGGGGAGCGGATCGAGCACTACGAGGCGCTGCGGGTGACCCGCTCCGGTGAACTGCTCGACGTCGACATCGTGGTGTGGCCAGTCCCGGCGCCCTGCGGCCGCACCGAGAGCATCTGCGCGATCGTCCGGGACGTCAGCGAGCACAAGCGGGCCCGGCAGGAACTCAACCGGCTCCGCGAGCAGCAGATTGCCCTGGCCCTGCAGCACGCCCTGCTGGGCAGCCCGCCGCGGGTACCGGGCGTCCAGGCGGCCAGCCGGTACCAGCAGGCCACCGGGGGCGCCGGGGTGGGCGGCGACTGGTGCGACCTGATCCCGCTCGGCGCCGGCCGGGTGGGCGTGCTGATCGCCGACGGCACGGGCCGCGGCCTGGAGGCGGCGACGGTGATGGGCCGGCTGCGCTCGGCGGCGGGCGCCCTGGCCCGCACCGGGATGGCCCCCCAGCAGCTCATGTGCGCCCTGGACGCAAGTGTCCGGGACCTGCCCGACCAGCTGATCACCTGCTGCTACCTGGTGCTGGACACGGCCGACGGCCAGGTCGCCGGCTGCTCGGCGGGCCACCTGCCGGTCCTGGCGGTCGAGCCGAACGGCGGCGTGCGGCGGCTGCCGATCCCGGTGAGCGTGCCGCTCGGCGTCGGCATGGTCCCGCACCAGGAGGCGACCGTGACGGTGCCGCACGGCAGCGTGCTGGTGCTCTACACCGACGGGCTGGTCGATTGCCGGGACGGTGATCTAGACGACAAGATCGACGCGCTCGCCGTGCAGGCCGGCCGGGTGCTGACGCCGGCCGCCGATCTCGGCCAGGCCGCCGGGGCGCTGGTGACCGCGCTGGTGCCCGGTACGAGCCGGGCCACCGACGACGTCACGCTGCTGCTGGTCCGGGTTGCTCCGGCACCGCTGGCCAGCGTCGCCATCACGCTGGCGCCGGAGCCCGAGCAGGTGGCGGCCGGCCGCCAGTTCGTCCGCGCCGCGGTGGCCTCGTGGGGCCAGCCGGGCCTGGCGGCGACCGCGTGCCTGCTGGTCTCCGAGGTGCTCACCAATGCGGTCCGGCACGCCCGCGGGCCGGTCGGCCTGCGGCTGCACCACCTGGGCCGGGAGATTGTGATCGAGATCAGCGACGACGACCCGCGGCTGCCGCAGCGGCTGGTGCCCGGCCAGGCCGACGAGGGCGGCCGCGGCCTGCTGATCGTCGACGCGCTCGCGGCGGACTGGGGCGCCCGGCTGTCGGACCCGGGCAAGGTGGTCTGGTTCACCCTGCCCGCCGACGCCGCGGCCGGCGGTCCCGCCGCGCCGGATGCGCCCACGCTGTCGATGCCGGCACTGCGGGCCGCTGAGCCAGCGGAACGCGGCTAACGGCAGATATCAGCAGAAAATTGAGCGCCGGTCCGTGATGGCCCCCGGCCGGCGGTTTCGCGCCTCCTGCTCTCGCGCATAAATGCAGATAGTCACCATGAATGACTGTCTGTAACTAGCTGGCCAGCCGCCGGACGCCTCAGCCCCCAGCGGACAGCGGCACCGGCGCGGGGGGACACATGGGCGCTGGCACCAGGGGCGAGCCCGGACGCGGGCAGAAGCCGGCCAGTCCCGGCACGGCAGGCCGGCCTGCGCCGGATCGCAGGGCGGCCGGCGCAACCCGGGCAGCCCGTGCCAAGGCCCCCGCAGTGCGCCGGCGGTCATCCGGCCGCCCGGCCGCTGGCCGGGCGGCCGGCCCAGCCGGGGGTGTCCTGCCGGTGACCGTGATCATCTGCGCGTACACCGAGCGGCGGTGGGATCAGCTGCGCGCCGCTGTCGAGTCGGCCGCCGGCCAGCGCCCGGCGGCGGCGCAGCTGCTGCTGGTGATCGACCACAGCGCCGCGCTCGCGGCCCGGGCCCGGCGCGAGCTGGCCGGCCTGACGGTGCTGGACTCCGACGGCCCGAAGGGGCTGTCCGGCGCCCGCAACGCGGGCCTGCGCGCCGCCACCGAGCCGGTGGCGGCGTTCCTGGACGACGACGCGCAGGCCCGGCCGGGCTGGCTCGCCGCCCTGGTGGCCGCCTACGACCAGGACGGGGTGGTGGCCACCGGCGGCGCGGTGTACCCGCGCTGGCCGGGCCAGCGGCCGGCCTGGATGCCCCCGGCGTTCGACTGGGTGGTGGGCTGCAGCTACACCGGCCTGCCGGACCGGCCCGGGCCGGTCCGCAACCCGATCGGCGCGAACATGAGCATGCGCACCGGGCCCGCGCTGGCAGCCGGCGGCTTCGACTCGGCGGTCGGCCGGGTCGGCACCAATCCCACCGGGTGCGAGGAAACCGAGCTGTCGATCCGGATGACCGCGGCCCGGCCCGGCTCGGTCGTCTGGTACGCGCCCGGCGCCGCTGTCGACCATCACGTCGCGCCCGAGCGGGCCCGGCTGCGCTACTTCCTGCGCCGCTGCTGGCACGAGGGCCGGTCGAAGGCCCTCGTGGTCGAGCGGGCCGGCCCGGCAGCCGGGCTGAACGCCGAATGGCGCCAGGCGGCCCTGGTCATCCCGCTGTCGGTGGGCCGGGACCTGGCCGCCCTGATCCGCGGCGACGGCGCGGCGGGCCAGCGGGCCGCGGCCGCGCTGGCCGGCCTGGCCACGACCTCGGCCGGCTACCTGTCCGGCCGGGCCGAGCTGGCCCGCGCCCGGTTTCTGCGCGGCGGCGGGCAGGGCTGAGCGTCATCGGCCGGGCCGCCCGGCGGCGCGGCCTGTGCGGCAGGCGGCCGCAGCCGCTGCTCGGCCGCCTTGACCGCCTCCCGGCCGCGCCGCTGTGCCGCGCGCAGCGCGGCGCGTCCGTCCGGCGGCAGCGAGCTCCACAGCAGCAGCCGCAGCCCGGACGCGCTGCGGGCCAGGCGGCCCAGCCCGGCGGTGCGGGCGGCATCCGCCCAGCGGCCGGCCAGCTCCGGGTCGCCGCCGTACTTGTAGGCGGCCACGGCCGGCCGCACGTAGGCCAGCCCGCCCGGCAGCCGCCGCATCCGCGGCACCTGCGCGGCCAGCAGCGCGTCCAGCGCGGCCTCGCTCTTGCCCCGGTCCCGGGTCAGCGACCCCGGCCGCAGCCGCAGGTCGGTCAGCACGCGCGAGCTCGCCCACCACACCGGCGTCTTCGACTCCGCTGCGATCCGCAGCCACATCTCCAGGTCCTCGACGTGCGACAGCGACTCATCGAAGCCGCCGGCGTCGGCGAAGCAGGACCTGCGGATCAGCAGCGAGCTGCCGTTGCGCATCGGGTTGCCGGCCGCCAGCAGGTCATCGAAGTCGTACCGGCCCGGCCGCTGCCACTGCACGAACACCGGGGTGCCGTTCTCCAGGATCATCCGCGACCGGCAGAACACCCCGCCCACCTGCGGCGGCAGTGACTCGATCAGCCCGGCCTGGTACTCGAGGAACCGCCGGTTCCATCGGTCGTCGCCGTCGAGGTAGGCGATGTAGCGGCCGCGGGCCTCGCGGATGCCCACGTTGCGCGCCGCGCTGAGGCCGCGGTGCTGGCCGGCGACCACCCGCATCCGGCTGTCGCCCGCGCGGGCCGCCACGACCGCCATCGTGTCGTCGGTGGACCCGTCGTCGACGATCAGGTACTCGAAGTCGGTGAAGGTCTGGGCCAGCACCGAGTCGACGGCCTCGCCGATGTACCGGGCGACGTTGTAGGCCGGCGTGACCACGGTGACCCGCGGCGCGCCCGGCTGTCCCGTACTGCTCATCCGCTGCCTCCCTGCGAACCGGCCCGCAGCTGGAAGATCACCGTGCTGCCCTGGCGGGTCACCAGCTTCCAGTCGGGTGACCGGGCCAGCGCGGCGATCATGCGGGCGATGCTGGCGGGCGGCTCGATGCCGAGCGCCCGGCTGTAACTGACCATGCTGGGCGTGTCCAGCACGTACGCTGGCCCGCGGCCGTCGGTGCTGGCCCAGGCGTGGCGGGCGATGATCCCGGCGATGTCGGGCGCGAGCGGCCGGGCAGCCGCGACCCCGCCGGCACCGAAGATCGTCGGCAGCGGGAACAGGCTGTAGCGGTAGGTGTCCGACAGCGGCGCGTTGGCCACCGCGCTGTAGACCGGCCCGGGCCGGGCCGTGCGCAGGAACCCGGTGACCGCGGCGACCTCCGCCGTGCTCATCACGTTCGAGCTGTCGTCGCCGAAGAACGCCGGGAAGAACAGCACCAGCGCGCAGGTCAGGCCGGCCGGCGCGAGCAGCGCGCCGGGAAGCCGCCGCCAGCGCCGGCCGTCGGCCTGCTCGCCGCGCCGCTGCGGATCCAGCGCCGCGGCGGCCAGGGCCGCCGCCCACGGCAGCGAGAACAGGTACACCCGCAGGATGCCCTCATCCCCGTAGGCCTGGCCGGCCAGCACCAGCACCGGCGAGAACGTCAGCAGCAGCAGCGCCAGCCAGGGCTGGCCGGCCCGTCGGCGCAGCCAGGCCCCAGCGACGGCGAGCAGCCACACCGCCAGCGACAGGTACCGCGCCGCGTGCCGGATCATCGTCTCGCTGAACGGCACCGCGCCGCCACGGAACGACGGCGGCGCGACGTTGCTGAAGAACGAGCCGAACGAGTTCAGCAGCCCGTAGTGCGCGCTGACGTAGCCCATCCGGGGCAGCAGGTAGCCGACCGCGATGGCCGTCAGGACCAGCGGCAGCCAGCGCGGCTTCAGCCAGGACGCCGCGGCCAGCACGCAGAGCTGGACCGCCAGGATGTAGGGGGACAGCTCGTGCGCGGTGGTCAGCACCCAGTACAGGCCGATCACGAGCACGATGAACGGCAGCCGCCGGCCGGCCGGCGGCGCAGGTGCCCTCGGCCCGCCCAGCCAGCGCAGCGCCACGGCGATGATCGCCAGGCTGAGCAGCGTGCCGAGCGCCTGCGGGGAGAAGTAGTCCTGGGCGATCCAGTTGGCCGCCGGGTAGAGCAGCAGCGCGATCCACTGCTGCCGGGTGCTCAGCCGCAGCGCCTGGTAGATCAGCCGCAGCAGCGGCAGCGCCGCCAGCTCGAACACCAGCTGCGCCCACTTTGCGTAGCTGAGCGGGCTGGCGATCCCGGCGACCTTGCCGAGCCAGGAGGCGAGCGCGAAGAACCCGGGCCAGTTCTGGTAGATGTCGATGTGCCGGTCCAGCCGGCCGTGCACCGAGATGTACTGGACCACCCCGACGGTCTTGTACAGCCAGGCGTAGCGGCCCTGCGAGTACACCAGCGGCGCGGTGCCGTACAGCATCACCACCAGCGCGACGGCGTGCGCGCCCAGCCGCGCTGCGGACGGGGCGGTCCGGGCGAGCTGCAGCCCGGCGGAGATCACCAGCAGGCCGGTCCCGGCCCAGAACGTCACCGGCGCGATCGCCGGCAGTCCCCACTGGCCGAGCGCCGCGGTGTTGATCTGGCTGACGCCGACGGCCCACAGCGCCACGCTGGCCGGCAGCAGCGCGTCAGCCGGCCGCAGCCGGCCGGCCAGCCGCCGCAGCCGGTCCCGGGCGCCCGCCGGCCCGCCGGCCTGCCCTGGCCCGGCGGCCGCCCGGCCAGGTCCGGTCTGCTGGTCCAGGGCCGCGCCCGCGGGCCCGGCCGGGGGGTGCCGTCTCACCGGCCCGCGTGCCGGTCCTCGCGGCGGGCCCGCCAGTAGCGCAGCGCGCCGGCCAGGATCGCGCTGACCTCGCGCACTGCCATCCGGCTGCCCTCGCCCGCCAGCTCGCTGCGCTGGCTGGCCTGCCGCATCCGGGCCAGCACGCTGGCGCTCTTGGCCGCGCCGTACGCCAGCAGCGAGACCGGCAGCGTCCGGTCCATCAGGTGCTTGGCCAGGTAGGCGCCGAGGCCGAAGCCGTAGGCGTAGATCTGCTCGGACAGCGCCCCGGTCTCGGCCCGGTGCCGGTGCCAGACCAGGGCGCCCGGCAGGTAGGCCAGGCGGCCGCCGCTGAGGATCAGCCGGACGAACATGTCCAGGTCCTCACCGCCCCGGCCAGGGCTGCCGGCCCCGAGCAGCGGGTCGAACTCGCCGACCTCGGCCACCGCGGGCCGGCGCACGGCGAAGTTCGCCCCGGTGCCGAAGACCCCCGCGCTGAACGGGTACAGCCGGGAGTCGTCACGGTGCGCCCGCAGGTCGTACTGGCGCGGCCTGAACGAGTCGCCCCACGAGTAGCGGGAGTCGAAGTAGCGCTCCGCCCGGGTGTCCAGCGATCCGGACGGCACCAGCCCGGTGACGCAGACAGTCTGCGGGTCGGCCGCGAAGCCGGCCGCGACCGCGGCCGGCCAGCCCGGGTCGGCCAGCACGTCGTCGTCGGTGAACGCGATGATCTCGTGCCGGGCCCTGGCCAGCCCGTGGTTGCGGGCCCGGGACAGGCCGGGCGCGGGCTCGCAGGTGTAGTGCACTCGCGGGTCCGCGGCCGCCAGCTCGGCGACGGCCTGCCGGGTCTGGTCGTCGGACGGGGCGTTGTCCACCACCAGGATCTCCAGCGGCTCGTACCGGGCCTGCTGCAGGGTACGGACGCACTCGCGCAGGCCGGCGGCGCGGTTCCGGCTGCAGACGACGATGCTCACGCCGGGCCCGGTGTCCGGCTGCCGCTGCGGGCAGGCGATCCGGGCGGTCCACCCGGCCGGGCCGGCCGCGGCCTCGCGGTCCCAGGCCTCGTGCTGGCGCAGCGGCCCGGCCAGCGCAGCCCGGGCCGCGCTGGCGGCCCGCCCCGCCAGCGACTCCCGCGGCTGCGCGGGCACGGTGACGTAGCCGAGCGGCGCCCCGTGCCACCGGACCAGCAGCCGGGCCTGGTCGTGCCCGCGCAGCGGGCCGCTGATCGAGACGGCCGGGCCGCAGGCGTCCAGGTCCAGCAGGCCGACCCAGATGGCTCCGGCGCTGGCCGGGACCTCCTGGACCGCGGTCACCGGGCCGTCCTCGCGGGCCGGTGCCGCCGGATGAGGCCGGCCGTGAGGCCGGCCAGGCTCAGCCAGGCCACCACCTGGAACAGGCCGAGCGGGTGCCAGGCGTGCGCCCACAGCGTGACCGTCGCCAGCAGCCCGAGCACCGCCAGGCTCATCACCATCGGCACGGCCGCCGCCGACCAGCCATCCAGCTGCCGCCAGTGCGCGGCGATCGCCCGGCCGGGGACGAAGAACGCGAACCCGAAGGCCAGCACAGCCCGGCCGGGACCGGCGACGTCCAGGCTGACCAGCGCGATCAGCGCGACTGCGAGCAGCAGCGCCAGCCCGTCGAGCAGGTCGGACCGCCACGCCGGCGGCCCGCCGTCCCTCCGGTTGTCCATAGTTTCCCCCTGGATCGGCCCGCCCGGCGGCCCGTGCCGGGCCCGGCAGGCGGGCGGAATCAGAGCCGGGCGCCCGGCCCCGGCGCCGCCACGGCAGCTCCGCGGACCCCCTCGCCCCCGCGGTGCCGGCCGGCCCCCGCGCCGTGGTTCCCCGGGCGCCCGGCCCTGTCCCTCGGTGAGCATCCCCAGATTCGATTACGTTAAGCAATTGAAAATGACTTAAAGTAGCTAATCGAGCGGTGGTCGCGGCGGCAGGCGGCGGGCACCCGGCCCGCGGGGCCTGGGTGGCGGCGGAGCGCCGGACCGGGCAGCGAGGCGACAGCCGGACGGGGGCATCCAGGCCGATGGCGAGGACAGCGGCGGTTGTCACCGCGGCGGCCGTGCTGACGGTCGTCGGCGCCAGCCTGTGGGGATTCCGGCTGCTGCCGCACCCGGCCGGCCCGCGGCACGCGACGGCGCAGGAAGCGGCCAGCGGCGGGTCAGCCGCCGCGCCCGCCGGTCAGCAGGCGGCCGGCGGCAGGTCCGCGGGGCGGCCGGCGGCAGGTCCGCGTGGCCGGACGGCGCGGCCCGCGGCGGTTCCGGCCGGGTGGCGGCTCGCCTTCGACGGGCACTTCCGGGGCTCCAGGCTGGACACCTCGGTCTGGTCCACCTGCTATCCGTGGGCGGACCCGGCCGCAGGCTGCACCAACTTCGGCAACGGCGAGACCCAGTGGTACCTGCCCGGCCAGGTCAGGGTCTCCGGCGGCGTGCTGCACCTGGTGGCGCGGCACAAGCGCACCGTCGGCCGGTCGAGGAGCGGCCGACGCCAGGTCTACGAGTGCCGGTCGGGCATGGTGACCAGCTATCCCGGTTTCCGGTTCCGGTACGGCTACGTGCAGGCCATCGCCCGGCTGCCGAACCGGCCAGGGCTGTGGCCCGCGCTGTGGCTGGCCGCCGCGGACCAGCGCTGGCCGCCGGAGATGGACCTGGTCGAGCACTGGGGCCGCGAGCGGCGCGCCACCGGGGTGTTCTTCCACCCGGTCGGCGCGCCGGCGGTCGCCGCCTGGCCGGTCACCGGCAACCTGGCCGTCGGCTGGCATACTTTCGCCCTGTACTGGAGCCGGCACAAGCTGACCTGGCGGATCGACGGCCGCGTGGTGTTGTCGGTGCGCTGGCACGTGCCCCGCCAGCGGATGTACTTCATCGCGAACCTGGCCGACTTCGCCCGGTCAGGCCGCGGCTGCTCCGGCCAGCTGCTGCTGCGCTCGGTCCGGGTCTGGCAGCCGTGAGGCCCGGCCGCGCCCGTCGCGCCCAGGGGAGGCGGAAGCAGGCGCGGCCGGAGTCAGCGCGACGCGCAGCACGGCGGGCGCGGTCGCAAGTCCTTCGATGACGCCCACGGCCAGCAGCGCGAGCGACAGCCCGATGAGGCCGCCCGCCAGGCCGCCGAGCACGGCCCCGGCGATCTCGACCGCGGCGAAGGCGGTCAGCATCACGGCGGCCCGGGCGACCTTGCCGTTGGCCCGGCAGACCGCTATGTAGAACGTCTTGGGCAGCGAGGGCAGGTAGCCGAGCAGCAGCAGCCACAGCGGGATCGTCGCGTCCCGCGCGTAGCCGGCGCCGAACAGGCTCAGCAGCGGGTGCGCGGCCAGTGCCATGACGGCCATGCCCGGCAGCCCGACGGCCAGCGACATCCGCAGCGAGGCGCGCAGCTTGCCCGCCAGCGCCTGCTGGTCGCCCGCGGCGACCGCGAACAGCACGGTGGACAGGTGCACCGGCACGATGTACAGGAAGCTGGCCAGCATCCAGGCCGCGTAGAAGGCGGCGTTCGCCGACGGCGACACGACCACGGTGACCAGCACCGGGATCAGCATCATCGGAACGGTGATGGCCAGGTTCAGCCAGTTGTGCGCCAGCGCGGTGCGGTGCAGGCTGCGCAGCACACCCCAGTGCGGCCGGGGCGCCACCGGCTCGCCGGACAGCTTCAGCCGGATCGCCACCGGGACCAGCGACAGGGCCATGCCCGCGGTCCACGACGCGGTGATGCCGATCCCGGCCCCGTCGTGCAGGATCAGCGCGGCGGCCGGCAGCGTGACCAGCTTGGCGGCCGAGAACGCGATGTTGCGGGTCAGCTGCAGGCCGCCGCGCAGCAGGCCGATGGTGGCCAGGTCGAACACCAGGCTCATCGCCGTCGCGACCACGCCGGCGGTGAACAGCGCCGCCTGGGCCGGGCCGCCGACGATGGCGGCGAACCGGCCGCTGACCATCGGCGCGATGATCACGAAGCCGAGGCCGAGCACCAGCGAGCCGGCGCCGGCGGTCAGCAGGGCCGCGCTGATCAGCCCGCCCTTGTCGCGCCGCCGGGGCAGCTCGCCGATGAGCACGGTGCCCAGGCCGAACATCCCGATCGTGCCGAGCAGCGTCATCACCGAGATCGCGGCCGAGCCGTAGCCCACTTCCTGCTGCGGCAGCAGCCGGGCCGCGAGCGCCCAGTAGACGAAGCCCAGGGCGGAGGTCACGCCGGTCGAGGCCAGCAGGCTGCCCGCGTTCGCCAGCAGGTCATGATGACGCTGCCAGCCCGCCGTGATCGCGGTCCGCAGGGCGCGGGCCGGCTGCGTGCCGTGGCGCGCCGGGCAGTCGGCCGGCTGCCCGGCCACCCGGCCGGGCGCGGACCGGGTGGCACCGGGAGCCTGTCCGGCCGGGGCCGGAACCGCCCGCAGCCGGTCATCACGCAGCATTGCGGCGCCCGCTCGCGGCGTCGCTGCCGGCGGCGGCGTACTCGCCGGCGGCGGCGGTCTGGACGGCGACCAGCGCCGGGCGCGAGGCGGCCAGCGCGTCCCGCTGCCGGCCCACCCGGATCGTGCTGGCCGGAACCGTGCGGCGAGCCCGCCGGTGCGGCGCGAACCGCTCGGCCGCCATGGTGCGCAGCACCCGCAGGCCGTCACTGACCGCGGACAGGTTGCTCTCGCCGTGGATCCGCGAGTGCTCGAAGCTCGGCACCTCGGCGACCGTCAGGCCCGCTGTGGCGACCCGCACGTGGATCAGCGTCTCGACCTCGAACCCGTCGCCGGGCAGGCGCCCGTCGCCGTGCGCGGGCGGCGGTGAGGTGGCGTCCAGGCCGAGGACGGCGATGTGCTGGCGCCAGAAGACGTTGAAGCCGTAGCAGAGGTCAGTGTGCCGGGTCCGGTAGAGCTTGTTGAACAGGCCGGTCAGCGCCTTGTTGCCGAGGCTGCGGATCGGGGTGATGTCCTCGCTGCCGCCGCCGGGCGCGTACCGGGTGCCCTTGGCGAACGAGGCTCCGTTCACCAGCGCGGCGACGTAGTCGGGGATCTCGGCCGGGTCGGTGGAGCCGTCGGCGTCGACCATCGCGATGATGTCGCCGCGGGCGGCGGCGAAGCCGCACGCCAGCGCGTTGCCCTTGCCCTTGCGGGTCTGGCCGATGACCCGGACGTCCGGACGCAGCCGCTGGGCCACCGCGACGGTGTCGTCGACGGAGTTGCCGTCGACCAGGATCACCTCGTAGGCGTCCGCCGGGATCCGGGCGAAGACGTGCGGCAGGTTGCGCGCCTCGTTCATCGCCGGGATGACGACGCTCACTCGCGGCCAGGCCGCTGCGTTCTTGGCGTTCATGTCATGGCCCCCTGAAACCTATGACTGGGCGGCGATCAGATCGCCGTCGCTGGCCCGGCAGCCCCCTGCCGGTGATTACTGAGAGCAACCGTAACACGGGATTCGGACATCAACCCCAAGCGGTAACTCAGCTCACATCAGTTACATACGGAGCGTATTGGACTGACTACATAACGTAATCAAATCGAGGGGCTGCGGGCCCGGCGGAAAGCCCGGGCAAGATCGGGCAAACCGCGTCCTGGCCGGTCCGGGCAGCCTGTGCTGCAATCGCTTGCAGCACAGGCGATTCCGCGCCTGCCAGGCTCCGGGCCGGGCGGCTCGGCTCCGGGCCCGGCTGTGACCGGCTGTGCCTACCCAGGCTGACCTGCAAAAATTTTCCGGAAAGTCTTGACAGCCCCTGGCGGCGGCACGGCGCGGGCAGTATCTGACCAGTTTCGTCCGCCGGTCCGGCGGCGGGCTCGCGGATGGCCCGGCCGAGCGCCCTGACGCGGGCTGGCCGGTGCGCTATCTGGTCACTGCCAGTGCCGGGGCGGGCCGTTCCGGCCGGGTGACGGCAACCAGGTGCCGGGTAAGAACCGAGTGTGATGCGTGCCGTAGCGATTACTGAAAGTAATAACACGGTTCAGCCGCCTGGGGAGAAAAGTTACTATGGGTGACGAAGAGCCCGGGTATGCCCGGGTATGCGCGCGGGGGCTGCGCAGGGCCCGGATCCTGCGCAGCATGGCGCGGCTGCGGCTGGCCGGGGCGGCCCGGGTCGGCACGGACCCGCTGCTGCAGGGCCGGGTGCGGCTGCGGCTGCACGGCGAGGCGGTGCTCGGCGGCTACTTCCGCGCCGACGGCCTGGGCGCCACGGTCAGCATCACCGTGGCCCGCGGCGCGCGGCTGGAGATCGGCGACGAGGCATACCTGAACGCCGGCGCCTCGCTGGAGGTCTGGCACGACGTGCGGATCGGCAGCAACGTGATGCTGGCGCCGTACGCCTCAGTCATCGACGACAGCCGGCACGAGGTGGAGCCGGGCGGGATGCTGGACAAGGGACCTGTGGTCATCGAGGACAACGCCTGGCTGGGCCGGGGCGCCGCCGTCCTGCCCGGCGTGAGCATCGGGGCCGGGTCGGTCATCGGCGCCGGCTCGGTGGTCAGCCGCGATATCCCGCCGGGCTGCTTCGCGGCCGGTGCCCCGGCCCGGGTCATCCGCAAGCTGGACCTGCCCGACGGCTGGGTCCGCCACTGACCGCGCGACCGACACGATCCAGGCCGCACAGCGCAACCTCCGCATGAGCAGCAGGGTCGTCGGCGCAGGCCGCGACGACTACTGGGAGATCGAGCCAGAGGTGATCCGCGAGGCAGTCGTCAACGCGCTCATGCACCGTGACTACAGCCCGCAAGCGCGCGGTATCCAGGTCCAGGTCGAGCTTTTCCCCGACCGGCTTACCGTCACCAGCCCCGGTGGCCTGTTCGGCAACGTCCGGCTTGAGACACTAGGTCGGAGTGGAACCTCGTCATCCAGGAACGCCCGGCTAGCAGCGTTGCTACAGGAGGCAGGTGACCCGTTCACCGGACGCCCGGTGGCCGAGAACCGCGGCTCCGGCATCAGCATGATGATCAGCCAGGTCTGGCGCGGCACCGGGCTGGTGCCGTTGTTCGCCGCCAACCTTGACCACTTCCGCGTGACAATCCTGCGGACGTCTCCTGTCACCCCAGAACTACGCGCCTGGGCGAGACGGCTGAGCCACCGCGAGGATCTTTCTGAGGCTCAGATCTCTCTCCTCGCCCTAGCCCACGCTGGCTCCAATGCCGACATCGCGTTGCTGCGCAGGATGGGCCTGGGCCCATCAGAGGCGCGCCGCCAACTCGGCCAACTGCGCGACCTCGGTCTACTCCAGCCGCGCAAGGCCCGCGACGATGGCTCTTATCGGCTAGCCCCCGGCTTGGCCCCGATCGCGGCCAGGGACGAAACCCTGTCATCGCCTGGGAGTGGCCTGCCGGAACGTATCCTCCATGCACTTGGTGAAACTGACTCCGCTAGCCGTGAAGAATTGCAAGAGGCAACGGGAGCCAGCAGGAGCAGCGTCATCAACGCGCTGGAAGGCCTCATCACCAGCGGGGCTGTGGAAGCCACCGCTCCGCCCCGCAGCCCTAACAGGCGCTATCGGCGTATGCGGTCATAACCTGAGTGGGCCCGCGCTCACGCTCTCAAATCGCTGTCTGCGATCGTTCCAGGTCACAGCCACAACTGCGAGTGCCTCGAGACTCCACCGTGAAAGTCATAACAACACACGTCGTCGTTCAGTGGTCGTTGATTTGGATCACCCTGGGCAGGTGATCGGGTTGGACGGGATGCCGAATCCGGCCGTGGCGCGCGGTTAGAGCCACGCTTC
>JBKQSL010000215.1:0-8211 GCA_052143655.1 Streptosporangiaceae bacterium | reverse complement strand
GTGAAGTTCTACCAAGTCGGCAGCTTCGCCGTCGGCAACCGCCTCGTTGACCAGGCGAACCGGACAGTCCAGTCGGACACGGACCGGAGTAATTCCCTCGACTCAGGGCATCGAGCCTGTCAAGGATGCGGCGAGGCGCTTGGCGCCCGCTACGCACTTGATGCCGCGATGCGGGCGACCAAGGGCCAACTGGTCGCTGTCAACGCCACCGGTTGTCTTGAGGTCTTCTCCACCCCTTACCCCGAAACCTCGTGGCGGGTGGCCTGGCTCCACTCACTTTTCGGGAACGCCCCTGCGGTGGCAACCGGTGTCGCCGCCGCACTGAAGGTGAAGGGAATGCACGATGTGCGTGTCGTCGGCCAGGCCGGTGACGGCGGGACGGTGGACATCGGCTTCGGCTGCCTCTCAGGAATGTTCGAGCGCAACGACGACGTGCTCTTCATCTGCTACGACAACGAGGCCTACATGAACACCGGCGTGCAGCGCTCCGGCGCGACCCCGCCGGCCGCCAGGACCGCCACCACCCAGGCCGTCGGCGATCATCCGGGCAACGTCTTCAGCCAGGGCAAGAACGTGCCGCTGATCGCGATGGCGCACGAGATTCCCTATGTGGCCACAGCCACGGTGTCCGACCTGCGGGACCTGGAGTACAAGGCGCGGCGGGCGATGGAGTTCCGCGGCGCCCGGTACCTGCACGTCCTGGTGCCCTGCCCCCTCGGCTGGGGCAGCGCCTCCGGCGACACGATCAAGGTGGCCCGGCTGGCCGCGCAGAGCGGGCTGTTCCCGGTGTTCGAGGCCGAGAACGGCGTGCTCTCCAGTGCCACGCCGATCCGGCGGCGCGTCCCGGTGACCGAGTACCTGCGCATCCAGAAGCGCTACGCGCACCTGTTCCGCCCGGCGGAAGACACCGAGACCATCGGCCGGATCCAGGCCATCGCCGACCGGAACATCCGCCGGTTTGGCTTGATCGATGACAAGACCACGGCACAGAACGGGTCCCCGGCGGACCCGGCCCCCCAGGTACAGGCGGTGCAGTAAATGGAGAAGCCATACGCGATCACGCTCGACGTCGGGTCGAGCCTGGCGAACAAGACCGGCTCGTGGCGCACCGAGCGCCCGGTCTACGTCGACAGGCTGCCGCCGTGCAGTGACGGCTGCCCGGCCGGGGAGAACATCCAGCAGTGGCTCTACCACGCCGAGGACGGCGGCTACGAGGCTGCCTGGCAGCAGATCATGCAGGACAACCCGATGCCCGCCATCATGGGCCGGGTCTGCTACCACCCGTGCGAGACCGCCTGCAACCGGGTCCAGGTCGACGAGGCAGTGGGCATCAACTCGGTGGAGCGGTTCCTCGGCGACGAGGCCATCCGCCGCGGCTGGACCCTCCCGGTGACCGCGCCGTCGTCGGGCAAGCGGGTACTGGTGGTCGGCGCCGGGCCGTCCGGGCTGTCGGCGGCCTACCACCTGACCCGGCTCGGCCACTCGGTGACCATCAGGGACGCCGAGTCCGAGCCCGGCGGCATGATGCGGTACGGCATCCCCGCCTACCGGCTGCCCCGCGACGTGCTCGACGCGGAGGTCGCCCGGATCCTGGCCATGGGCGTAACGCTCGAGCTCGGCACCAAGGTAACCGATGTGGTCGCCGCGCTGGCTGACGGGCCCGGCGGCGGCTTCGACGCGGTGTTCCTGGCCGTCGGCGCGCAGATCGGCGCGCGCGCCTACATCCCGGCCGGTGACTCCGCCCGCATCCTCGATGCCATCTCCGTGCTGCACGACACGCAGACCGGCGAGCCGCCGATGCTCGGCAAGCGGGTCGTGGTCTACGGCGGCGGCAACACCGCGATGGACGCGGCCCGCACCGCGCGGCGGCTCGGCGCCTCGGACCCGATCGTGGTCTACCGCCGGACCCGCGAGCGGATGCCCGCCCACGAGATGGAGGTGGAGGAGGCCCTGGCTGAGGGCGTGCAGATCCGCTGGCTCTCGACGATCACCCGGGCTGACGAGGGCAAGATCATGATCGAGAAGATGGAGCTGGACGACTCCGGCTTCCCGCAGCCCACCGGGGAATTCGAGGAAATGGCCGCCGACTGCGTCGTGCTCGCGCTTGGCCAGAACTCCGACCTGTCCCTGCTGGAAGGCGTCGACGGAATCGATGTGTCCGACAAGGTCGTGCAGGTGGGCCCGGACATGATGACCGGCCACCCCGGCATCTTCGCCGGCGGCGACATGGTGCCGGCCGACCGGACGGTCACGGTGTCCATCGGGCACGGCAAGAAGGCGGCCAGGTGCATCGACGGCTGGCTGCGCGGCGTCCCGTACGTCAAGCCGCCGCGGCATGAGCTTGCCGAGGCCGGATTCAACAACACCTGGTATTACGCCGACGCCCCGGTCACCGTCCGGCCGGTGCTGGACCTGGCCAGGCGGACGTCCACGTTCGATGAGGTCGTGGGCGGCCTGGATGAGTCCACCGCTAAGTTCGAGGCCCGCCGCTGCATGTCCTGCGGGAACTGCTTCGAGTGCGACAACTGCTACGGCGTCTGCCCGGACAACGCCGTGATCAAGCTGGAGCCCGGCCAGCGTTACGAGATCGACTACGACTACTGCAAGGGCTGCGGCATCTGCGCGGCGGAGTGCCCGTGCGGTGCGATCGCCATGGTGCCCGAGGAGGCCTGAGGGGCCAGCACGGTCAGCAACTGCCATGACCGGGGCTTTCCGCCTTGTGCTGCTGCGGCACGGCGAGAGCGAGTGGAACGAGCGGAACCTGTTCGCCGGCTGGGTGAATGTTGGCCTCACGGCGGCTGGCGAGGCGCAGGCGGTGACGGCGGGGCAGCTGCTGCGCCGTCACGGCCTGCAGCCCGGCGTGGCGCACACGTCGGTGCAGCGGCGGACGATCCGCACCGCTGACCTGGTGCTGGCGCAGTGCGACCGGGACTGGATCCCGGTCCGCCGGTCGTGGCGGCTCAACTCCAACCATTACGGCGCGCTGCAGGGCCGGGAGAAGGAGCAGGTCCGGCGCGAGGCCGGCGAGGCGCAGTTCATGGCCTGGCGGCGGGCCTTCGACGCGCCGCCGCCGCTGCTCCCGGCCGACGCGCCGTGCTCGGTGTTCGGCGATCCCCGGTACGCCGGGCTGCCGCCGGAGGCCCGGCCGCGGGGCGAGTCGCTGAAGGACGTGCTGGCCCGGCTGCTGCCGTACTGGTACGACGTGATCGTGCCGGACCTGCATGCTTATCCGCGTGTGCTGGTGGTATCGCACGGCAACACGCTGCGGGCGCTGGTCAAGCACCTGGACCAGATCCCCGACGAGGAGATACCGGCGCTGAACATCCCAACCGGTGTCCCGCTGGCCTACGAGCTCGGGCCCGGCATGCGCCCGGCCGGCGGTGGCCGCTACCAGTTGAAGTAGCCGGGCGGCTGCTCGCCCGTCGCGTAGAGCTGCGGCGGGTGGCTGTCGTCGGTGGCGTAGCTGAGGTGCTCGGTCACGTCCACCACGCCGTCCACTCCGCGGGCCCGCTCGACCGCGAGCGGGATCATGCTCTTGTGCTCGACCTCGCCGCCGAGCGTCACCCGGCCGTCGGTGACCGTGACCGTGACCCGTGCCGGGTCGGTGCCCAGGTAACCGGTGATGACGTCGCAGATGATCTCCTCGCGCACCTCGGCGTCCGGCCGCAGGTACACGCTCAGCAGGTCCCGCGGGGTGACGATGCCGGCCAGCCGACCGTCATCGCCGAGCACCAGCAGGTGCCGCAGCCGGTGCCGGTCCATTACCCGGGCCGCCTCGACGAGGGTGGCATCCGGCGCGATGGCGACCGGCGGCGCTGTCATGGCGTCCGCGGCAGTGAGGCTGGCCGCCCGGGCGCGCTGCGGTCCATGCCGCCAGTGCGGCGGCGGGGGCGCCGAGCCGTCGGGTGCGTACTCCTCCTTGCGCAGCAGGTCGATCTCGGAGACCACGCCCAGCACGCGGCCGCCGGTGTCCACGACGGGCACGGCGCTGATCCCCCGCCGGATCATCAGCGCGGCCAGCTTCTTGAACGGCTCGTCCGGTGTCGTGGTGACCACTGCGGTGGTCATGATCTCGCGCACGGTGCGATGAGTCATGTCCGGCCTCCTTCCGGCGGGCGGGGCAGCCGTCAGCCGGCGTGCATCGCCGCCAGGTCTGCCACGGTGACGGGAACGCCGCGCTCGTCGAGCACGACGGCGCCTGTCTCGGCCAGGGCGGCCCGCGAGGCGCGGCAGTGATGCCCGCACAGCAGCAGCTCGGTCGCGTGCTCCCGGCCCTCCGCCGGCGGGAGGACCGCGATATAAGCCGGTTTCGCAGCGCAGCAGCAGCTGCGATCGGCGGTGCGCACTGCCCGCCAGTCGATGGCGGCCAGGACCGTCCGCGGACGGTCCTGCTGGGCACTGAGCTCGGCGACCTGCTCCGGCGGAGGAAGATTCATGATTCCAGGGTCGGCTGGCAGGCGGTCCGGACAGCAGTGCCGAATTCCCCCACTGGCGGGGACGAAGGACCCTCAGGCCTTGCCCACCGTGGCAGATCGCCGCCGAGAAGCTGCGCCCGGCTGGCACCGGCTGCGGGCCCTGGGCCGTTGGTCCCGGCGAGAGGAGCCCTGCGCCTCCAGACGGCCCCGGCCGGCCGGACTGGGCTGGTATCAGGAGGCGCATGCCCCTGGGCGGGAAGTTTCCCCAGACCACCCCGGGGCGAGGCCATGAGCGAGACACAGCCGGGCGCGTCCCGGCCAGTGGTGGCCGATGAAGTCGCCCAGCGCATCGCTAAGCTAGAGACCACGGTGACGACGCTTGCCGAAGCTCTGCGCCTGCTGGCGCGCGGGCTCGAAGACGGGCCCATGACCGGGGCGGAGAGCCGGACGGTCGCTGCAGCTGCCAGACAGGCTCACGAGCTGCTGCTAACGGCGGTACCGCCGGTCGTGCCCCAGTAGTGAGCACGGCCATGGCAGTGAGTCCGCGCTTATTCAGCATTTCGCCCGCGGACGACCGAGATCATGGTCGGCCGGACCGCCGGGCGCACGGAGGCTGGAGGTTGCTGCATGAACATCCGTAAGGCAGGTCCATGGCTGCTGCTGCTCTGCGCGGCCGCCGGGGGTGTCGCTGGCTGCGGCAGCAGCGGCACAAGCGCATCGAGCAGTCAGAAGCCGACGAAGACGGCATCGGCATCGGCGTCCGCGCCGGCCATGTCCGCCGCGCAGAAGGCGGTCGAGGCCGACTGGGTCGCGTTCTTCAGCGCCAAGACGCCGGTGTCCCGGCGGGTCGCGCTGCTGCAGGACGGCAGCACGTTTGCGCCCGTCATCAATGCCCAGGCCGGCTCGGCGCTGGCCAAGACCGCGACGGCCAAGGTCACCTCGGTGACGATGGTGTCGTCCAAGCAGGCCAACGTCGTGTACTCGATCCTGGTCAGCGGCCAGTCGGCCCTGGCGAACCAGAAGGGCGTGGCGGTCTACCAGAACGGCACCTGGAAGGTTGGCGTGGCCAGCTTCTGCAGCCTGCTGGGCATGGAGAATGGCGGCAAGACCTCCGGGCTGCCCGCGGCCTGCAAGCCGGCGAGCTAACCGGGTGGTGCACTCCGCAGCCGGGCCGGCCGCCGCGGCTGCGGTGCCGGCCCGCCGCGGCGGCCGCTCGCTCGCCTTGGCCGTGCTGTGCACGGTGCTGTTCCTGACGTTCCTGGACAACACGGTCGTCAGCGTCGCGCTCGGCAGCGTGCAGGCTGAGATGCACGCGGGCGTCACCGCACTGCAGTGGGTCGTCAGCGCGTACGCGCTGACGTTCGCCGGCGCCATGCTCGCGTTCGGGATGATCGGTGACGAGTTCGGCCGCAAGAAGGTGCTGCTGACCGGGGTCGCGATCTTCTGCGCCGGCTCGGTGCTGTCGGCGCTCGCGCCGAACATCCAGCTCGTGATCGCCGGGCGGGCGGTCATGGGCCTGGGCGCGGCCGCCAGCGAGCCGGGCACCTTGTCGATGCTGCGCCACCTGTACACCGAGGAGCGCAGCCGGACAAGGGCCCTCGGCGTCTGGGCCGCCGTTTCCGGCCTGGCCCTCGCCGCCGGGCCGGTGGTGGGCGGCGCGCTGGTCGGGGTGTGGAACTTCCGGGCCATTTTCTGGTTCAACCTGTTCTTCGGCGCTGCGGCCCTGATCGCGGCCGCGGTCGTGCTGCCGGAGAATTCCGACCCCGATGCCCACCGGGTCGACATCAGCGGCGCAGTACTCGGCGCGGCCGCGCTCGCCGCCCTGGTCTTCGCGGTGATCGGCGCCGAGAATTCCAGCTTCGCCGCACCGCACGTGATCATCTTGCTGGGCATCAGCGCCGCCGCCACGGCCGGGTTCGGCTGGCGTGAGAGCCGTGCCGCGCATCCCCTGCTGGACCTGCGGTTCCTGCGCATGCCGGCGTTCGCAGCTGCGAACGTGGTCGCGTTCTGCGCCTATTTCGCGACGTTTGCCGTCTTCTTCTTCACGGCCTTGTACCTGGATGAGGTCGTGGGCTACAGCGGGTACCAGATCGCGCTGGTCTTCCTGCCGATGACCACGCTGATGATCGCCGCCTCGCTGCTGGCGGGCCGGTGGACCTCGGCGGCCGGGCCGCGGCTGTCGATCTTCGCCGGGTGCCTGCTGTTCGGAGCGGGCCTGCTGCTGACCACGCTGACGCTGAGCCCGAGCCCGGCCTACCTGCCGCTGGCCAGCGCGCTCGCGCTGACCGGAATCGGGATCGGCACCACGGTGGTGCCGATCACCTCGGCCGCGCTGTCGGCCGTGCCGCCGGAGCGGTCGGGCATGGCCGCGTCGGCGACGAACACCAGCCGGGAGATCGGCGCGGTGACCGGCGTCGCGGTGCTCGGCGCCCTGGTCAACGCGCAGCTGCAGGCCAGCCTGTCCAGCCGGCTGCATCACCTGGGCATCCCGGTCACCTTTCAGTCGATCGTGATCAAGGCGATCGAGACTGGCACGGTTCCGTCCAGCGGGCACGCCAGGGGCGCCGGCGGCGCGGCCGCCGCCGGCGAGGGCGCGCTGGTGCAGAAGGTCATCGACGCCGCCTACAGCGCCTTCTACGCTGGCCTGCACGCCGCGCTGTTCCTGTCCGCTTTCCTGGTACTGGCCGCCGGGGTGTACAGCCTCGTCGTGCTGGGACGCCGGAACGCGCCCGGCGGCCCGGCGGGCACGCTGGACCGGGCCCCGGCGGCGGACCCCGAGGGGCTGGCCCCCCGGGGCTGACTGACAGAGCCCGCAGGGGCTGACACAGAGATACAGAGATAAGGAAAAGCCCAGTGGCCACCACTAAGGCCGAGCTAGAGATCGTCCCGATAGACAAGCCCGACGACCTGAACGTCATCATCGGCCAGTCACACTTCATCAAGACGGTCGAGGACCTGCACGAGGCCCTGGCCGGAACGTCGCCGTCGCTGCGGTTCGGGATCGCGTTCTGCGAGGCGTCCACCGCCCGGCTGGTGCGCCGGTCGGGCAACGACGCCGAGCTCACCGAGCTTGCGGTCGCAACCGCCATCGCCATCTCGGCCGGCCACGTGTTCGTGATCTTCCTGCGGCACGGGTTCCCGGTGAACGTGCTCAACCAGGTCAAGGCGGTGCCGGAGGTCTGCTCGATCTTCTGCGCGACCGCCAACCCGGTGGATGTCCTGGTGGCCGTCACCGGTCGCGGCCGCGGCGTGGCCGGAGTGATCGACGGCTTCCCGCCGGTCGGCGTGGAAACCGACGCCGATGCGGCCGCCCGCCACCGCCTGCTCCGCGATATCGGCTACAAGCTCTAGGACCGGGCCCACGCCGGCAGCCGGGGCCGCCGGCTGCCGGCTAGCGTTCACCCGGCTCAGCCAGCGGCCGTCATTGCCCGGTCCGGTTACTGCGGCAGCCCGGTCATGACCCGGATGTCACCGGGCTGACGTACATCACCACCAGGGACCGGTCCGAGCAGCCCGTTCCGCGCAGCGGCGCGAACAGCGGGGTGTACTCGTCCGGCGGGTAGACCTGGACCGTGCTCACCGGCACCTGGCGGCTGTGACACTGGTTGCCGACGAGCACGTCACTGACCGCGAGAGTCGCATGTGCGGTCGCTCCGGGCTGAAGCGTGGCCGGCCCGCTAGCCTTCGCGGTACTGGACGCCGAAGCCGCCGCGGGGGTAGTGCCACTTCAGCGCACCCGGGGCGGCGACGGCCAGGCACGTGCCGCACTCCAGGCACGCGGCGTACTCGACCGAGA
>JBKQSL010000214.1:0-10399 GCA_052143655.1 Streptosporangiaceae bacterium | reverse complement strand
GCCAAATTTACTGTCATCAGCCTGCCCGCCCCGGCCGGCTCTCATTCATCGTCGGCACCCGCTCATTCGTTTCAGGTGCAACCTCACCGGGCCGCGGTCCGCATCGGGCATATCTGAATCATTACCTAATGGGGCGCTCTTTCCTGACACCACAGAACCTGCCGCGCAGCAGCGCCAGGCTGGCGAGCCAGACCGCCGCGGTGACCAGCACCAGGCCCGCGAGGCCGAGCTGACGGCGCTCCGGTCAGGCCGGGGCGGGCTCGGCGCGCTGCTCCTGCGCCGCGTCCACGCCGCCGTCGCCCTCGGTGATCCCGTACCGGCCGTACAGCCGCCGCAGCGGCCGCGGCGCCCACCAGTTGGCCCGGCCGAGCAGCCGCATCGTGGCTGGCACCAGCAGCACCCGGACGATCGTGGCGTCCACGACCAGCGCGATGATCATGCCCACGCCCATCAGCTTGATGAACGTGATCCCGGATGCGGAGAACGCGCCGATCACGATGACCAGCAGCAGGGCCGCGCTGGTGATCACTCCGCCGGTGCGCTGCAGGCCGCTGGCCACCGCCACGGTGTTGTCGCCGGTCACGTCGTAGCGCTCGCGGATCCGCGACAGCAGGAACACCTCGTAATCCATCGACAGCCCGAAGATGATCGCCAGCATCAGGATCGGCATCGTGGGGTCGATCGAGCCGGTGGGCTGGAACCGCAGCAGCCCGGACAGGTGCCCGTCCTGGAAGATCCACACGACCACGCCGAACGTGGCCGACAGCGACAGCAGGTTCATCACGATCGCCTTGGCCGGCAGCACCACCGAGCCGAAGGCCAGGAACAGCAGCACGAACGTGACGCCCGCCATCACCAGTGCCATCCACGGCAGGGTCGCGGTGAGGCTGGCGAGCACGTCGGCCAGCTGCGCGGTCTGGCCGCCGACGTACACGCGGGCTCCGGCGGGCAGTGCGACGGCGCGGACCCGGGCGACGATGGCGCGCGCAGCCGAGGACAGCGGATCCGGCGCATAACGCAGGTCTATCCGCGCGATGTCGCCGCGCACGCCGGTCAGCTGAGCGCCGCTGACCCCGGGGACCGCGCGCAGCCGGGCCGTGTAGGCCGCGAGGGCGGCGCCGCGCTGCGGCGAGCCGGCCACCGGGCCGCCGAACTGCACCACCGGCTCGATCGGAGCGGTCACGTTACCGGGGAAGTCGCGGTACAGGGCCTCCTGAACTACCCGGGGGCCAGCTGTCGCCGGCAGCACCCGCGCGTCCGTGCCGCCCCAGTTCACGTGCAGGAACGGTGATGCCAGCGCGAGCAGCACCAGCACGATCACCGTCACGTAGGCCACCGGGCGGCGCATCACGCTGTGCGCCAGGCGGTACCAGCCGCCGTGGCTCTCCAGCCGCGGCGGGCGAGCCGCCGAGCGGCGGATGCGCAGCGCGTTTACCCGCGGCCCGAGCACCGCCAGCAGCGCGGGCATGACGGTCAGCGCCGCGAGCATGTCGACCAGCACGGTGGCCACGCCGCCGTAGCCCATGGAGCGCAGGAACGTCTCCGGGAACAGGGTCAGCCCGATCAGCGCCACGGTGACGGTGACGCCGGACACCGCGACCGTCCGGCCGGCCGTGGCCACGGTCCGCGCCACCGCATCGGCCGTGCTGGGCTGGCGGTGCAGCTCCTCCCGGAACCGGGAGACCATGAACAGGCCGTAGTCGATCGCCAGCCCCAGGCCCATGATCGTGGTGATGTTGATCGAGTAGATGGACACCGGGGTGGCCATCGTCAGCAGCCGCAGCGCGGTGAACGAGCCGAGGATCCCGATGCCGCCGATGGCCAGCGGCAGGCTCGCGGCCGCCAGGCTGCCGAAGATGACCGCCAGCAGGATCAGCAGGACCGGCATGGACAGCATCTCGGCCCGGCCGATGTCGGCTGTCACCTGGTGGTTGATCGCGGTCTCGGCCGGGATCTGGCCGCCGACGACCGTGGTCAGCCCGGGCGCGGCCAGCTGTCCCTCGATGGCCTGGTAACTGCTGGTCCGGGCCGCGTCCGTGGTACCGGATAGTTCCAGCACCGCGTAGGTCTCCCGGCCGCTGGCGCTGACGAACTTCGGCGAGCGGGTGTTCCAGTACGTCTGGTAGCCGCGCACCTGGCGGGCGGGCAGCGCGGCCAGCGTGCGCGTCACCGCTGCCCGGTACGCGGGCGCGGCCACGGTCAGCGTCCGGCTGCGGTACAGCACCACGACGTCGCCGCCGTCGCGGCCGAAGGTCCGCTGCGCCAGGTTCGCCGCCTGCTGGCTCTGGCTGCCCGGCGCGGCGAAGCCGCCGGACTTCTGCAGCCGGCCGAACACCCCGGTGCCCCAGACTCCCGCGAACGCCACGGCGAGCACCGCCAGCGCCAGGATCAGCCGCCGGTGCCGGTACGTGATCCGTCCCCACCTGTCGAACATTGCTGCTCCTCCGCTCGGCTCGCCGGCCGCCCGCCGCGACCGGGAAGGGCACCGGGCCTGACCTGGGCCGTCCGTCGCGGCTACACTGTTAGTAGTGATCACATCAGCGAATGCCGTTAACTAGCTAATAGTGTTAACCTTGCATACGCCGTTCACGATCGTCAAGTCTGTTCAGCTAAAGTTCAGCTCACGGCCGACGCGGGAGGTGAGACCAGTGGTCCAGGCGCCGAGCCGTCGCGATCGCGTCCGGGTCGCGACGACGGAGGAGATCAAGCGGACCGCGCGCCAGATTCTGGTCGAGCAGGGCCCGGAGGCAGTGTCGCTGCGCGCCATTGCCCGGGAGATGGGGATGACCGCGCCCGCGCTCTACCGCTACTTCGACAGCCACGAGAACCTGCTCGAGCATGTCGTCGCCGACATCTTCAGCGAGATCGCCGACGACATCCAGGCCGCCATCACGCGGGCGGGCCAGGACAGCGGCGGCGACATCACCGCCAAGCTGGTCGCCGCGTGCCGGGAGTTCCGGCGCTGGGCCATGGACCACAAGCCTGAGTTCGGCTTGCTGTTCGGCACCCCGCTGCCGGCCCTCAGCGCGATGAAGGAAAGCAATGCCGTGATCACCTCGTGCGCGCAGAAGTTCGCCGGCACGTTCGTGGCGCTGTTCAACGAGCTGTGGATGCGCCGGCCGTTCCCGGTGCCCGCGGCCGAGGAGATAGATCCCCGCCTGCGCGCCCAGCTGGAAAACTACGCGGCGGCCCTCGGCGTGGACCTGCCAGTCGGGGCCGTGCTGGCGTTCCTGCGCTGCTGGGTCCGGCTGTACGGGGCGGTGAGCCTGGAGGTCTTCGGCCACCTGCACTTCGCGCTGGACGACGCGGCGCCGATGTTCGAGATCACCCTGACCGAGCTGGCAGCTCTGCTGGACCTGGAATACCGCGCTCCCGGCTAGGCTGCGTCCCCGGCTAGGCTGCCGAGCGTGGCGGCAGCGAAGACAGGCGGCACTCCGGCGACCGCCGCGCTGAGCCGGCTGGGGGTCACCTGCACGCTGCACCCCTACCAGCACGACCCGCAGCACGGCAGCTACGGCGACGAGGCCAGCGCGGCGCTCGGCGTACCGCCGGAGCGGGTGTTCAAGACGCTGGTCGCCGAGGTGGACGGGAAGCTGACCGTCGGCGTGGTGCCGGTGGCCCGCCAGCTGGATCTCAAGGCTCTCGCCGCCGCGGCCGGCGGCAAGAAAGCGGCCATGGCCGACGTCACCGCGGCCGAGCGCGTCACCGGGTACGTGGCCGGCGGGATCTCGCCGCTGGGCCAGCGCCGCCGGCTGCCGGTCATCATTGACTCGGCCGCGCTCGGCTTCCCGACCGTGTTCTGCAGCGCCGGCCGGCGCGGCCTGCAGATGGAGCTCGCCCCTGCCGACCTCGTCCGCGCGGCGGGCGCCAGCGTGGCGCCCATCAGCAGGTAGAGCGACCGGAGCGGCCCGCGAAGACCGCGGCTGAGCAGGGTGTCCGGTGCGCTGCGGGCTACCCTGAACGGGTAGCGAGAGAGGCAGGCGCCATGCGGACCTGGACGGACAGGCGGGCGGGCTGATGGCCAGCGCGCAGGTGGCGGCCAGCGATCTGGTCGCGGTGTTCATCAACCTGGAGAACCTGGCACTCGGCGCGGGCGAGAACCTGCCCGGTCCTGCGGACCTGGTCCCGTTCGCCACCGGCTCCTGGCTCATCGCCCCACGGGCGGGCCGGAAATCCTGACCAGTCCGGCTACTGGGAAAACGTGATGGCCGGGTGGTTCCAGGAGCGGGTCGTCGAGACCGGGCGGCTGCCGCTGTTCTGCTTCTTCGTAGCGTTCGTCGTCGGGTTCGGGCTCATCCGGCTGTCCTCGCGGATGATCAGGGCCAAGGTCCGCTGGTGGCCGGGCAACGTGGTGGCCGGCGATGTGCACGTCCATCACATGGTCTTCGGCGTGATCATGATGGCGGCCGGCGGGATCGCGGAACTCGCCGCCCCGCTGGACTCGGTGGCCTGGCGGTCTGGCCCGGCGGCGGTGTTCGGCCTCGGCATGGCCCTGGTCCTGGACGAGTTCGCGCTGATCCTGCACCTGCGCGACGTCTACTGGAGCAACGAGGGCCGGCTGTCGATCGACACCGTTTTCGTGGCGGCCGGGGTGACCGCGCTGCTGCTGATCGGGGCCACCCCGGTCGGGGTGGCCAGCGTGGCCCGCCACCGGTACGGGCCGGTGAGCCTCACGCTGACCTGGGTGCTCGTGCCGATGTTCGGGCTGGTCGTGCTCACGCTGCTGAAGGGCAAGATCTGGACCGCCCTGTTCGGCGTCTTCCTGCCGCCGCTGCTGATGATCGGCACGGTCCGGCTGGCCCGGCCCGGGTCACCGTGGGCCCGCTGGCGCTACGGCCGCCGGCCGCGCAAGCTGAGCCGCGCCCTGCGCCGGGAGCAGCGGCTGCGGGTCCCGGTGATCCGGCTCAAGATCCGCGTCCAGGATCTGCTGACTGGCTCGCACGATCTGAACTGACGGCGCTATCCGAGCCGGCAGCGCGATCGTCACCGACGGCACTGGCCGGAAGGAGCGCGTACCCGGGGCTGAGCAGCGTGCCCAGGTCGCGGCCGCGGATCCGGACATCCGGGGCCGCCAGGCTGCGCAGCAGCAGGTCGGGAGGTGCCAGGCCGGCCGGCGGCAGGGCCCGCAGCCGGGCGGCCGACAGCCCCGGCGACCAGAATGCCGCCGGGTCGTGCTCAGCCAGCGACCGGTCCGCGACGTCGACGACCGGCGGCGGCACCGCGGGCTCGCCCGGCCGGCCCGGCGCTGACCCGCGCAGGGCAGCGAGCAGCTCGTCCCGGCCCCGCCCGCGCCAGGCCAGGATGCCGAACGGGTCGGTGTCGAACGCCTCCGCGAGCACATAGCAGACCGCGGCCAGGTGCTTGCACGGCACTTCCCAGTCCGGGCAGGAGCACGACATCTGCATGTCCCGCGCCAACCGCGGGAACAGCGGCGTCCCGCAGCCCGCGAAGATCTCCTCGATCTCCGGCGGCATCTCCCCGGCCAGCAGCTTGGCCCGGAACAGCGCCTGCGCCGCCAGCTCATCGGTCACCCGCTGCCACTGCGCGGTGGTGAGCGGCAGCACCTGGATGCGGACCCGGTAGGGTTTCGGCCGCGACCCCTGGACCTGCGCGGTCACGTACCCCGAGGAGATCTCGAAACCCAGTACCTGGCCGGACCTGGCGTAGTTGCGGCCCCGGGCCAGCCGCCCGGCCATGCCCAGGGACTCCAGCACCCCGGTGAACCGCTTCGACCACCACTGCTCGCCGATCGCGCCGCGCTTGCTGCGGGCCCGGATGCCGTTCCCGGCGATCCGCGGGCGGGCCTCGTCCCGCCAGAACTGCGGGTCCGGCTCCCGGCGGGGCGTCATGGCGTCACCGCGTCCGGGGATAGCGCGAGGACATCGCGCAGCTGCGCCACCGACAGCTCGGTCAGCCAGCTCTCGCCGGTACCGACGATCCGCTCGGCCAGGGCCTTCTTCTCCTCGATCATGGCGTCGATCCGCTCCTCGACCGTGCCGACGCAGACAAACTTGCGCACCTGCACGTCCTTGCGCTGGCCGATCCGGAACGCCCGGTCGGTGGCCTGGTCCTCGACCGCCGGGTTCCACCACCGGTCCACGTGGATGACGTGACTGGCCGCGGTCAGGTTCAGCCCGGTCCCGCCGGCCTTCAGCGACAGCAGGAACACCGACGGCTGTCGTTCTTCCTGGAAATCAGCTACCAGCGCGTCGCGCTGCTTCTTCGGCGTGCCGCCGTGCAGGAAGCGGACGGGACAGGACAGCCGCGCGGCCAGGTAGGGCTGCAGCAGCCGGCCGAATTCCGCGTACTGGGTGAAGCACAGCGCCTTCTCCCCGGCCGCCACCACCTCCTCGCAGATCTCCTCCAGCCTGGCCAGCTTCCCGGACCGGCCAGCCAGCCGGGAGCCGTCGCCGAGCAGGTGCGCGGGATGGTTGCAGACCTGCTTGAGCTTGGCCATGGTGGCCAGCACCAGGCCGCGCCGCTCGATCGGCTCCGCCGCGGCCTCGATTTTCGTGAGCATGTCGGCCACCGTCGCCTGGTACAGCGTCGCCTGCTCGGGGGTCAGGTTGCACCAGACCTTCATCTCCAGCTTGTCCGGCAGGTCGGAGATGATCGACTTATCGGTCTTGAGCCGGCGCAAGATGAACGGGCCGGTGATCCGCCGCAGCCGCTGCGCGGCCTCCTCGTCCCCGCTGCGCTCGATCGGGACCGCGTAGCCGGTGCGGAACTTCTCGGCCGGCCCGAGCAGGCCCGGGCTGGTGAACTCCATGATCGACCACAAGTCCGACAGCCGGTTCTCCACCGGCGTCCCGGTCAGCGCGACCCGGGACCGGGCGGGCAGCGCGCGCACGGCGCGGGCCTGGCGGGTGGCGGCGTTCTTGATGTTCTGCGCCTCGTCGCAGGCCACCCGGGCCCAGCTGACCCCCGTCAGCGCCGCCTGGTCCCGGGCGGCCACGCCGTAAGTAGTGATCACCAGATCCGCCGCGGCCAGGGCGGCCGCCAGCTCGTCGCCCGCCAGCCGGTCCGCGCCATGGTGCACGTGCACGGCCAGGTCCGGGGTGAACCGCTCGGCCTCCCGCTGCCAGTTGCCGACCAGCGACATCGGGCAGACCAGCAGCGTCGGCCCCGGCCGGTCACCCGGCTCCCGCTCGTGCGCCAGCAGGCTAAGCATGGCCACCGTCTTGCCAAGTCCCATGTCATCTGCGAGGACACCGCCGAGGCCGAGGCCGCTGAGGAACCACAGCCAGGCCAGGCCGCGTTCCTGGTAGGGACGCAGCTCGCCGTGGAACCCGGCTGGGGTGGCGACGGGCGCGAGCCGCCGGTCGGCCTCGCCGGACAGCAGGTCGGCGAGCCAGCCGTCCGCGTCAACCTGCTCGACCGGCAGCTCCTCCTCGGCCGGGGACAGGCCGGCCAGCAGCGCGTCGGCCGCGGTCATGGTGCCGGACCGGTCCCGCCGCAGGAACTTCAGCGCCGCCTGCAGGTGCGCCTGGTCCAGCTCGACCCAGCGGCCGCGCAGCCGCACCAGCGGGACCTTGAGCCGGGCCAGCTCAGCAAGGTCGGCGGGATCCAGCGGCTCGCCGCCGACGGCCAGCTCATACCGGAAGCTGACCAGGTCATTCAGGCCGAACGCGGCCTGCGTCACGCTCGCCCCGGCGGTGGCCTGAGTCCGGGTGGTCAGCTTCAGGCCGAGCCGGGCCCTGCGCACCCAGTCCGGCAGCAGCACCCCGAACCCGGCCCCGGACAGCAGCGGGGCGGTCTGTGAGAGGAAGCCGAACGCGCCCTCGGTGGTCAGCCGGACCGCGGCGGGGGCCGGGGTGCGCAGCTCCTCGTGCAGTTCGGGGAACAGCCGGGCGGCCGCGCCCAGCCCGGCCAGCAGCTCGTCCTCCGGATGCCGCACGCCGGCCGCGGCCCAGCCGCCAGCCGTGGCCCCGGACCAGATGCCGGCCGCCGGGAGCAGCAGGCTCGGATCGTCGGTGGCCTGCAGCGCCAGCTCGACGGTCCACCCGTCCGGCTCGGCGGTGCCTGCGGGCTCGCCGGCGGTGCCTGCGGGCTCGCCGGCGGTGGCTGTCGGCTCCTCGGCGGTGGCCGGCTCGATCAGCCGGAAGCATGTGCGCACCGGCCCGGCCGGCTGCTGGGCCGCCTGCCGCCAGGCGGCCAGGCTGGCCGCCAGCTCGGCGGCCTCTCGCTCGTCCTGCTTGTCCAGGACCGTCACCTGGCTGTCGGCGCCGGTCAGCGCGGCGGCCCAGCGCTCGGCCACCGGCTCGCGAGCCGGCCGGCGGCCGCGCCGGGGCGGCAGCAGCGCGAATCCGGGACCAAGGCTGCGCCGGACCGCCGCGTCGGCCAGCGTGTCCAGCGCGTCGGCCAGCACGGCCGCCGACGGCACGCCCGACGCCTCGGTGGCCCGGCACAGCGGCGGCATGGCGGCGGCCAGCTCACGGGCCCGCTGCGCATCGGTGCCAGCCAGGACGGGCAGCCACCGGGCGCAGTAGCCATCGTCCTCGGTCAGCCCGGGCAGCACCCGGCCGCGCGCGGCGAGGTCGGCCGCCAGCGCGGCGATCGCGTCCAGGTAGCGCACCGAGCCGCCGGGGACGGCCTGCTCGGCGCCGGCATCGGCGAGTGATGCGAGCAGATCGCCCGCCACGGCCGGCTCGAACGTGAGCACGGGGATCCGCCAGGGCGCCAGCCGGACCCGCGCGGACGTACTGTCCTCAGCGGCCAGCTCTGGCGAGGCAAGCGGCTGCCCGGATGCTGTCGGCAGGTGCAGGGTCAGCTCGTCCTCGGCTGCCTTGCGGGCCAGGTCACCGTCCTGGCCCGCAAGCTGGGCAATCGCCTCCGCGAGCGCCTGCACCGTGGCCGCGAACGGGTGCGGGCGCGGTGCCCGCGGCGCCCCACGACGCGCTGCAGGGTGCGGCAGCCCGGCCTGCTGCGCTCCCGCGGCCAGGCTCTCGGAATCCTCGGCCCACAGCAGCAGCGCGCCATAGGCCCAGACTCCGTGGATCACGAGCATCCGCAGTAGCTCCAGCAGTCGGGACGGCTACTAGCACGCTAGCAACGATCGCGGACAGCCCGCTGCGGGACAATGACACGTCCTGCGGCTGCTGCTGCCGGCGGAGCGGGATTCCTGGTGTCCGCAGCCGTCACGCGGCCCGCGTGGGCGGGTCGTGACTGCGCAGGGCTCGGGTGCGGTCGGGGCTGATCGCGGTGACGGTGCCGTTGGCGTGCAAGGCGATACTACAAATGGAAACCCTGGCCGACCCCGGCCGCAGTCTGACCATCGAATGGACCACCCAGCTGTAGCTTCCCAGAACTGGTCAGCAGGCTCCGTCACCGCCTCGATATCGCCAACGCCCGCGCGATGCTCCGCGACCACGCCAGCGCCTTCGCCGCCATCCGCGCCTACGGCGCGCACCAGCCGCCTTGCGCGCTAACGACAGCGGCACCACCCATAACGCGCAGCGCAAGGAACTGCCCAGGCAGATCCGGGCAGCGCACGATGCCCGCGACGGCAGCTACTCCGTCCCGCGCGCGTACAGCAAGGCCGCCATCGTGGTCCCAGTGACGACTTCCCCATTGCCGATCAGCGCGGGCACCTCGTCAAGAGACACCCACGCCACCCGCTCGGACTCGAAGTCATCAACCGGCCTGCCGATAAACCGGGCGCCCTCAGCCCTGTAGATGTGATGCACCGAGTTCATCAGGCCCGGAGTCGGGTGAACTGTGAGCAACGGCCGCAGCGCCCCCGGCCGCCAGCCGGTTTCCTCCTCGAACTCTCGCGCCGCCGCCATCACCGGCTGCTCCCCGTCTTCGATCTTGCCGACCGGGATCTCCCAGCCCCACGCCCCGGTAATGAACCTATGCCGCCAGATCAACAGCACCCGGCGTGCGTCATCGACGGCCACCACCCCAGCACCCGGCGGAGTGCGGATCAGCCGGTGCGCCAGACGCCGCCCGCCGGGCAACTCCACATCAGCCAGCCTCACATCCAGCCATTCATCCCGGTACAGCGACTGCTCACTGATGACCTTCCACTCCACGCCCGCACACCCTTCCCGCCCGCGGTGGCTCAGACCGGGACGGCGAGCTGAGCCCTGGCCAGCTCACCGAACTCCCGCCCCGCGATGCTATCCCCGCGCCCGCTGACCGCCCTGGACACCGCCGTGACCCGGTCTCGGACCCGGGCCGATTCCATCCCCCGCGCCCGCTCCAGCATCTGCCGTGCCGCCCCCGCCGCCGCCTCGGCGTCATGGCCGTCCGCCAGCACCATCGCCATCGTGGCGAACCGGTGGAACTGGCTGCGCAGGTGACTCCCGTCCGCCGTGCGCAGCGCCTCGGCCGCATACGACCGCGCCGGGCCCAGATCACCCAGCAGCCGCAGCGCCTCAGCATGCTGAACCTCCAC
>JBKQSL010000213.1:0-7725 GCA_052143655.1 Streptosporangiaceae bacterium | reverse complement strand
TGACCGCCCCGGCGGCACTGGGCGGAGCCGGGGCGCCTGCCGCGGCCGGCCGTCGGCCGGGCGCCGGGACGCTGGCCGGGACCGCGGCGCTGGCCCGGCTGGCCGGCCGCCGCGACCGGTTCATGCTGCCGGCCTGGGTTTACGTCCTGACCGCTCTGGTGGCTGGCACGGCGTACAGCTTCCGCAAGCTTTACCCGACCGAGGCCAGCCGGGCGGAGTTCGCCGCGGCCGCCGGTCATAACCCCGCGCTGCTGGCGTTCTACGGCCCGCTGTACGGCACCTCGATCGGGTCGCTGACCGCCTGGCGGTACGGCGCGCTCGCTGCGGCCGGGGCCGGGCTGATGTCGATATTCCTGGTCGTCCGGCACACCAGGGGCGATGAGGAGACCGGCCGCCTGGAGCTGGTGGGCTCGGCGGCCGTCGGCCGGCATGCGGCGATGACCGCGGGACTGCTGATCTCCTGCGCTGCGAACGTGCTGCTCGCCGTGCTCATCTCGGCCGGGCTCATCGCGCTGCACGTGGCCGCGGCCGGCTCGGTGGCGCTGGCGCTGGCGATCGCCGGCTGCGGGCTGGTATTCACTGCCCTGGCGGCAGTGACGGCGCAGCTGTCGCAGACCGCCCGGGCCGCACGCGGCATCGCCATCGGCGCGCTGGGAGCCGCCTTCGTGCTGCGGGCCGTCGGTGATGCGGCCGGCGCATCGGGCCCGCGCTGGCTGACCTGGCTGTCGCCGGTCGGCTGGGCCGAGATGATCCGGTCGTTCGACGGGATCCGCTGGTGGGTGCTGGTGCTGCCGGCCGCGCTGACGGTGCTGCTGGGGGTGGCGGCCGGCCTGCTGGCGGCCGGGCGCGACTACGACGCCGGCGTGCTGCCGCAGCGGCCGGGCCCGGCCCGGGCCGCCGGATGGCTGCGCAGCCCGCTGGCGCTGGCCTGGCGGCTGCAGCGGGCCCCGCTGATCTCCTGGACCCTGGGCGCCCTGGTCTACGGCGTGCTGATCGGCTCGGCTGCCCGGGGGATCGGCGGCCTGCTCGGCAGCAGCGAGATCCGCCGCATCATGGCCCGGCTGGGCGGCACGGCGACGCTGACCGACGCCTACCTCGCCGCGATCATGAGCTTCAGCGGGCTGATAACGGCCGGATACGCGGTCTCGGCGGTGCTCCGGCTGCGGTCCGAGGAGACGGCAGGCCGTGCCGACGCCGTGCTGGCGACCGGCGCAGGCCGGCTGCGCTGGGGGCTGAGTCACCTGGCGATCGCCGCGGGCGGCACCGTGGTGATCCTGGCGGCGACCGGGCTCGGTGCCGGGCTCGGCTACGGAGCGCGGCCCGCGGTGGCCGGCGGCAGCAAGCTGGCGCCGCTGCTCGCCGCCGGGCTCGCCCAGGCGCCGGCCGCGCTGGTGATCGCCGGCGTCGCTGCGGCACTGTTCGGGGTGGCGCCCAGGGCGTGCGCAGCCGGCGGCTGGACGGCGCTCGGCGCGGCGGTCATGCTGCTGCTCCTCGGCGGCACACTGCAGCTGCCGCAGTGGGTGCTCGACGTCTCGCCGTTCACCCATCTGCCCAAGCTGCCCGGCGGCACGGTCAGCGCCGCGCCGCTGATCTGGCTGATCGCCATCGTCGCCGTGCTGGCTGCGGTCGCCCTGGCGGGGCTGCGCCGCCGGGACATCGGCTGACCTCGTAGCTGACCCCGCCGGGAACGCCGGGACATCGGCTGGCCCCGCCGGGAATCTGACGGCGCCCTGCCGCGGTTGCACCAGCACGACCGTGAAAGTTAGTTGTGCTCCAGCAACGAATGTGACCGGATAAGGGATACTTCGCAGATGACCCCGAGTGAGCTGAGCCGCCAGCGCCGCTACCTGGTGCTGGCGATCTGCTGCATGAGCCTGCTCATCGTGGGCCTGGACTCCACGATCGTGAACGTGGCGCTGCCGTCGATCCAGCGGGACCTGCACACGGGCGTGTCCGGGCTGCAGTGGACGATCGACGCCTACACGCTGGTGCTGGCGAGCCTGCTGATGCTGTCGGGCTCTACCGCGGACCGGCTGGGCCGCAAGCGCACCTTCATGACCGGGCTGGTCCTGTTCACCCTCGGCTCGCTGGCCTGCAGCCTGGCCCCGGGGCTGGGCTGGCTGGTGGTATTCCGGATGCTGCAGGCGGTCGGCGGCTCCATGCTCAACCCGGTCGCCATGTCGATCATCACGAACACGTTCACCGACCCGGCCGAGCGGGCCCGCGCGATCGGCGTCTGGGGCGGCGTGGTCGGCGTCAGCATGGCCCTGGGCCCCATCGTCGGGGGCGCGCTGGTCGACTCGGTGGGCTGGCGCGGGATCTTCTGGGTGAACATCCCGGTGGGGATCACCGCGCTGGTGCTGACCGGCCTGTTCGTGCCGGAATCCCGGGCGGCGCGAGCGCGCCGCCTGGACCCGGTCGGCCAGCTGATCATCATCGTGCTGCTCGCGTCGCTCACCTACGCGATCATCGAGGGGCCTGGCGCGGGGTGGGGCTCAGCGAAGATCATCGGCTGCTTCAGCCTGGCGGCGGCGGCGCTGGTCGCCCTGCTCAGCTACGAGCCGAGGCGCGAGGAGCCGCTGCTGGACCTGAGGTTCTTCCGCAGTGCGCCGTTCGCCGGCGCCACCGTGATCGCGATCAGCGCGTTCGCCGCGCTGGCCGGCTTCCTGTTCATGAGCACGCTCTACCTGCAGGATGTGCGCGGCTACTCGCCGCTGCACGCGGGACTGTACATGCTGCCGATGGCGATGATGACCGTCGTCTTCGCGCCGCTGTCGGGCCGCATCGTCGGTGTCCGCGGCACCCGGCTGCCGCTGACCGTGGCCGGGATCGCGATCACGGCCAGTGGTTTCATGCTGACCCGCCTGACGACCGGCACGTCGCTGGGCTGGCTGATCGCCGCTTACGTGATCTTCGGGCTCGGGTTCGGGATGGTGAACGCGCCGATCACCAACACGGCCGTGTCGGGCATGCCCCGCTCGCAGGCCGGGGTCGCCGCCGCGATCGCGTCCACCAGCCGGCAGGTCGGCGGCTCGCTCGGGGTCGCGGTGGTCGGCTCGGCCGTGCTCTCGGCCATGGTCGGCCCGCTGCCGTCCGGCTTTGCGCAGGCCAGTCACGTGGGGTGGTGGATCGTGACCGGATGCGGGGCCGGGGTGCTGCTGGTCGGCGTGCTCACCAGCGGCCGGTGGGCGCGCGGCACGGCGGAGCGCACGGCGAGCCGGCTGATGCCCGCGACCGCCGCGATGGTGCCCGCCACCGCCCCGTAACCGGGCCGCCGCCGCCCTGTGCCGGGGCCGGCCATCGCTGCGACAGGGCCCGGCCACCGCCCCGCAACCGGCCTGGCCACCGCCCCGCAACCGGCCCGGCCACCGCCCCGCAACGGGGGCTCGGCGCTGCCTGCGCCGCGCCAGGAACCCGCAACCGCCGGGCCGGGCCGCGACTTTATGTGATGCTGGACTGGTCCTGGTGACGGTGCTGCCCGGCTGCGGCTAGCCGGAACCGCCGCCGTGACCAGGACGCTCACTCGTTCCGCGGGCGCCGCACCGGGCCGCGCCGCGTCGGCCGGACACGGACGGCGGGAAATTCCTGGTGCTGGAAGCGCGGGCCGGGCCAGGAACGTTAATGGCAGGAGCGGCGTCGACCGGACGCTGACCCGGCCCGCAGAGAGGCGAACTTGTGCGTATTTCCCCGCTCTGGCTGCGGATCGGCGCGGCTTGCGTCGTGATCGCGGCGGTTGCCGCCATCGCGTGGTCAGCCGCAGCCGGCCGCTCGCCCGGCGCACCCCGGCACGGAGTGCTGATGTCCTCGTCCGGGCACGTCTCGCGGCCGGCCCAGGCGCCTGCGGCCGCGCCTGCCGCCTCGGCCGGCCGGGCCGCCGCGGCTCTGCCGAAGCTGACCGACCGGCAGCTGGCCGGACAGCGGGTGATCTACAGCTACAGCGGCCTCAACCCGCCCGCCGGGCTGCTGTCCCTGATCCGGCATGGCGACGCCGCCGGGGTGATCTTCTTCTCGCAGAACATCTCCAGCGAGCCGCAGGTCGCCGCGGTGACCAGGAAGCTGGAGCAGGCCGACGCCAGCCCGGACAACCCGGTGCGGCTGCCGCTGCTGCTGATGACCGACCAGGAGGGCGGCGAGGTCCGGCGGCTGCCCGGCGCCCCGGCGCTGTCGGAGAAGCAGATCGGCCAGTCAGCTCACCCGGCGGCCCAGGCCAAGCTGGCCGGCCGCGGGGCCGCGGCTAACCTGCGCGGCGTCGGCATGAACGTCAACCTGGCGCCGGTGCTCGACGTGTACCGCAAGGCGGGCAACTTCATCGACCAGTTCGGCCGGTCCTACAGCAACCATGCCCGTACCGTCTCCTACCTCGGCGCTGACTTCATCAGGGCACAGCAGCGCGGCGGAGTGGCGGCCACCGCCAAGCACTTCCCCGGCCTCGGCGCCGCCACGAAGAACCAGGACACCGACGTGCGGCCGGTGACGCTGCGCCTGTCGGCCCGGCAGATCCGCACGGTGGACGAGTACCCGTACAAGGCGGCCATCGCCGCCGGGGTCCGGCTTGTCATGGTGTCGTGGGCCCGCTACCCGGCGCTGGCCCCCCGGCCAGCGGGCCTGTCCACCAACATCGTGCAAGGCGAGCTGCGCAAGCGCCTGGGCTTCCGCGGCGTGACGATCACTGACGCGCTGGAAGCCGGCGCACTGCGTGCCTACGGCACGATCGGGAACCGGGCTGAGCTGGCGGCGCGGGCGGGCATGCAGCTACTGCTGTGCTCGGGCCAGGACGTTGGCGAGGGCGAGCATGCGCTGACTGCGCTGACGTCCGGGTACCGGGGCGGCCAGCTCGGCCGCCAGACGTTCCGCGCGGACGTCAGCGCGATCCTGGCCCTGCGGGCGTCTGTCCCGCGCTGACCGGGGCATCCGGCGGCCCAGCCGCACCTTGCGGCTGACCGGCGCCGCGCGGCTGACCAGCACCGCGCGGGCTGACCGGGACTTCCCGTGCTGGCCGGCGGCGGCCGGTAACTGGTCAGCAGGCCGCTGAGTCCTTGCCCGCCGGCCGGGCCGGCCCGGCGGTGCTGCCCTCCGCCAGCGGGCCGTCCGCCGCCGGCTCGGCCGGTGCTATGCGGGTGTAGGGACCGGGAAAAAACAGCGCGATATGGCCGTCAGTCTGCCATTTGACGATATATGGCGGAGTCCCGTCGGCATTGCGCAGCCCGATGATCACGCCAACGCGATCGCTGTGGCCGTCAGCTATCAGGCGGTCGCCGATATTCGCCTTCACCATGACCTCCGTCCCGTCGAGGCCATCACCCAGCCGGGCATCGCCCGAAGCCCCTAGTGTTCGTGCCACCGCCCTGCGTGACTCAGGGGCTAAGGTCCCGTCAATCCGGGCCGTCGTGCTCACGGGCCCGCGGCCCGGCCCGAGCCAGCCGGCTGCCGATGGCGGTCAGGACGAGGACATGCTGGCGCCCGCCGCCATCATCCGGTAGCCGCTGACCAAGTCGGCCTGGATGGCGATCAGCTCGTCGTCGCCGCCGTCATCCAGCGAGGGGAGGACACGCTGGTAATGGCTGACGGCGGCCGGGTCATCGACGCGGCGGGACCCGCCGACGGCGACGACGGCCCACCCGGTGTGGTCCTGCGGGTCGATCACGTCAGCCTCGAACGCCAGCACGGTTTCTGCCCCGCTGCGCATGCTCGCGCTGAGTGGGCTCTCGGTGCCTGTGCGGAACACGATCCGCCCGTCCTCGACGATGTGCGAGACCGGGCGGATGGCCGGCAGCGCGTGCCGCGTGAATACCACGCGGCCCATCGGAACGCTGCTCAGCAACTGCAGCGCTTCTCCCCGGCTCAGCTCTCGCTGAACGTGGCTGCCTGGCATAACCTGCCCTCCTCGGCGGAGGCTGGTGGCCCTCGCGTGCTTGCTGCCTCGAGAATGCCCGCCGCGTGACCGGGGCAGGCAGGGCCCTTTGTCCCGCGGGGCCGAGCACAAGGACCGGTCTGGGCCGGGACCACTTTCCGCCGGCCGGCCGGACTCCCCGGCATGCCTGCCGGGGAGTCCGGCGACGAGCCGCTGCCGGACCGCAGGCAGCTGCGCGAGCCGGCCCGCGCTGTGACGAAGGCCGGCCAGCGGCCGGGAGGGGATCCTCTGGTCCCGGAAGGGGGGCTGGGACCAGGTCACAGTGCGGGTCGGCCAGCACCGCCGGGGGACCCGGCACTGGCGGCACCCGCCGACGGGGACGCGACATGCCCAGGCGGTCCAGCGAATATCTGTCTGACGACAGGGAGGATCGGCGGCCCGGCAGTGAGCCGTTCCGGTCCCCAGCTCCGCATGTCCCGCGGACCCAGGCGAGCTGTTGGCCGACAGCCCGTGGTTAGCCGGCAGTCCCCTCAGCGGGTACCAGGATCAACCCTGACCGGTGCCCGGGCCGCCCGTCAGGGACCTGTGGCCCATACGGGCGGGACCTTCGGCCTGGTTCGGCCGCCGATGGCCTCTGCCGCGGCGGCTCGCACTGGTCCGATGCTGGCCGGGTGCCCGGCAGAGGCGGGCATGCCCGCCGTCCCGGCCGGCCCGAGTCGGGCGGGTGCGCGGGCTGCGGCGGGCGGGTCCTGCGGGAGGCGAGAGGTCATGAAACTGATCACGGCAGTCGTCAAGCCGGAGCGGCTCGACGAGGTCGTCTCGGCCGTGATCGGCAGCGGGGCGCACGGACTGACGGTGCAGGAGGTCCGCGGCTTCGGCCATCAGTACGGCCATCCCGACCCGCGCCATAACGAGGACCTCGGCGCATCCCTGGTGCCCAAGATCCGGCTCGACATGGTCGTCGACTCCGCAGCCGCCGAGCGGGTCGTCTACGCCCTGGTGCACGCGGCGCGGACCGGCACGATCGGTGACGGCAAGATCTGGGTCACCCCGGTCGACTCGATCATCCGGGTGCGGACCGGCCAGCGCGGCCCGGACGCTGTGTGAGCGCGGGCGCCCGGGATCAGCTTCCGGGCGCCGCATCCGCAGCTGGCTCGCTCAGGCGAGCGCCAGGAACAGCCGCTCCAGCTCGTCCTGGGTCATCGGGGCCTGCTCCCCGCCGGACAGGCACTGCCGCATCCCGCTGGCCACGATCTTGAACCCGGCCCGGTCGAGCGCACGGGACACGGCAGCCAGCTGGGTGACCACATCCTTGCAGTCACGGCCTGACTCGATCATGCCGATCACGCCGGCCAGCTGACCCTGAGCCCGGCGCAGCCGGTTGAGCACGGCTCCCATGGCCTCTTCGTCGACGGTCATCAGCCGCCCTCCCATTCCTGACGTCGTGATGATAGTACCCGGCAGGGTATTGAGGGGCGAGCAGAAAGACGTGCGGGCGCCCGTCCGGGCGCGGCCGGGCTCGCGGGCCCGGCGGAACTCAGTGGCCGGCCCTCGGGCTGGCCTGCTCCTGCTCCGCCACGCTGGCCCGGACCGCGTCCATGTCCAGCTCGCGGGCCTTGCCGATGAGCTCTTCCAGGGTCGGCTCGGGCAGCGCGCCCGGCTGCGCGTAGACGACGATCCCGTCCCGGATGATCATCAGCGTGGGGATCGAGGAGATCCCGAACGCGCCTGCCAGCGCTGGCTCGGCCTCGGTGTCCACCTTGCCGAACACCGCGTCCGCGTGCTTGGCCGACGCCCGCTCGAACACCGGCGCGAACATCCGGCACGGCCCGCACCAGGAGGCCCAGAAGTCGACAAGAACCAGCCCGTCGCCG
>JBKQSL010000212.1:0-3440 GCA_052143655.1 Streptosporangiaceae bacterium | reverse complement strand
GATCGGGCCGGGATAACCGGGTGCTCCGCGGGGATCGCCCTGGCATGGTGGGGTGATGAGGGATCCTGGCCGGGCTGACGCTGAGGTGCCGCTAGGGGCCTGGGGCTGGCCTGGGGCAGCGGGATGCGCCCGCGCGGAGGCCGCCGACGCCGGGGTGACGCCGCAGACCACGACCGGGGTCACCGGCACCGGGTACCCGTTTGCCTGGGCGATCACCTGGCGGGTCCGCAGCGCGTCCTGGATGCTCACGCACCGAGCGGTTCTGCAGAGGGCGATCAGCTAAACCCGGCCCGTACCGAGGCAGACCCGTTCGCAGACAGCCAGAGAGACGCGGGCTCGCGCCGCATAGGGCACGCGCCAGTTCAGGCAGCAGCCCGCCAGCGGCGGCCGGGCCGTTCGTTCGCAGCATCGACGGGACACCTCGCCCGACGGCGACCTCCAGGCCAGTCATGCCGCACCGAGTCGACGGTCGGCATCGGTGTGCATCGAGAGGCGGCGTCACGCTCAGTGATGGAGAAGGTCAGGGAGAACGGCCGCCGACGCGCCGTTACGCGCCAGACAGCTGCTGGTTCTGCCTGGCCGGCCGGGAACAGAGCTGGCTGATCGGGATGCCTGCGAGCACGGCCGCCGGCGCCGGCCGCGCGGTGTCCGGTGGGCGGCACGGGGGAGCCGCAGGCGTCCGCTCGCCAGCGACCTGGCACTCCAGTCATAGGCTGTCTTCCTCGTGATGCCTTGCCACGGCACGGATGGGTGGATGGCTTGGCGGCAAGCCGGAAGGGCGGTCTCGGTGAGCGATCAGGCGAAGGCGATGCAGCCGGAGGATGTGACGCGCATGGTCGCCGAGCGGCTCAACGCCGGCGACGCGGCCGGGGTGGCGGCCCTGTACGAACCGCACGCCGTGCTGGCCTACCCGGCCGACCGGCCGGTGACCGGGCGGGCGGCCATCCAGGCCGTCTATCAGCAGATGGCCGACGCGGGGGTGCAGTTCGCTGTCGAGGCGCCGCTGCCCACCGTCCGGTTCGAGGACCTGGCGCTGACCTCGACCCGCTCGGCCGATAACACCGGCGTGCGAGTCCAGGTGCTGCGCCGCCAGCCCGACGGCTCCTGGCTGCGGATCATCGATCGCCCCGAGGTCCCCCGGCCATAGCCCCCGCCCGGCCGGCCCCTCGAACACCACGCGGCCAGGACATGAGCAGGCCGCCCGAGGCCGGACGCCTTGTTTCCCCGTGCGCAGCAGGCCCTTGCCTAGAGTCAGCGCGCAGCACCGCCGATCGGCGTGGACGAAGGCGGTTCGGCATCCGGCCACCGTCTGGGCGGCCCGGCGGCTGGTCGTTCAGGGTGTGATGGCGATGGCCACGGGGTCGCTGCCGACCGTGATCGGCTTCTGGGCCGTGTTGGTGGCGGTCCGGATCGGGGTCACCGTGTCCCCGCTCCCCACGAAGCCCGGGTCGGTGACGTAGACGGTCTTGCCGTCCGGGGTAACCGCGAGGTCGCCCGGGTACTTCCCGGCCTTGACCGGTGTGAGCGCGGTGTTGGTGGCGACCCGGATCGGGGTCACCGTGTCCGAGCGGAAGTTGGCGACGTAGGCGGTTTTGCCGTTCGGGGTGATCGCGATGAACCAGGGGTCGCGTCCGACCTTGATCGGCTTGAGCGTGGTCTTGGTGGCCGTGCGGATCGGAGTTACCGCCGCCGTGCTCTGGTCGGTGACGTAGGCGGTCTTGCCGTTCGGGGTGATCGCTATCGCCATGACGCTGGACCCGACCGTGACCTTGATCGTCTTGACCACGGTGCTGGTCGCGGTGCTGATCACGCTCACCGTGCCCCATTTACCACTGGCGACGTAGGCGCCCTTGCCGTTCGGGGTGATCGCGACAGCGACCGGCCAGGTCACGGTCTTGATCGTCTTGAGCTTCTTGCCGGTGGCCGTGTTGATCGGGGTCACCGTGTTGGAGTTGAAGTTGGCGACGTACGCGGTCGCCGGGCGCGTGCGGGCCGGCCTGGCCGATGCCGCCGCGGGAGCCTGCCGTGCCGCGGACGCGGCTGGCGCCGCGGCCGCTGCCGCCAGGCCGAGGGACAGGGCAGCCAGGCCCGCGCCTGTCAGCCGCCCGCGAGATGATGCCGGTATCTGCATGGCTGTTCCTCTTCCGCGATGGTTGACCTGTGCACTGGTTAGGACGCGCGGGTGGTCCGGCGGCTGCGTGACGGCCCCGCCCATCAGGCCCGGCGGCAGGCCTGCCCACCGCCGCCCGGGCACGCACGGGAACCGCAGAGCAGTAGCGATCGCTTTCGCGCGCGGGTCGCCGCCGGCCGCGGCTGCGGCGCTTAACGCGCGCGTGATGTGCTTGCTCACGGGAACCATCCCTTCCCCGTGCAGCTGGCCCGCGACCGGCCGACCAGCCGGGCCCGGGCTGGTCATCGCCCGGCCCGGACCCGCTTCGCGCTCACGGCGGTGCCGTCAGCCCTCACTGTGCGGCCGCCCCATACCAGGCAGCAGGGGCAAAGGCCGGCCGCCCGCGGGGCCATGGCCCCGGCATCGACGCCGGATTCCCGGGCTGCCAGCGGCACCTTCAGCACCAGCAACCGAGGCGACTGCCGGCTGGAGGTCACTTCGGCCGGCCATATCCCGGCATGCTGGCAGGCACTCAGATGGCCGCCATTAACAGTCAGCGGGGCGCGGCGGCCCAAGAGGCCAGGTGCGGGCATGGCCGATTCCAGGCTCGCCAGTCCGGCAGTCGATGAGCAGCCGGCCTGTCCGGGGTGGCCGCGGTGGTCTTTCGGCCTGGGGCGGCCGCCTGCGATGCCGGCCAGGACAGATGGCCGTTGTTAACGGGCCGCTCGCGGGGCCCGCGGCTGCCAGCGGCCTGGTGGTGCTTGTCCCGGCCATCGGCGCGCTGGAGCCATACGGCAGGGGCTTTCGTCCTCTAGCCAGCGGGGTGTCTGCGGGCAGCGTGGGAGCCCCGTAGATCAGTAAAGCCAGAGGGGGCGCGTCATGATCATTACCAGGGTGCGGGGGGTCGCCTCTCTGGGCATGGTTGCGGGGCTCCTGGCGCTCGGAGCGCTGGCGGCGCCCGCTGGAGAACTGCGGGACCACCGCGCGGACATCAAGCACTCGTTGGTTGATCCGGTCCAATTAGCGCACATGCCGGAAGTAGTGCGAGCTTCTGTTGGATAGTGATGCCCATCGGTGCATATTGCTTGACGCCGAAGCCATTGAGATATAGCCACGGAGCCGCGAAACTGGGAGTTCCGAGGCGGAGCCTCGTTAGGTGGCAGGTGAGTTTGGGTGCCGTCAGTCCTCTACTCCCAGGACATCGGCGGTGAAGCCTAGGATGCTGCTGACGGTGGCCGCGGTCAGCTTCACCGGCAGCACGAATTCCAGCACCAGCCACGGGTTGCCGGCGAGCAGTGGCGCCTCGCAGATGCCGGATACGCTGCTGAAG
>JBKQSL010000211.1:0-7594 GCA_052143655.1 Streptosporangiaceae bacterium | reverse complement strand
CCCCCCCGGTTGGGGGTCGGGGGGCGCCCGCCGCCCGGGCGGCCCCACCAGGAGGACTGCTGGTGCTACTTGGACGGCGCCAGGTGCAGCAGCATCTGGCCCCAGTCCGGGTAGTTGTAGGCGGCAGGCTGGGCATAGGGGTTGCCCTGGGTGACCCAGCCGGTGAAGTTGCTGGTGTTGTACTGGTACCAGTCCACCTGCTCGGTCACCGGGATCACCGGCACGTCCTTGAGCATGACCGCCTGCAGCTTGGCCACGATCGTGTGCTGCTGAGCCGGGCTGGTGGTGCTGCCGTAGGAGTTGATCAGCGCGTCCGTCGAGGGGTTGCGGTACCTCTCGAAGTTCGAGCCGGCCGGCTGGCCGACCGGCGCGGTGTTGCCGGAGAACAGCCACTGCCGCAGCTCGTAGTAGGGCGTCGGGCCGCCGGTCTCGCTGCCGTAGCCGAGCTGGTAGTTGCCGTTGTACAGGGCTGCCTGGTAGGCCGGGGCGGCCAGGTTCTTCGGCGTGACCTGGATGCCGACCGCCTTCAGGTCCCCCGCGATCACGTTGACGGCCGCCACCCAGTCGGAGAACCCGCCGTTGTTGATGATGCTGAACGACAGCTGCTGACTGCCCTTCGTCATGACCCCGTTGACCATCTTGAACCCGGCCGCGGTCAGGATCTGCCTCGCCTTGGCGGGGTTATAGGCGTAGTCGCTGCCGTAGGGCGCCGCCTGCCCGCTGTCCAGCCAGCTGGCGAACGTCGGGGTGACGATGCCGGTCTGGTTGGACGGCGGCTCGTAGCCGTACTCGCCGATCACCGACGCCTGCTTGCGGTCGATCGCGTAGGCCATGGCCTGCCGGACCGCCACGTTGGCCAGGATCGGGTTCTTCAGGTTGATGAACAGCGACACGTTCGCCACCGGCGGGAACCAGTAGTGGTTGTCGGGGCTCTTGGACAGGTAGAACTTGCCAATGCTCGGGATGAACTGGCTGCCCCACTGCGCCTGGCCGTTGGCCAGGTAGGTGTTGGCAGTGTCGTTGCTGGTGAACGCCGGGTAGTCGACCGTCTTGAGCTTCGGCTCGCCCGGCTGCCAGTAGTGCGGGTTGGCGGTGTAGGAGATGTTGTTGGCGGTGCAGCCGATCGTGTAGGCGCCGGTGCCGACCGGGTTGGTGTCGGGATACTTCACCGGGTCGGAGATCTTGGACCAGATGTGCTGCGGCACGATCGCGACCTGGTCGGCGATGTAGTAGAAGTAGCTCACCGCCGGGGTCTTGAAGGTCATCACGACCTTGTCCGAGCCCTGCTGGGTGACGCTGGACAGCACCGACCAGACCGAGTTGAGGTCCAGCGCCTTGTTCTGCTTGAGCAGGTTGAAGGTGTAGACGACGTCAGCGGCCGTCATCGGCTTGCCGTCGCTCCACTTGACCCCGCTGCGGATGGTGAACGTCAGCGTCTTGTCGCTGTTCGACCAGGTCCAGGCCGACGCCAGCCACGGGGTGGCCTTGCCGTTCTGCAGCGTGTTGACGAACACCAGCGGCTCGTAGACCGGGCCGAGCGAATACCCGATGTCCGACAGGTTGAACGGGTTGAAGTTGCAGGTCCACAGGCTGCCGCCCTCGTTGTCGACGGTCAGCACGCTGCTGGCCGACGACGAGGAGGAACCGCCGCTGGACGAGCCGCCGCCGCAGGCCGCAGCCAGCAGGCCGGCGGCCGCGATGACCGCGATTGCCGTCAGGCGTCTCATTGCTTAGCCCTTCGAGGAGGGTGCTGTGCGCACCGGGACTGGCCGGGCCCGGCCGGCGGTGCCGGGAGTGCGGGGGCCGGCCGCGAGGCGGGGGCGACGGTCCGGCCGGACAGCAGGGCAGCCCTGGCCGGGTGCGACGCTGGTCCGGCTCGCCGGGCCCGGCGGCGTGCAGGCGGGCCCGGCGAGCCGTCCTGACCTGCCAGCGGGCTCATCGACACCTGCCTGATCTGGGCCGAAGGGAACTGATCGCAAAGTCAGTTCCCTTGAGATTGTTAGGACAGTATCCTAACTATCAATACCCGGACAAGACGGCGCACATAACGGATATGCCACGCCGATGTGGAGGCACAGTGGCGACGACGACGGCCTCGGCCGGCTCCGCGGGCCTGGCCGCCGAGCCTCCCGTCGCGGCAGGTGACGGCCGGCATTGCCCGGATGGCGCCGGACCCAGCCCCGGTCCCGGGGCCGGCCTGCCGCCGGGCCCGGCGGCCGCGGCTGCGGTAGCTCCCGCCAGCGCTGGCGCAGCCCGCCCGCAGCTGATCCGGGCCCTGAACGAGCAGCTGCTGCTCGGCCATATCCGCCAGCGCGGTCCGTCCTCGCGCGCGGAACTGGCCCGGCTTTCCGGGCTGTCCAAGCCGACGGTCTCGCTGGCGCTGGCCAACCTGGAGCGGTCCGGCCTGGTCCGGGCGGCCGGGCAGCGGACCGGGGTCCCGGGACGGTCGGCGGTGCTGTACGAGGTCCGGCCGGATGCCGGGTTCGTGCTCGGGCTCGACATCGGGCGCCAGTACCTGCGCGGCGCGCTTGCCGACCTGTCCGGCGCCGTCCGGGCCAGGTCAGCCGTCCGCGCTCGCGCCGCCAGCATGACCGGCCGGGTGGCCGAGCTGGCGGGACTGGCCGCCGGGCTGTGCGAGGCGGCGGGCGTCACGGTCCCCGCGGTCACCCAGACGGTGATCGGCAGCCCGGGCATCTACGATCCCGGCCGCGGCGCGCTGGCGCTGACCGGGCAGCTGGCGGGCTGGAGCCGCCCGGCCGTGCTGGCGGGCCTGCGGGAGACGTTCGGACCGTACCTGGTGATCGAGAACGACGTGGACGCGGCCGCGCTCGCCGAGCGCGCGCACGGGCACGGCCGGGAGTTCGCCAGCTTCGCGTTCGTCTCGGTCGGCACCGGCATCGGGATGGGGCTGGTCATCGACGGCCGCCTGCACCGCGGCGCGCACGGCGCCGCGGGCGAGATCGCCTACCTGCCGATCTTCGAGGGGCCGGGAGCCGACGAGCGGGACGCCCGCCGCCGGGGCTCGCTGGAGGCCGCGGGCTCGGCGTCCGCGGTCGTGCGGGCGGCCCGGCGAGCCGGGCTGCGCGGGCCGGTCTCGGCCCGGCACGTCTTCGCGGCGGCCGCGGCCGGGGATGCCCGGGCCGCGGCGGTGGTGGCAGGCGAGGCCCGGCTAGTGGCCAAGGCGATCTGCGCCGTCGTGACCGTGGTCGACCCGCAGCTGGTGGTGCTGGGCGGCGGGATCGGCCAGGCGCCCGGGTTCGCCGACGCCGTTGTCGCGGAGTTCCGCCAGCTCGCGCCGGTACTGCCGGAGGTGCGCGTCAGCGCGCTCGGCACCGATGCGGTCGTCGACGGCTGCCTGGCCGCCGGGGCGGACATGGCGTGGCAGCGGCTGACCGCGCAGCTGCCGTCGGCGCTGCTGTCCGCGCCGCCCGACGGCCAGCTGGCCGCGCCGCCCGACGGCCAGCTGGCCGCGGCGCCGGTGCCGGCCGCGGAGTAAGCCCCGGGCAGGCGCGGCGAGGGACCGCTGGCGGCTGTGCTAGGCCCGGCGCGCCGCGAAGTACCGGCTGGAGTCCCGCTGCCAGAGCAGCACGATCGCGCCCAGGCCCGCCAGCCACACCAGCAGGCTCAGCACCAGGCCCAGGCTGGCGTGCGGCCGGGCCACGGCCAGCAGGATGAACAGGGTGTTGAGGCCGAACAGGACCGACGAGACCACCCGTCCCCAGCCCCGCCCGTGACCGCAGGCCCAGGCCATCCACAGCCACAGCCCGATGCCGACCAGGCTGATCAGCACGTCGAATCCGACGGTGAACGCCACCAGGTCGTTGATCTGAGTATGGGTCAGCGGCTTGGCCGTCTTGGCGGTCTTGATCGCGGTCCGGACCGCGCTGATGGTGAACAGGCTGAGCACGAGCTCGATCACGCTCAGTGCTGCACCGGCGTACATGAGCTTCACGGCCGTCTGCAGCGACTTCGGCGCCACGGCAGGCTGCGGCTCGGGCATCTGCGCACCGCCCGGGTAAGCCTGGTACATTGCCCGCTCCTCTTGCGCGCCGGGACTAGAGCGCCGGCCGGCTGCGCGCGCTGCCAGCCCGCGGTGGCGGACCGAGCCTAGCCGGGCGGTGCAGGCCCGACAAGGCGGCCGCGAGCGGCCGTCGTGCCGCCGCGGCGGGCCCCGGGACCGGCGGGGTTCAGCGCCCCGGTGGAGCAGTCTGCCCGAGATCCTGGGCGGGCCGCAGCACCGTCACGCCGCTTACCTGATAGTCATACCGGAAGCCGGCTGCTTCGAGGTAATCCAGCACTGCCGGGCGCTGCGCGTGCCAGATCAGGGCCCAGCCGATGTGCAGCGCGGCCAGGTCGCGCCGCGCCGCCGCGAGCTGCGCGGCGGGCGGGAGGATCCCGCGCGTCTGCACCTGGATCAGCCCGGTGTAGAACGGGTGCCTGCTGATCCCGGTCCACGTCGCGCCGGGCACCCAGGAACTGTAGGAGATTGCCCGCGGGTGTCCGTCGGCGGTGGCCAGCAGCAGCGGCCGGATGGCGATCCTGGCTCCGTACAGCGGGATCCCGCCGCGCAGCCCGTAGGGGATGTCCAGCACGATCGAGCTCGAGTGGTCGGCGGCGATCGGCTGGTCCACTGACGGCATGGCCGTCGGCATTGTCTGGCCGGCGCCGGCGGGCGGCGACCAGCCCATCTCCGCTGCGGCCAGGACCGCGGCCAGGCCGAGGGCCGGCCAGGTGGCGCGGCGCCGGCACAGCCAGTCCACCGCGCAGCCGGCCAGCAGTGCGGCGCCGACCAGCCCGAGGACGGCCAGCCGGTCGGCCTCGCGCAGCGCCGACAGCCCCGGGGTGCGGATCAGCCAGGTGTAGGGCATCAGGTCGGACACGCTCGTGCCGTCCCAGGCTGCCTTGAGCGGGAGGTAGACGTGCGACCCGATCCGCAGTGCGGGCCCGAGCGCCAGCGCCGCCCCGGCCAGCCATAGCAGCCCGAACCACCACGCGCTCCGCCGCCGCCACGCCAGCGCCAGCCCGGCCAGCGCCAGCACGGTGAGTACCGCGCCGAAGGTGGGGATGCCCTCGTCCCGGTTGAAGTAGTACAACTGCGCCGAGCCCAGGCTGTAGGTGGCGACCGGGTGGGCGAGCTGAAGCTGGCCGAGCCCGAAGGTCGCCAGCCGCGGCGACAGCGAGAACAGCGTGGGCAGCCCCACCCCGTACAGGCCGTAGGTCTGCGCCAGCAACTCCGACACCGTGCGCCCGTGCGCCGGCGTCGTCGTGCTCAGCACGGCCGCGTGCGTGCTGGCGCCGCCGGCGAGCAGGTACTGCGCCATCGCGATCAGCTGCGGCGCGGCGACCACGAGGGCGACCAGCGCGCCGAGGCACAGTGGCAGCACGGTGGCCCGGGCGACGGCCCGGTTCCTGATCAGCATCGCGATCAGCCAGGGGACCAGCAGGGCAGCCGCGAACAGCAGCGCCAGCACGGCCGACTCCTGGTTGACGAGCACCGAGCCGCCGAGCACCAGGCCCAGGGCGACGCCGGTGCGCAGCCGCGGGCGGCGCCGCAGCCGGATCGCGGCCTCCAGCGTCATCGGCAGGAACAGCGAGCCGAGCGAGATGTTCAGGTGGTACCAGTTCTGCCAGGTCAGCATCGTCGACAGGCCGAACAGCGCGCCGGCCGCGATCGATCCGGGCTGGCCCAGCCACAGCCGGGCGGCCCGGTACATCACGTAGCACAGCAGGCCCGGGGCGAGGATCGTCAGGATGCTGAACGACGCCGCCGGGCCGAACAGCAGCGTGACCGGGGTTATCAGCAGCCCCGGCAGCGGCATCAGCGTGTCGAAGCCGAGCTGGATGCCGGCCGGGGCCGCCATGTAGGTGGTGGAGAACGGGTCGCCGAAGTGGCTGATCTGGTGAGCGACCCAGTAGAGGCCCCAGACGTAGCTGGTCACGTCCGTCTTGGAGGGCAGTTCCCCGTCGAACAGGTAGGTGACCCGCGGCCAGGTCACGGCGATGCCGGCCGCGACGTAGATCGCCAGGAGCAGGGCATGCCCGGCGAGCGGGCGCCGGAAGACCCCTCGCACCCGCCGCCAGGCGCGCCGGTAGCGCCCGCCGGGCGGCACCTCGCCGCCGGGCGGTGCGGACTGCGCGGCCCCGCCAGCCGGATCGGCGACGGCTGACGCCGCCGCGTCCGGCCCCGCACCGGGCGCCGGGCTGTCGCTGCTGGCCGGACCGGTGGCGGCAGCCCGGCCGGATGCGTCCGGCAGCTCCGGCGCGGCAGCTTCTGCGGCGCCGCCCGCCGGCCTGGCCGGGGCGTCATCGCCTGGCTTGCTCGCCGGCCCGGTCGCGATGCCCGCAGCCTCGCCGGGCTCCAGGGTGTCGGCGGACGCGGAACTGGGCTGGCCGGGTCGGCCACGGCCTTCTCGGTTCATCGGCTCCCTTGTCGAGGGTCCCGCTGCTGGTCCCGCCCCGCTCCCCGCGTCCGCGCCAGGGTACCGTGATAGCACGGGCGCTGCGGCCCGGGCGCAACCCGGCCGCCCCGGCGTCGCACCTGCTCGGGCCGTTCCGGGTCGGCGCGCTGAGCGCGGCCAGCGGCCCGGCCGGGCGGCGGCTTGTGTCCCTGCGGCCCTGTGTCCCTGCGGCGGAGCGCGATGCGCCCCGCCGGGCCTCGCGCGGCGGGGCGACAGCGGGCATCAGCGGCGGCCAGCCCGCTGGGCGGACCGACCGGGCCGTCGGCACCAGCTAAAGTCCTCGCGTGGCACTCGGGGAAAACACCAGCCTACGCCTGCCGCCGGCGCGATTGATCCGCTGGGAGATTTTCGCGGTCCTTGCCGTGTCGCTCGGGGCCAGTGCCCTGAACGCGCTGCTGGACCTGATCGGCTCGCTGCTCGCGCCGCGGCCGCTGTCGAGCCAGCAGGCGCTGCTCGTCGGGCCGCTGGCGGTCAACAACTGGCTGGATCTGGTGCTGGAGCTGGCTGGTATCGCCGAGGCGCTGACCCCGGTGCTGCTCGTGCTCTACCTGATGGCCCGCTCCGGCGAGCCGCCTGAGGTCATCGGGTTGGACGCCAGCCAGCCCGGCCGCGACCTGGCCCGCGGCGCGGTGCTCGCCGCCGTGATCGGCGGGTCCGGCCTGGCGCTGTACCTCACGGCGTTCCACCTGGGGCTAAGCCTCACCGTGGTGCCCGAGGACCTGCCAGCGGTGTGGTGGCGGATCCCGGTGCTGCTGCTCAGCGCGGCGCACGACGGGCTGCTGGAGGAGATCCTGGTCCTCGGCTACCTGCTGCGCCGCCTGGATCAGCTGGGCTGGACGCCCGGCCGGGCCATCGTGGTCAGCGCCCTGCTGCGCGGCTCCTACCACCTGTACCAGGGGTTCGGCGCGTTCATCGGCAACGCCGTGATGGGGCTGATCTTCGGGGTGCTGTACAGGCGGTGGGGCCGGGTGATGCCGCTGATCATCGCGCACACGCTGATCGACGCGGTGGCCTTCGTCGGCTACGCCGCCCTGCACGGCCGGGTGTCCTGGCTGCCGTAGCGGCGCAGGCGGGCCCGGTCAGCGGCCGAGGCCCTCGATCACCACGGCGCCGGGCAGGCTGGCCAGCGCCGCGCC
>JBKQSL010000210.1:0-15786 GCA_052143655.1 Streptosporangiaceae bacterium | reverse complement strand
CCAGCACGAACTTGGCCGGCGGCTGCGACGGCACGTGAGTCAGGATCGGCCACCGGTCGTTGTAGAGGTTGAACACCGGGTGCACCGCGCACAGGTCCATGTGCGCGTCGAAATACGAGTCCAGCGTCCCGACGTCGCGCCAGTAGCCGGCATCGCGCGGCTCGGCCCCGGGCACCTGGTTCTGCATGAAGTCGTAGACGTGCGCGGCCCGCTCGCGGACCAGCATCGGGATGATGTCACCGCCCATGTCATGCCGGCTCGCGTCGTCGGCGGCGTCCTTGTGCAGCGCCTCGATCAGCACCTTGGTGTCGAACACGTAGTTGCCCATGGACGCGAACGCCTCGTCCGGCGAGTCCGGCACGCCGGGCGGGTCGGCTGGCTTCTCCAGGAACGCCTCGATGCTGTGCCCGTCCGCGGCGGTCTGCACCACGCCGAACTCGGTCGCCTCCATCCGCGGCACCCGGATGGCGGCAACCGTCGCCCCGCCGCCCCAGGCCAGGTGCGCCTCGATGATCTGCATCGGGTCCATCCGGTAGACGTGGTCGGCCCCGACCACGATCACGATGTCCGGCTCGTCGTCGTAGATGAGGTTGAGTGACTGGTAGATGGCATCCGCCGACCCGGTGTACCAGTGCGGCCCGAGGCGCTGCTGGGCGGGGACGGGGGTGACGTAGTTGCCGAGCAGGCTGGACAGCCGCCAGGTGGTGGTGACGTGCCGGTCGAGGCTGTGGCTCTTGTACTGGGTGAGCACGCAGATGCGCCGGCAGCCGCCGTTGACCAGGTTGGACAGCGCGAAGTCCACCAGCCGGTACAGCCCCCCGAACGGCACCGCGGGCTTGGCCCGGTCCGCGGTCAGCGGGGCCAGCCGTTTCCCGGCCCCGCCCGCGAGAACGATGCCCAGGACCCGCTGTCCAGCCATCTCCACCTCCCGGCGCTTGTGCTGCGGTCCTGCCTGCGCACTGCGGCCCTGTGCCTGCGACCGCGGCTGTGCCGGCAGCGGCCGACCTGCGATGACGTTTCAGTACCCAGTGTCGTCCGGTTCTGTGCCGAAATGTAGGACCTGCATGTAACAGCCTGCTGAATATGCCCCGGCGCCGGGCACTTGCCAGCAGCCGTGGCCTGCCGGGCATTGTCAGGCACTTCGGGTGATGCGGATCTTGGACTGCTCGTGGCCGGTGGCCGCCCAGTCATCCATGAACTGGGCTTCGAGGCCGTGCCGCTGCGCCAGCGAGACCAGGGTCTGCGTCCGGTAGTAGAAGTCCTCGCGCAGGACCTGGTGCTCGCTTCCCTCGGTGCGGTCGAAGGTGAAGTCGAAGAACCCGCCAGCCGCCAGCACCCGGCCCACGTGCGCGAAGCACTCGTCGATGACCTCGATCGGCGAGTGCGAGAACACGCTGTGCGCGTGCACCACGTCGAAGTGCCCGGCGGGCAGGAAGTCCAGCGTCAGGTTCCGCACCAGGGTCAGGTGCGGCAGCTTGTCCTGCAGACCGAAGCTGGTGACGGTGTCGGCGGCGGCCAGCAGGATGTCGGGCGAGATGTCGATGCCGTAATAGTGGCCGGGGTCCAGGTAGTCGATGAACAGCCGGCCCGCCCGCAGGTTCCCGCAGCCGATCTCCAGCATCCGGCTGGACGGCTTGAGCCCGTGGCCCATCAGGTAATCGAACTGCAGCTGGCCGAGCTTCAGCCAGGACTCGCGGGTCTTGCTGCCGACAGCCGCCTCCCGGCTGCGCGCGGCGTCCGAGCGCATGACCGCCCGGTAGTAGCTGACGTGATCGCGGGACTGCAGCCGCAGCCAGGCGTCGCGGCCCTGCCGGCGTGCGTAGCCGACTATCCGGTCCGGATGGCGCAGCGCGTAGGCAACCTTGAACGACAGCCGGGAGCGATTCTTGTCATGCACGCGACAAGACTAGCCAGCCGCCGGGTCAGCCAGCGTCCGACTGGCGCCGGTTCGCGACCCGGACCGCGAGCATCTTTGCGGTGTTCACGACCGCGCCGACGAGCAGCGCCCAGACCAGCGCCTCGGCCAGCGACACCGCCGGGTCCTCCGGGCTTTCCGGCGGCTCTTTGCCGGCGACCCGCTTCCAGGCCACCGACATGGCCTTGCGGGCACCGAACGCGGCAGCCGCGCCGGCCACCCCCGATACTGCGCGGGACACGATGTCCCCGTTCTTGTCTGCCATCGCGAGAGGTCCCTCCTGAGTACGCCCGCCCGGCGCCGCGCGCCCGCAGGCCGCGCCTGCCCGGCCGCTGGCTCTGCCCGCCGCAGCCCGTGCGGCATCATCCCACGGCGCTGTCCCCGGCGCGCGCCTGCGGTCGCGCTCGCTCGACGGCCGCGGCCAGCTCGGCCGGCCGGCGGGTACCGACCAGCCAGTACGGTGCGCTTCCCGTGCTGACCTGAAGGTAGACAGCGGTCGTCAGGAAGGGCGGGAACAGCATGACGGCGGCGGGATCGGCGCGCGGCCCGCGCAGCGCCCGGGACTGCGCCGCGTCCAGGGCGGCGACCTCGCCGACCTGGCTCAGCGGCAGCCGCTGGCGGCCAGCCCGCAGCTGCCCGTCGGCCACCTCCACCGCGGTGAAGCTCAGCCGCGCCAGCACCGCAGCGCAGCCACCGACGATCACGACATAGCTCGCGATGGCGACCCACACGCTGAAGCCGGCCCAGACGAACGAGGCGAACGTGACCGCCGTGATCATGCCGAGCACCCACCAGGACACCGGCACCCGCAGCCGCTCGTGATACACGCGCATGGCCCCACGTTAGTGGTTCCGCCGCCTGCTGCCAGCCGGCGGACATGGCGTGGCTGTCGGCGGGCCCGACCTGCTCGGCATACAGTGGCCGGCAGGCCAGGACGGGGCCGCTGACAAGCCCGGGCAGCCCTCCGGTACTGGCCCGGAAGCCAAGCGCGGGAGCACCCATGGCAGCGGAGCAGCCGGAGCACAGCGGCGGGCACGGCCGGGAAGCGGGCCGGTCCAGATGGGGCCGGGGCCGCCCGCCGCGCGGCGCGGACCCGGCAGGCGGCCAGCCGGCCGGGCAGCCGGAGCCTGCAGCGGGCCTGGCCGCCGGCGCCGGCGGCCCGCCAGCCCCGCGCCGCCCGCTGCCCGCACCGGATGCTCAGGTGCCCCGGCTGCTGCAGCAGGCGGCCGCCTGGTCCTGGCGGATCCTGCTCGTCGGCGCGGTGATCTACCTCGCCTTCCACGCCGCCTCGGCGCTGCGCCTGGTGGTGCTGCCGTTCATCGCCGCGCTGCTGGTGACGGCGCTGCTGCAGCCGCTGACCGGGCGGCTGCGCCGGGCCGGCCTGCCGGCCCTCGCGGCCACCTGGTGCACCGTGCTGGCCGCGGCGCTGGTCGTCGGCGCCCTGGGCGTGCTGGCCGCCAACCGGGTCAGTGCGGACTATCCGACCCTGGCCGCCGAGGTCCGGCACACTGCCGTCGAGGTGCAGCACTACCTGGCCGGGCCGCCGTTCCACCTCAGCAGCCCCCGGGTCGGGAAGCTGGTCAGCAAGCTCGGCCACTACCTGGCGACGCACAAGACGCTCGTGGCCGGGACAGTGCTCACCGGCGGGAAGATCTTCACCGAATTCGCCGCCGGCCTGATCCTCATGCTGTTCATCACCTTCTTCCTGCTCAAGGACGGGGACCGGATCTGGCACTGGCTGACCAGCGGGCTGCCGCCGGATGCCAGGAGCCGGGCGCGGCTGGCAGGCGGCGCGGCCTGGCAGGCACTGGTGAACTACGTCCGCGGCACGTCAGCGGTGGCCGCGATCCACGCGGTATCCATCGGGCTGGCACTGTGGCTGCTCGGCGTGCCGCTGCTGATCCCGCTGATCATCCTGGTGTTCCTGGCCGCGTTCATCCCGCTGATCGGGATCCTCGTGGTCGGCGCGCTGGCCATCCTGGTCACGCTGGCGACCAAGGGCTGGGTGGCCGCGGTGATCCTGCTCGCGGTCTTCCTGGCCGAGAACCAGGTGGAGAGCCACCTGCTGCAGCCGCTGGTCGTCGGCAGGCTGGTCCGGCTGCACCCGCTCGCGATCATCCTCGTGCTGGCGGTGGGCGGGATCATCGCCGGGATCCCGGGCGCGATCGTCGCCGTGCCGACCGCCGCTGTGATCTTCTATTCCTGGCCGTACCTGCGCGGTGACCACGATCTCGCGCCGCCGGGCGGCACCTAGCCGGGCGGCTGCGGGCCAGGCAGGCCCGGGCGGACCCCGCCGAACCCCGGCCAGCCGGGCGCCGTCACCGGTAGGGTCCGGTCCGGAAAGCGGCTGCCGACGAGACGGGATGGTGCGTCATGCCGGGCATGAACGGAACGAGTCAGGCCGTGGACGTGCTGATCAAGCGGCTGGACGCCGGCCTGCCGCTGCCCGCGCCGGCGCACCCTGGCGATGCCGGGGCCGACCTGCACGCGGCCTGCGACGTGCACCTGGCGCCCGGCGAGCGGGCGATCGTGCCCACCGGGATCGCGATCGCCCTGCCCGACGGTTACGCGGCGTTCGTGCACCCGCGGTCCGGTCTCGCCGCCCGGCACGGAGTAACGGTCGTGAATGCGCCGGGCACGGTGGATGCCGGGTACCGTGGCGAGATCAGGGTGACTCTGCTCAACACTGACGCCCACGACGCGGTGCGGTTCCGGCGCGGCGACCGGATTGCCCAGCTGGTAGTGCAGCGGGTGGAAAACCCGGTCTTCCACGAGGTGGACACGCTGCCCGGGTCCGCGCGGGGAGAAGGCGGGTTCGGGTCGACCGGCGGGCACGCGGCCGCCGGGAGCCAGGCATGGGCTGGGCCGGGTGGCAGTGCAGCGGGCTAGGCAGCAAGTGAGGAGCGTGCGGGGTGTTCCGACGGCGCCGCAGGGGCGTGCACGAGGCGGGAGCGGGCGACGCGGCGGCGATGCCGGCTGGCATCGGCCCGGAGGACGAGGACGAGCTGGCCGATGACGATGAGCAGGCCGATGACGAGCTAGCTGGCGCGGACGAGCCGGCCGCACGGGAGGCGGCGCCCGGTCCGGGCCGGGTCGACCTCGGGGATCCGGAGACCTGGTCCCGGGTACAGCGCGGGCCGGCCGCTGTCGGCCAGGCGCGCGAGTCCGGGCCGTGGGATGGTGCCGGGATCTTCCCCGACGCCGAGCGGATCGACTTCGGCGGCCTGCAGGTACCTTGCCGCGAGGGCTTCGACATCCAGATCAACATGGCCGAGGACCAGGGGGTCTGGATCGCGGTGGTGCAGGGCGAGAGCGGCCTGCAGCTGCAGGCGTTCGCCGCGCCGAAGACCAGCGGGCTGTGGGACGAGGACCGGCAGGAGATCGCCGAGGAGATCGCCAAGGCCGGCGGGACGAGCACGGAGGCCGACGGGCCGTTCGGCCGGGAACTGCATGCCAAGCTCATCCCGGTCGAGGATGGCCCGCAGCAGCGGCCGCAGACCCACCTGCCGCCCCAGCCGGTGCGGTTCCTGGGCGTGGACGGGCCGCGCTGGTTCCTGCGCGGCGTCATCAGCGGCGCGGCGGCGGCAAGACCCGAGCTGGCCGAGCCGTTCGAGGAGATCTTCGCCGACGTGGTCGTGGTCCGCGGCGATCACCCCGCGCCGCCCCGGGACCTGCTGGAGATCGCGCTGCCCGAGGAGGCGCGAGCCGCGCTCGAAGAGCAGATGCAGCAGGCCGGCGGAAATGGCATGCCGAACCCGTTCGAGCGCGGCCCGGAAATCACCGAGACGCGCTAGCTACCTGCCTACTGACAGCAGCTGGGCTAGCTCGTCCTCGATTTCCTCGGTGGTCACGAACAGCAGCTCGTCGCCGGCTTCGAGCGGGTCGTCGGAACTCGGCACGATGACCCGGCCGTCGCGCAGGATCGCGACCAGCGCGGTGTCGGCCGGCCATTCGATGTTGCCGATCCGCTGGCCGGCCAGCGGGGCGTCGGCGGCCATCGTCAGCTCGACCAGGCTGGCCTGGCTCTGCCGGAACGTCATCAGCCGGACCAGGTCGCCGACGCTGACGGCCTCTTCGACCAGGGCGGACAGCAGCCGGGGAGTGGATACGGCCACGTCCACCCCCCACGACTCATTGAACAGCCACTCGTTGTTGGGGTGATTGATCCGGGCCACCACCCGGGGCACCCCGTACTCGGTCTTGGCCAGCAGCGACATCACCAGGTTGACCTTGTCGTCCCCGGTGGCGGCGATCACCGCGTTGCAGCGCTCCAGCGACGCGTCGTCCAGCGCGCTGATCTCGCACGCGTCGGCGAGCAGCCACTCGGCCCGGGGGACGCTGTGCACCTTGATGGACCGGGGGTTCTTGTCGATGAGCAGGACCTCGTGCCCGGCCTCGAGCAGTTCCTTGGCGATGGAGCGGCCGACGGCGCCGGCGCCGGCGATCGCGATGCGCATCAGTGACTCCCTCGACTAGCGCATATCGAGGCGATCCGGTCCAGGTCGGATTCCTCGGCCAGCACGTGCAGCACGTCGCCCTCCTGCAGCACGGTGCCCGGCCCGGCCAGCATCGCCTCGCCGAGCCGGGTGATGAACCCGACCCGGGCGTTGGCGGTCTCCTCCAGCCTGGACACCTTCTCGCCGAGCCATTCGTCGCAGCAGGTGACCTCGGCGAGCACGATCTTGCCAGTGGGGTCGCGCCACAGCGGCTCGGCGCCCTCCGGCAGCAGCCTGCGCAGCATCTGGTCGGCCGTCCACCGGACGGTGGCCACGGTCGGGATGCCGAGCCGCTGGTAGACCTCCGCCCGCCGCGGGTCGTAAATGCGCGCGACCACCCGCTGCACGCCGAACGACTCGCGCGCCACCCGCGCGGCGATCACGTTGGAATTGTCGCCGCTGCTCACGGCAGCGAACGCGTCGGCCCGCTCGATCTCCGCCTCGATCAGCACCGTACGGTCGAAGCCGATCCCGGTGATCTTGCTGCCCTTGAAGCCAGAGTGCAGCTTCCGGAACGACTCGGGATCCTGGTCAATGACGGCGACCGAGTGTCCCTGGTCCGCGAGGATGTGAGCGACCAGTGAGCCGACTCGCCCGCATCCCATGATCACGATGTGCACGGGGTTTCCTTCCCGCCAGAACTGTGCCCCGATCACGGTATGCCCTCATTGGGCCCGGAGTAGCCGCCGGGTACCCGGCGGCCTGGCCGGCGCTCCGGCAGGGCAGCATGAGCGGTGTGAGTATGCCTGCCGTGGCCGGCCTGCAGGCCGGCGATGTGGTCAGTCTCACCGTTGGTGAGGTCGTGCACGGCGGCTGGTGCGTGGCCCGCCCCGAGCCTGCCGGCCCGGTGATCTTCGTCCGGCATGCGCTGCCCGGCGAGCAGGTGCGGGCGGTCATCACCCAGGCGACGTCCCGGCTGGCCCGGGCTGACGCGGTTGAGATCACCGCGGCCGCGCCCGGCCGGGTCCGGCCGCACTGCCCGCACGCCCGGCCCGGCGGCTGCGGCGGCTGCGACTGGCAGCACGCCAGCCTCCCGCTCCAGCGCGAGCTGAAGGCCGCGGTGATCCGCCAGCAGCTGCGGCGCATCGCCGGCATCGACCAGCCGGTGACGGTCGAGGAACTGGCGGGCGCGCCGGACGGGCTGGGCTGGCGGACCAGGGTTCGGTTCGCCGTGCGCCCCGACGGCCTGGCCGGGCTGCGGCGGCACCGCTCGCACGAGGTCGAGGACATCGGGGCCTGCCCGATCGCGCATCCGCTGGTGACCGGGGCCGGGGTGACCGGTCGGCGGTGGCCCGGCGCCCGGTCAGTCACGGTGGCGGCGGCCGGCACCGGGCAGCGGGCGATCATCGTGTCAGGCCCGGGGTGGCGGCCGGGCGGCGCCGCCGACGCGGACACCGTGCTGCAGGAGGGCCGGCCCGGCCGGGTGCGCGCCCTGCGCGGCAGCGGCTACCTGACCGAGCATGCGGCGGGCCGGTCCTGGCGGGTCGGGGCGCAGACGTTCTGGCAGGTGCACCCCGCGGCCGCGGACACGCTCGCGGCCGCCGTCCGGGTCGCCGTGGCCCCGCAGCCGGGCGAGACGGCGCTGGACCTGTACTGCGGGGCGGGCCTGTTCACCGGGATGCTGGCCGAGGCGGTCGGGCCCGCCGGGCGGGTGATCGGCATCGAGGCGCAGCGCGGCGCGGTCCGCGACGCCCGGCACAACCTGCGCGGCACGCCCTGGGCGCAGGTCCGCCATGGCGACGTCGGGACCGTGCTCGGCCGCGACGGGCTGGCCGCCGCCGCGCTCGCCGTGCTGGATCCGCCCCGGGCCGGTGCCGGGCGAGAGGTCATCGACCTGCTCTGTGCCCCGCCAGGGCCCGCCGGGGGCGGCGGGTCCGCCGACGGCGGACCCGGGAACGGGACCGGCCCGGCCGCGGGCAGCGCGCTGCGCCGGATCGGGTACGTGTCCTGTGATCCCGCGACCCTCGCCCGCGACCTGAAGGCGCTCTGCGCGGCCGGCTGGCGGCTGGCCGGGCTGCGCGCATTCGACGCCTTCCCGATGACTCACCACGTCGAGTGCCTGGCCACGCTGGAGCGCGGCGCCGTCGGGTGATCCGGCGCGGGCCGGTGACCCGGCGCCGTCAGGTGATCCGGAGCACCGCCTCGACGTCGATCACGAGCTCGATGCTGTCGCTCACCACCACGCCGCCACCGGGCAGCACCGCGTTGGTGGTGACGCCGAAGTCGCCGCGGCTGATCTCGCCACGGGCGCACAGCCCTGTCCTGGTGCAGCCGTAGGGATCCGGGCCGAAGCCGTTCATCTCGACGGTCAGCGTGACCGGCCGTGTCACTCCCCGGACCGTCAGCTCGCCGTCGGCGGTGATCCTCTCGCCCGACTGGCGAAGCCCCGAGCACCGGTAGGTGATCGTCGGGTGGTCCGCGGCGCCGAGGAAGTGCTCGCTCAGGACGTCGCCGTCCCGCGTCGTGCTCCCGGTGGTCAGCGAGGCGACCTGGATGACGGCCGTAGCCGACGACCGCAGCGGGTCCGCAGCGGTGGTGATCTCGCCGGTGACGTCGGCGAAGCTGCCGCGGACTCGGCCCACCATCAGGTGCCGGGCCACGAAGCCGACGTGCGAGTGAATGGGGTCGATGTCCCACGTTCCCGCCCGGTATCCCGGCATGGCGAGCGTTTGCGGCATGCTGCCTCCCTGTGCCCACAGATCCTAGATCGGGGAAAGTGGCCCGCGGCAGCCCGCGAACGTGACCAGATGCGCGCCAGGCAGGTGAGGTGCTGCCGCAGGTACGGCGAGCGTTCAGAGCCGGCTCAGAGCATCGGGTCAGCAGGTGGCCAGGCTCTGCTGCCAGAGTCTGGCTGCCGCCCGCCCGGAATGCTGTCGCACCCCAGCCGGACGGCGCCGCCCCAGCCGGGCGCGGCCTCGTGCGCGATAGCGCCCGTCCGTCGGCAGGAGCACTGTCATGGCCCGATTCTCGCCCCGCCGGCTGATGCTGTGGCTGGCCGCCGCGGTGGTCGCGGTAGCCGTCCTCGTTGTCGGCGGGACTTTTGCTTATATCCATTTCATCGAGGGACCCGCGCCGGCGCCGCTGAGCCTGCGCTCCTCGCCGGCCGGGCACGGCTCCTCGGCCAGCGCCGCCGCGACCTCGGGCACGGGGACGGGGACCGGCACGACCTCGGCGGGCTCGGTGCCAGGCCGCTGGGACGTCAGCTCCGGCTCGGTGGTGGGCTACCGGGTCAACGAGGTGCTGTTCGGCCAGAACAACGTGGCGGTCGGCCGGACCAGCAAGATCTCCGGCGATATCACCATCGCCGGCGGCTCGGTCACCGGCGGCCATTTCACCGTGCAGATGGCGACGGTCAAGAGCGACCAGAGCGAGCGGGACGTGCAGTTCAACGGCCGGATCATGGAGACCGCCAGGTACCCGGCGGGCACGCTGACGCTGACCCGGCCGATCGCGCTCGGCTCGCTGCCGGCCGACGGGGCGATCAAGACCTACGCCGCGGCCGGGAACCTGACCCTGCACGGCCGGACCCGCCCGGTAACCTTCCGGCTCAGCGCCGAGCGGACTGCCGCCGGGATCGCCGTCTCGGGATCCATCCCGGTCAAGTTCGCCGACTACAGCATCGAGAACCCGAGCTTCGGCAGCATGGTCACCACGCAGAACCACGGCCTGCTGGAATTCCTGCTGAAGTTCCGGCACGCCTGAGCCGTGCCGGGCGAGAGCAGCCTACGGTAGCCGCATGGCACAGATGAGCGAGGCGCAGTGGCGCGAATTCGTCAGCGCAGGCACCCGGACCGGCAAGCTGGCGGTCAGCCGCGCGGACGGGCGGCCGCACGTGACGCCGGTCTGGTTCGTCCTTGACGGCGCGGACATCGTGTTCACCACGCACCAGAGCGGGGTGAAGGGACGCTCGCTGCGGCGTGACCCGCGGGCCGCGCTGTGCGTCGACGACCAGCAGCCGCCGTTCTCCTTCGTGCTGATCGAGGGCACCGCCGTGCTGTCCGCCGACCTGCCCCAGGTGCGCTACTGGGCGGGCGTGATCGGCGCCCGGTACATGGGCGCGGACCGGGCGGAGGAGTTCGGGTCCCGCAACGGCGTGCCGGGCGAGCTGCTCGTCCGGCTGCGCCCGGCGAAGGTGGTCGCGATGAAGGACGTCGCCGACTAGGACTGGCCGGAGTTCCCGGCGTCGCGCGGCGGCCCGCCCGGCTGGCCGGCCCACGGGTCGTAATCGACTTCCAGTGCCTCCTGCGGCGGCCGCTCGGCGGGCGGCACGTTGCGCAGGTTCAGCCGGATCCGGGTCCACGTCGTGAACCGGCCGCGCATCGAGTCGACCAGCACGTCGGCCGGCTCGAGCAGCGCCCATGCATGGGGGTGGCGGGCCTTCCAGCGGTCCAGGCCGGCCATGGCCTCGGCCCGGCCAGCGGCCCGGGCCACCTCGATCAGCGGCATCGTGCTGCGCCGCCGGCCGGTCGGGCCGCTGGTCTTGCCGGGCACGGTGCTGGTCCCCGTGGCACCTGCCCGGCGCCGGGACGGCTGCACCCGGCTCGGCTCGCCCGGCTGCTTGCCGAAATGCGGCGGCCACGGCGCGTCCGGCAGCCCCGCCGCCTTGTCCCGCTCGGCCAGTTCCAGCAGCGGGGCCAGCGAGCCTGCCGCGCTGTCCATCCCCGCCCACAGGTCGCCGCGCGCGGCGACCCGGTCCGGCATCGTGGCCAGGGTGAACGCCTCCGGCCGGCACCCGGCCACCTCGTCCCAGTCCAGCGGGGCCGACACCCGGGCGTCCGGGGTGGGCCGCACCGAGTACGCGGAGGCGACGGTCCGGTCCTTGGCGTTCTGGTTGTAGTCGACGAAGACGCCGTGCCGCTCTTCCTTCCACCAGCGCGACGTCGCCGCGTGCGGCGCGCGCCGCTCGATCTCCCGGGCCAGCGCGACCGCGGCGGTGCGCACCTGCGGGAAGGTCCACCGGGGCTGGATCCGGCAGTAGATGTGGATGCCCCGGGAACCGGAGGTCTTAGGCCAGCCCGCGAGCCCGAAGTCAGCCAGCGCCGCGCGCGCCACGAGGGCGACGTCGACGATCTGCGCCCAGTCCACTCCCGGTACCGGGTCCAGGTCGACGCGCAGCTCGTCCGGGTGATCGAGGTCGGCGGCGCGCACCGGATGCGGGTTGAGATCGATGCAGCCGAGGTTCAGCGCCCAGGCGAGCTGCGCCTCGTCGCTGACCACGACCTCTTCCGCGGTCCGCCCGGACGGGAAGCTGAGCGTCACGGTGTCGATCCAGTCCGGCCGGCCGGACGGCGCGCGCTTCTGGAAGAACGCCTCGCCCTCGGCGCCGTGCACGAACCGCTTGAGCACCATCGGCCGCCCGCTGACGCCGCGCAGCGCGCCCTCGGCCACGCTCAGGTAGTAGCGGATCAGGTCCAGCTTCGTGTGGCCGGCCTGCGGGAAGAAGATCTTGTCCGGGTTGCTGACCGGCACCTGCCGCCCGGCGACCTGGAGGATCTCCTTGCGATCAGCCATGCCGCCCACGATAACCGGGCCGTCCGGCCGCCAGCGCTAACGGCGCTCAGGGGGCAACCCCGTGGTTGTGACAACCACCGGGATCGGTGCCCATGATTGCGGCATCCATGGGGTTGGCCGGGAGCAGCGCCGCGGCCGCCGGGAGCGCTCGCACCGGTTGCTGCGCCGGTTCCCGCGGGGCGGCTTGCGGGGCGGCCGCCGGGGCGGCTTGCGGGCGCGCTGGCGCTGGTTCCTGAGCTGCGGCTGCCGGGGCGGCCTGCGCCGCCGGATGCGCCCGGCCGGCGGCCCGGGCATCGACCCGGGCGTTGCGGCCGACCGCCGCCGCGGCGATGACGCCGACCGCCGCGGCGGCACTGAGCCAGCCGACGTGCTCGCCGAGCAGCAGCGCCGACCAGCCCAGCGTCAGCGCGGGCTGGGCCAGCTGGAGCTTGCCGACCCGGGCCACGCCGCCGAGCGCCAGGCCCTTGTACCAGACGAAGAAGCCCAGGCACATGGACACCAGGCCGACATAGGCCAGCCCGGCGACAGCGCCCGGGGTGACCAGGCCCGGCGCCGGCCCGGCGCCGATCGCGGCGGCGGTGATCGTGCCGGTCACCGGCAGCGCGAGGATCACCGCCCAGCAGATCACCCGCCAGCCGCCGTACCGGCGGGACAGCACGCCGCCCTCGGCGTAGCCGAGCCCGGCCACCGCAATCGCGCCGAGCAGCAGCAAGTCAGCGGCGCGCAGCCGGCCGCCGCCCGCCGCGACCGCGAAGCCGATCACCACGGCCAGCCCGAGCGCCAGCGCCGCCCAGTAGGCGGCGCGCGGCCGCTCACCCGCGCGCAGCACCGCCATCCCGGCCGTGGCCGCCGGGATCAGCCCGGTCAGCACCGCGCCGTGCGCGCTGTCGACCTGGTGCAGGGCCAGCGCGGACAGCAGGCCGAAGCCGACCCCGACGGTGGCGGCCACGACCAGGAACCCGGGCAGGTCGGCCCGCGGCGGCAGCAGCGGCTGGCGGCGGGCGGCCAGGATCGCGGCCGCCGCCACGGCGGCGATCACCGAGCGGCCGACGCCCACGACCAGCGGGCTAAACGCGGTCTCCGCCTCGGTCGTGGCCGGAAAGGTCAGGCTGAAGCACACCACGCCCAGCGCGCCGAGCAGCAGCGGAGCCGCTTTCGCCGACGGCACAGAAGTGCTTCTATTGACTCTCATGAATGAGGATAGCAGTTTTGCCGCCGCTCTCGCCCAGGTAGAGCAGCTCGTCTCGGCTCTCCCGGCGCAGAGCCGGCTGCCGTCCTACCGTGAGCTGCAGCAGCGCTATCGCCTGAGCCCGGCGACCGTGCAGCGGCTGCTTGCGGAGATGGCCCGCCGCGGCCTGGTGGTGACCCGGCCCGGTAGCGGTACCTACACCGCGCCCCGGCGGGCAGCTGCCCGCCCGGCCGACGTCTCGTGGCAGACGCTGGCCCTGGGCAGCCGGGCGGGCCTCGGCCCGGACCTGGAGCGGCTTGTCGATCTGCCGCCGCCCGGAGCGCTGGCGCTGACCAGCGGCTTCCTGGACGAGCAACTGCAGCCGCTGGGGCTGCTGGCCGCGGCGGCGTCCCGGGCCGGGCGCCGCCCGCAGGGCTGGAGCCGGCTGCCGCTGCAGGGCCTGCCCGAGCTGCGCGGTCACCTGGCGGCCGAGATCGGCGGCTCGCACGCCGCTGAGCACGTGCTGATCACGTCCGGTGGCCAGGCCGCGCTGTCGGCGGTGTTCCGGCACCTGTGCGCGCCCGGCGACCCGGTGATCGTCGAGTCGCCGACCTACATCGGCGTGCTGGCCGCGGCCCGCGCGGCCGGCCTGATGCTGATCCCGGTGCCCGGGGACCGGGACGGCGTGCTGCCGGATGCGCTCGACGACGCGCTGACCCGGACCCGCGCCCGGCTGGCGTACCTGCAGCCGAGGTACGCCAACCCGGCCGGGACCGTGCTCGCCCCGGCCCGGCGCGAGGCCGTGCTGGCCGCCGTCGCGCGAGCCGGGGCGTTCCTGGTCGAGGACGACTGGATGCGCGACCTCGATCTCGGGGCGCCCTCGCCGCCGCCGCTGGCCAGCGCGGACGCCGACGGGCACGTGATCTACCTGCGGTCGCTGACCAAGCCGGTCGCCCCCGGGCTGCGGGTGGCCGGCCTGGCCGCGCGGGGCCCGGTGCTGGCCCGGCTGCGCCGCGGCCGGATCAGCGACGACCTGTTCGTCGCCCCGGTGCTGCAGCAGATCGCCGTCGACGTGCTGACGGCACCGGGCTGGCCGCGGCATCTGGGCAGCGTGCGCCGGGCGCTGCGGGAGCGGCGGGACGCCCTCGTCGCGACGATCGCGAGCCAGCTGCCCGGCTGCGTCCTGGAAAACGTCCCGGCCGGGGGAGTGCACGTGTGGCTGCGGCTGCCGGACCGCTGCTCCGACGCTGACGTGACGGTGGCGGCGGCCGCGCGCGGCCTGGCCGTCACCGCGGGCCGGGCGTCCTTCCCTGGCGAGCCGCCCGGCTCCTACCTGCGGTTGTCCTACGCGGCCGCGGAGCCGGCCGCGCTGGTCCGCGCCGTCGGGATCCTCGCCGGGATCATCGGGGCACAGTGACTGCCGCGCTCAGCCGGCCGGGTCGTACTCGCCGGCCCGCAGCCGGCCGGTGATGCCCACCCGGTTCCAGGCGTTGATCACCACGATCAGCCAGCTCAGCTGGGCCAGCTCGGCCGCGCTGAACTCGGCGGCGGCCTGCGCGTAGACGTCGTCGGGGACGTGCCCGCGGTGCACGAGCGTGACCGCCTCGGTCAGCGCCAGTGCCGCCCGTTCCCGCGCGGTGAAGAACGGCGCCTCCCGCCAGGCCGGCAGCGCGTAGATCCGCTGCTCGGACTCGCCGATCGAGCGGGCGTCCAGGGTGTGCATGTCCAGGCAGTAGGCGCAGCCGTTGACCTGCGAGGCGCGGATCCGCACCAGCTCCTTCAGCGGCCGCTCCAGCGGCGTGTCCGCCGCGGCCTGATCCAGGCGCAGCATGGCCTTGTAGATGTCGGGTGCCTGCTCGCTGAGCGAGACCCGGGTGGTAGTTGCGTGTTCAGTGGTTGCTGTCATGCCATTGAGGCTAGGTCCCAAGTGGCTTAGCTGTAGAGTCCATTTCGATGTCAGAGAAGTGGTCCACTTGGGCGGGCGTCGACCTGCACGTCGAGCTCGACCGCAGCGGCCTGCGGCACAGCCTGGAGACCGTGCTGCGGGACGCCGTCCAGTCCGGGCGGCTGCCGGCCGGTGCCAGGCTGCCGTCCACCCGGGCGCTCGCGGCTGACCTCGGGGTCGCCCGCGGCACGGTCACGCACGCCTATGAGCAGCTGACCGCGGAGGGCTACCTGACCGCGCGGCAGGGCTCGGGCACCCGGGTCGCTGCCCCGGCGATGCCGCCGCCAGCCCCGGCGGCCGTCGCCGCGTCTGGTCCCGCCCGGGCCGCGGCGGCCCGGCCTGCCGCCACTCCTGCTGCGGCGCCCTCGGCTGCGGCGCCCTCGGCTGCCGCGCCATCGCCCGCCGCGGTCCCGGCCGGCTCGCAGCCGGCGGCCATGATGCCGGCAGGCCAGCTTTCCTCAGCCGGCCGCCGTGCCCTGGCCGGCCACGCCGCGCCCGCCGTCCGCCGTCCGGCGGTGCGCTGGGATTTCACGCCCGGCCGGCCGGACCTGTCGGCGTTCCCGAGGTCGGCCTGGCTGACCGCGACCCGGCGGGTGCTCGCAACAGTGCCGAGCGAGGCGCTCGGCTACGGCGACCCGCGCGGCATCCCGGTCCTGCGGCAGGCGCTGGCCGGCTACCTCGGCCGCGCCCGCGGCGTGCTGGCCCGCCCGGACCAGATCGTGGTCTGCGCCGGATACGCGCATGCGCTCGG
>JBKQSL010000209.1:0-19119 GCA_052143655.1 Streptosporangiaceae bacterium | reverse complement strand
CCAGCCGGATGTGACGTCGTCGCTGGTGATCTCTGCAGATCTGGATCTTCTGCGCGTAGCTGCCTGCGCCAGCAGCACAGCTGTCAGTCGCGCGTAATCGCGATCTCGCGCCCAAACCTCCGCGGTGAGTTCGTCACGGTCAGTGATGCTGCCTCAGCAGTCGCGAGGCGTCCGGCCCTGCTGCTGTGCTCAGTCGGGCGCGCGCCGGCTTGGTCAGCCGGCGACGCGAGAGAGGACGGCAGGTTCTCCCGCCTCGATGAGGTAGCGCAGGTCCTTGGCTGCTCTGCCAGTCGCCGCATGGATGCTGGTGACGGTGCCCGCCGGGGAGAAGCCGGCCTTGACCGCGACCCGCTGGCATGCCGGGGAGTCCGGGTCGATCCTGATCTCGACAGTCGCGGCATCACGTTCGCGGATGAGCCAGTCGGCGGCCAGCACGACCGCCCGGGTCGCCAGGCCGCGGCCCCGCCTGGGCGGCGCTATGCCGAAGACGAGCCCGACCGTGCCCGGCTGCCGGGAAACGAACCCGACCAGGCCGGCCGGCATCGGGCTCTGGGCGAGCGTCAGAATGAGCGCTGGCCCGTTGTAGCTGCCTTCGCCCGACCACCCGGCTAGCCAGTCGTCGATCATCCAGAGGCAGTGCTCTCTGGACGCGCCGGCCTTGAGGGCTGGCAGCCATGCCCCGCCGAGGCCGCCGTCCTGCCCGGCGGCGTAGCCGACCAGGGCGTCGGCATCCCGCACCGACGGCATGCGGAGCGACACCACGCCATCGGTCAGGACGCCATCCGGCGGTGACAGGATGCCCATGCGATCAGTATGCGCGCCCGCCCGGCGCTCCAGATCCATCCGGGCGTGCCCGGACGACATGGGCTGCCCGGGCGCCACGGGCTGATGTGGTGTGGCGTCAGAGTGAGAACGCCAGGCTCTGCCCGGGCTTGAGATCGCGCAGCCGGCCACGGCAGCCGACACGGACGGGCGTGGAGCTCCCCGGTCCGCTGCTGACCCGCACCCTGTGGCCGGTGATGCACACGGTGATCAGGTGGTCTCGGTAGAAGATGTTGAATTCGAGCGTCCCGAGGCGCTCGGGCCAGTACGGATTCAGCCAGAGGACGTCGTCGCGCAGCTCAACTCCGGCGAAGCACCGCTCCAGCAGGTCAATGGTGCCGGTCATCGCCGCGAGGTGGATGCCCTCGGCGGTGGTGCCGGCCTGCACGTCCGCGATATCACTGCCCAGCGCGTCAGCGAAGAACTCAAGAGCGCGTTCCCGGTGGGCCCGCGCCAGCACCCATGCGTGGACCAGGGCGGCGAGGGTTGAACCGCTGGACGTGCGGGCCATGTAGTAGTCAATCGTTTCCGGGATGCGGCGCGGATCCCAGGGATAGCCGAGGTGGCGGAAAAGTCCGGCGAGTTCGTCGGCGGACAGCAGGTAAAACAGCATCAGCACGTCGGCCTGCTTGGAGGCCTTGTACCGGTTCGGTGAGTCATTCTCGGCCTCGAGGATGCGATCCAGGCGGCTGATGTCGCCGTATCTGGCGTGGTAGTCCTCCCAGTCGAGTTCCTTCAGATCCTCGTATCTCTCGAACTGGCTGATGATGCCGCCCGCGAGGAACGGGACGAACATGCGGCGGGACAGGTGCTCCCACCGGTGCAGCTCTGTAACTGTGACATGCAGCTTCTCGGTGAGCTCAGTCCGGCGGTGGCCGGGCAGCAGGTCGAGCACCTCGATGGCGCGAAGCAGCAGCCAGGCCGTCATCACGTTGGTGTAGGCGTTATTGTCGATTCCTGGTTCGGGGCTGTCCGGGTAGCTGGTATGGAACTCGTCCGGGCCCACCACCCCCCGGATCACGTAACGGTCGCGGTCGCGGTCGTAGGCGGCGATGCTGGCGAAGAACCGGGCGATCTCGAGGATCATCTCGGCCCCCTGGAGCACGAGGAATTCGCGGTCGCCGGTGGCCTGGTAGTACTGCCAGGCGCTGCGGGCGACCGAAATTCCGACGTGGCGCTGCAGATATGTGGTATCCGCCAGCCAGTGGCCTGACTTCGGGTTGAGGTGCACGAGCGCGCTCTGCTCCCTCCCGTCGCTGGCGGACTGCCAGGGGTACATGGCGCCGACGTGACCGGCCTCGCGCGCCGCCCGCCTCGCGGCAGGCAGGCGACGGTAGCGGTAGGACTTCAGGGAACGGCTCAGCTCGGGCAGCCGCAGGTTCAGGACCGGGAACACGAACATGTCATCCCAGAAGACATGTCCGCGATAAGCCTCGCCGTTCAGTCCGCGCGCGGGAATGCCGACGTCGCGGTCCATGCTGTTGGGCGAGACCGTCTGCAGCAGGTGGAAGACGTGCAGCCGCAGCACCGGCAGTATCTGGTCGTCCTCGCTGCCCTTCAATTCAATACGGAAGCGCGCCCACAGATGAGCCCAGGCGAGCACGTGCTGCCTGAGCATCTCGTCGAAGGAGTCCGCGGTTTCCAGCCAGTCGGCCGCGGCCATGACCACGTCCGAGGTCGCGTGGTCCCGCGAGGTGGCGATGGCCACGGCCTTCTCGACGATGATCTCGTCCTCCTCGGCGACGCCTATCACCATTTCGCGGCCGATCCGGCCTGGCCCGCCGACCGTGGCGATGTCCTGGTCCGCGTGCGCGCCGTTGCGGAAGAACCGGGTCCTGGCCGCCTCGGCAATGCGGATGTGCGACTGGCTGGTCTCGGCCACGAGCAACACGGCCGTGGCGTCGAGGCTGCGCGCCTCGATGGGAACAAGATGGCGGCTGGCCAGCTCACGGTAGCGGGGCACGCCCGTGTTCTGGACCGTGCCGTCGAGTTCCGACCGGACACGCAGCTGTCCCGACCAGTTCTCCGGCACGATTGTCATCTCCAGCGCGGCCAGGTGCGCGGCCCCCATATGCACGAATCTTCGGCATGTGGCCCGGGTGATGCGGCCCTCGCCATCGCGGATCCGCAGCTTGCGGGTCAGCACACCGCGACGCAGGTCAAGCTCCTGCTGGTGCTGCAGCACCTGCAGTCCGCCGAGGTCCAGCCAGGGCCCGTCGTCGGCGGCGAAGGTCAGCGGGAGCCAGTTCGGCGCGTTCACCAGGCTCTCGTTCGCCACCGTGCGACCTGCGATCTCGGTCCGCAGCTCGTTGTAGCAGCCCGCGACGTAGGTACCCGGGTAGCGGGTTCCGTCCGCGGCCGACTCCGGTGCCGCCCCGCGGGTAGCGAAGTAGCCGTTGCCCGTGGTGCACAGAGCCTCGCGCAGTCCCTCCTCGCGCGGGGAATACCCTTCGTAGCGAAGCGTCCACCCTGTGACAGGGATGGGCTTTCCCGCCAGGCCTATCATCATGGGGCCTCAGCTCAACAGGATGCCGCCGGCCGTGTGCACGAGGCGCAGCGGTCGCGCTCACCGGCGATCCTTGACCCTTGCACGCCGCCGCCTGGTTACCTAGCCGGCCTTCGGGCCAAGCCGAGGGACCGAAGTCCCCTGCAGCAGCGCGGGCCATGGTCGCGTTCGGGCTGCTCGTGCCCACCGTCCTTAGCATGACCATGATCGAATCGCTCCAGGTCGGAGTCGTCGGCGCACTGACCGGAGGGGAACCAGCCCTCACACGGACGTCCTCAGAGGCGGCGGACACCAGCCTCCCGGTCAGCTACCGCCGCGTGCTCGGGTGCATGAACGACATGGCATTCCTGTGCGAGGCGGCGATCACCGGATCCGGCGGGCTCGCGCGCTGCGACCTGGGTGAACTGAACCAGGCGCTGCACCGCAACATCAACAGCACCCGCGGCTGCCGACCCCCGGTCGAACTCGCCGCAGAACGGCTCGAACACGGCGACCGGAAGTAATGCACGGGCCGCCCGGCCTCTTCCCGCTGTTGCACCCCGTGATGAGCCACCAGCGAGGAGGTCCCGCGCCCGAGGAAGTGCTCTGCGCGGCTGGCGGAGCCTAACGCCCGTTGCCCTCGATGGGCGCGTAGCTGGATGTTCTGGGCGCACGCAGAACGGCTGCCTCTGTCCCTGTCGTGCATGTATGTTCGGTGTGCATCTGTATGCGGCGAGTTCGGGCGATGGGTGGCGGTGGCATGCCCTGGCGAGGATGCGGGCGGGCGGCAGCGATGCGACCCGGATCGGCCAGCGATGCCTGACCGGCTGGTGAAGGGCACGGCCAGCGCGCCGATGGCACCGGCCCGGGAGGTGAGGCGCCCGGCCGGGCGGGGCGGGCTGGGCTGGCTGCTGGGGGCTGCGGTGGTGTTCACGGTGGCCGAGGTTGCGGTGGCTCCGCTGCGGCTGCCGCTGGGCTGGGACGAGGTCACCTACATCGCCCAGACCAGCGCCCATGGCTCCCCGGTGGTGATGCCCCCGGTGCACAGCCGCGGGCCGGGGCTGCTGGCCGCGCCGATCACCCTGCTCACGACCTCGGTTGTGGTCTTGCGGGCGTGGCTGGCGCTGCTGTCGGGGGCGGGGCTGTTCCTGGCCTTATCGGCGTGGCGCCGGGTGCGGCCCGGCCCGGTGCTCGCGGTCGCCGCCGTCATCTTCGGCAGCCTGGCGGTCACCCAGCTGAACGCGGTGCAGGTGATGCCTGACTGGTGGGAGGCGGTCGGCGTGCTGGCGGTGACCGGGCTGTTCCTGCGAGCAGTCACTATCGGCCAGACCCGGCTGGTGGCGGTGCTGCTGGCCGCAGGCGTGTTCTTCCTGGTGCTGGTGCGCTGGCAGGACGCGGTGTTCCTGACCGCGCCGCTGGCCGCCGCCGCGCTGCTGGTGCCGGCGTGGCGGCGCCGCGGGACGCTGGCCGCCATCGCCGCCGGCCTGGCCGCCGGGGCCGCCGAATGGGCCGGGGAGGCCTGGGCCTTCTACGGCGGCCCGGCCGACCGGCTGCGCTTAACCGCCCGCGAGCCGCCGAAGTTCGGCCCGTACTTCCCCCTTCCCCGCCAGCTCGGCCACCTGGCCGGGGGGTGCTCGCCCCGGTTCTGCCCGCCCTGGCTCTCGCCCTGGCTCGCCGCCTGGTGGGCCGCCCTGCTGGTCCTGGCCATCCTCGGGATCATTACCGCCCGGCGGGCCAGGCCAGCGGCCTCCGCGGTCCCGGCCGGCCGCGCGGTCCCGGCTACCCGGGCCACCGCCGCGGTCCCCGCCGCCTGCGCGGTGACGCTGCTGGCCGGCTATGGCCTGTTCGACCCCTACGCCATGCCCCGCTACCTGCTCCCGGTCATCGCCCTGGCCGCCATCCCCGCCGCCGACGGCATCACCCGGCTCGCCGCCGCCGGCCGCTGGCAGCCCGCCGCGCTGCCGCCAGCGGCCGCGTTCCTGCTGGCCGGGATGATCACCCAGCACTACGTGCTGCACGCCCAGGCCGCCGACCTGCAGCACGACAACGCGATCTGGGCCGCCCAGGTGTCAGCGATCATGAAATTGAGCAGTGAGGGGCGTGCTGCGATCACGTAATTGACCATGTGGGTGCCGACAATGCCGTCACCTCACGCGACCTGCGAATACTCGTGGATCAGGCCGCCGAGCCGGTCGCGTCTTCGGATGCGGATGTCGTCCTCCGCAGGCGCGGCGGGGATCTTGGCGCTGGGCGGTCTCTGGCTCAGGGCCCGGTGCGGCCGGTGGGTGTTGTTGCGATCGACGTATTCGCTGAGCGTGTGGTGCAGATGTCGCCGGCCGGCGATGAGGATGCGGTCGGTGCACTGACCAACAGTCGAGACGCAGTCTCGGCGAGCAGAACGGCGATGCGCGGCTGCTTTGGAAGCGTGCGCTCACGGGTTGTGGCCGCCGGGGCGGCCGGGCGCCAGGCCGGAAGCGTGCCCGAGCCGAGCCAGTTGTACTCTCATGTACACTACTGTACAATTGCGGTCATGGTGATGATGAACGTGTCCGAGGCACGGTCCGCGCTGCCTGACCTGCTGTCCCGGGTCGAGGGAGGCGAGGAGGTCACGATCACCCGGCACGGCCGGCCGGTGGCCGTCCTGGTCCGCCCGGACGCGCTGCGCAGTCGCCGCGCCCGGGCGGCGCTGGACGGCGCGGAGGCGATCCACCAGCTGCTCGCCGCCGCGGCGCCAGCGGCGCCGGAAGGCGGCGGGCTGAACGAGGACCGGGCCGAGGAGCTGATCGCGGAGATCAGGGCCGGGCGCGACGCCCGGTGATGGACGCCTTCGACGCCGACGCGCTGATCTGCGCCGCCGTGCCCGGCCACCCGCTGGGCCGGCGGGTCGCGGCCCTGATCGGCTCCGCGGGTACCCGGACGCCGGCCGGGGCCGGCTCGGTCCTGCTGCTGCCCGAGGTGCTCGGCAAGCCGCTGCGCGACGGCGCGGCCACCGAGATCCGGATCCTCGCCGGGCTGCTGGCCAGGCTCGACCTGCGCCCGGTCGACCTGGCCACCGCCGAGCTGGCCACGTCCCTGTCGGTCAGGTACAAGCTGAAAGCCGCCGACGCCACCCACCTGGCCACCGCCGTCGCCGCCGGCGCCGACCGGTTCATCACCAGCAACCAGCGCGACTTCCCCAAGGACATCACCGAGGTCGACATCACCTACCCCGCCGACCTGACCGACCCGGCCATCTGACCTGCCGGGCACCTGACCTGCCGGGCACAGCACCGCCAGGGCGTCCGCAGCGAGCGCGACAGAACGACCGGTTCTGTACGGCACCGCGGGGTTGCGGTTCGAGTCGGCGTCTGCGACAGGCGGCGTTGCGCGCTCATCCCAGAGCTCGGGCGATCACGGAACGTGAGGCGGGCCTCGTGCGTCTCGGCAGCCCAGCACACGGGTCGGCTGAGCCGATCTGCCAGCGGAAGCCGCGTGCCTCATCGAGGGACGTCAGCCTGCCGGGAGTCTTACTGGCGGACGGTGGTCTGGTCGGCGAACGCCGTTTACCCGTACAGGTCAAGCAGCCTGATGCGGGTGGACTGCAGCCGCTGGTACATCACCGTCGTTACCCGCTTCAGCAGCTGATAACCCAGATCCGGGTCGGCCTCGCACTTACCGCGCAGGCAGGCGCCGTCAAGCGCAGTCGCGCGGACCGGCGTCACCGCCCGGGCGCTGGCAAAATACTGGAAGGGCGGAATCAGCCACGACCACCCGAGTACCTCTCCTTCGTCCATGGTGTCAATGATCAACGGCCCCTTCGCGGGCGAATACACCTCCAGGGCGACCCTCCCGTGACGGATCACGTAAAAGAGGCTGGCAGGCTCGCCCTGGTCGAAGATGCGGGAGCCTTCATCGAAGTGCACATTAGAAGCGCACCCCGCGATGAGCTCCAGAGCGGAGCGGCTGAGCCCGGCGAAGAACGGGTGGCTTTCCAGCAGGTCCTCTATCGTCTCCATCGTTTCCTCCCGCTGTAAGCGCCGCCAGGGCGAGCCATCGGGCCGGCACGCTGGGCTGCGCAACGCCCGCTGCCCGAACCCGATCACCGTGACATCTACCATCCCCAGGGGAAGGCCGTCTGCCAGGGCAGAAGGTCCCCGGAACCCGACTGCGCGGGCCGGACGTGACGAGTGCCCGACGGGTCAGACCCGTCAACTCTCGCCTGGCCCTGCCGATGCCCAGCAGCGCTGCGACGCCATCATCGGCACCCGGCCGCCCAACGCTCCTGGTCGCACTCGTTTGCCCCTGGTGACACGTTTCTTACCGGCACCCGTAGTTCCCCGAATGAAGATCAACCCCGTTTGCGGCTGGTGACAGCTTCCTTACCGGCACACGTACCACCCAGTGGTCAATTCGCTCCAGCACGGTCCCCCCGACCCTGGCGTAAGCGCTACGTGACTGAATGCGCGTGCTCGGCCGGCAGGCTACTGCCGGTCACGCCGGGCCGACCGCCGGCGCGCTGGGCGGCCCGGCGCTGGGCCGGGCGCCGGGGCGGGGGAGTGACCGGCAACTGGCAGCCGAACGGGCACCGGGTGCACTCACCCGCCCGCGCCTGGCGGCGCTGCATCGTGCTGGTGACGCGAGCCGACGCGCCGGCCAGGATCGCGCCGGCCGCGATGATCACGACGACCCGGACGACGGAGGCGAGGTCGGCCAGGGCATGACCGATGGCGGCGTGCCACAGCACCCAGGCCGCCAGGCCAGCCGCGGCCAGCAGTACCGTCCGGGGGGCATAGCAGAGCATGGCTTCCTCTGGCAGGCGGAGGCGCCGGCAGGCCGGCGGCGACGGACAGGGCGGACGCGCATGGAACGGGCGCGGCGCCGACGTTCGCTGTCGGCCATGACTGCGAACTAAGCGGATCATCTCCTGGCACAGACGGGCTGTAAATGGCTGATTCAGTCATGAACAGCGACGAGCAGGACAGAGGGCCGCTGACTAGTCTTATACCTCGCGATAACCCTCAAAGGTGACGAGCTTCACAACCGGTCGGGGCAGGAGCGAGCGGGAGAAGGGGATGCCCGGCTGGCGCCGGCAGCGCCGGCCCTGGCCGGGCGTCAGCCCTGGTCCAGTGCGCTGGGATCGGCCGGGACGTCGACCGCGTGCTCGCGCAGCGCCGCCAGCGGCACGACCTCCAGCGCCCGCTCGTGCGTGCCGGCCAGCACAACCGGGGCGGCGACGCCGTCCCGGTAGGCGCGCAGCCAGTTCAGCGCGGTCACGCACCACCGGTCGCCCGGCACCAGTCCCGGGAACTGGAACCTGGGCATCGGCGTGGTCAGGTCGTTGCCGATGCGGCGCTGGTGGTCGAGGAACTCGGCGGTGACGACCGCGCAGATCGTGTGACTGCCGACGTCCTGCGGCCCGGTGCGGCAGCAGCCGTCCCGGTAGAAGCCGGTGACCGGGTCGTTGCCGCAGGGTTCCAGCTCCCCGCCCAGCACATTGCGTTCGGGCATGGCAGCAGTATCACGCATCGCCGGCCGCAGCCGCGGGCCCGCCGGCCAGCCAGGCCCGGGTGCCGAAGCTCCGGCATGAGGCGGCGGCCACCGCGGCCGCGGCGGCGAGAGCCTCCTGCCAGGAGCCCGGGCCGGGACCCGGCCTGCTGCACAGCTGCCAGGCCAGTGCGCCGTGGAAGAAGTCGCCGGCGCCGAGAGTGTCGGCGACCGGCACGGCGGGCACGGGCACTTCGCCGCGCTGCCCGCCGCCGGACCACCGGATCGGCCGTGCGCCGTCGGTGACCGCGGCCCAGGCCACGCCCCTGGCCGCCAGGTAGTCCAGCACCTGCGCCGGGCCCGACGTGCCAGGCGGGCGGAAGTCCGCCGAGCAGACAGCCACGTCCGCGCAGGCCAGCAGATCCTCGGTGCCCTCCCGGTAGCTGCCGCCGTCCAGCACGCACAGTGTTCCGGCCTCCCGTGCCGCCCGGGCCGCGGCCCGGGCCAGCTCCTGGTGATGGGCGTCCACCAGCACGACGGCCGCCCCAGCGGCCAGGGCGCCGAGCCCGGCCGGCGGCGCGAGCACACGCCCGGCAGCGTTGCGTGACACGACCGCGCGCTCGCCGGTACCCTCCGTGACGAAGATCGACGAGGCCGGCGGGGCGGCCGGGTCCCCGGCGGCGGCATCGGCCAGCCGGACGCCAGCCTGGTCCAGGTCAGCGCGGATCCCGGCGGCCAGCGGATGCGAGCCGACCCCGGTGACCAGCACTGCCGCGCCACCCAGGTGCGCGAAGGCGACTGCGGCGTTGGCCGCCGGGCCGCCGGCCGCGACGACCTGGCGCTGCGCGGTGACCTTCTCGTTCGGGCCGGGCATCCGGGTCACCAACTGGATGATGTCCAGCGTGCACAGGCCAGCGAACAGCCCGGCCGGGGCCGTGGCGGGGGAGCGGGGCACCTCAGTCCGGCCGGCGGTTCCTGCGCCGCGGTGTCCGCGGCGGCGGGCCGCCGGGTGGCTGGGCGGCATGCAGCCGGGCCAGGTACTCGTTCCAGGCCTGCAGCTGCGGGTCGGCCGCCGGGGCCGGGCCAGCATCCTGGGCTGGGCCAACCGACGGCGCGGGATCGGATGAGGCCGGATCGGCGGGCTGTGCCATCTCGGCGGCCTGCGCCATCTCGGCGGCCTGCGCGGTGCTGGCCAGCGGTCCGGGGCGCTGAACTGGGACGGGCGTCACCCGGGCACTGGCGCTGTGCTGGCTGGCCGTCACGCCAGGCGGCCCGTCTGCCGCGCCGGGCGGGCGGGTTGCTTGCGGCTCCGGGTCCTCGGCCTCGTGCAGCAGCCGCCACCACAGGTAGCCCGCGAACGCCGCGAAGAACGGCCACTCGAACACGTACACCCAGCTCAGGGTGTTTCCGCCGAGTGCGCGGCTGAGCTCGAACGCCCCGGCCGCCAGGCAGCCGGAGACGACGATCACCAGGGTCAGGTGCAGCCGCAGGGCACGGCCGCCCAGCCAGCGATCACGCGATGAGGGATCCGGCCTCGCCGGCCCGGCCTGTCCGCCGTGCGGCGGGCCGGTCATTCCCGGCTGGCCCGGGCGCGGGCCTGGCGCCGGTGCGCGTCGGCCGGAACCTCGAGCTCATACGCGGCGAGAGCCCGCTCGTCGGCTGCGACCTTCTCCAGCGAGCCCTCGGCCAGCCGCGTCGTGAGCGCCTGCAGCGCCCCGGACCACACCGTGTGCATCGGGCAGACATCCTCCCAGTGGCACGGGCCGCCGCGCAGCACGCAGTCGGCCGGGGCCAGCGGGCCCTCCAGCGCCTCGACGATGTCGAGGATACTGATCTCGTCCGCCGGGCGCGCCAGCGCGTAGCCGCCGGTCGGGCTCGGGCTGGACACGACAAGCCGGGCCCGGGTCAGGACGCGCAGCACCTGCCTCAGGTAGTTGACCGACAGCCCCATGGCTGCGGCGATCTGAGGGGCCGCGGTGCGCTCGCTGTCCGCGGTGGCCAGGTAGATCATCGCTTGCAGTGCATAGTCGGTGCGCCTAGACGGTCTGACCTTCACCTGCCCATGGTAGGCGGCGGGCGCAACAGCCCGAAGGTCCCCGTGTTCCGGGGCCGCTGGTCCGGTTTGTCCGGGGGCTCGTAACCCGGATTGATATCAGTCTTGTGATCTTGGCGTTCTTCGCTTGACGATGTGTTCAGATCCGGGCCAGACTATGCCGACGAAATCGTGCCGCTGCGCACGCCTGGGCTCAGGGAGAACCGCATGCGGGTATGGGGTGCAGTGGTCGCGGCCGTCGTCGCGGGCGGCGCGGTGGTCACGCTGACGGGTTTCGTCCTCTCGGCGACGAACAGCCCGCCGGCGCAACTGTCGGCGTCGGTGCGCGGCTACGTGAGCACGCCGGCCGGCCGGATGCCGCACGCGTTCATCTCGCTCGCCACCTATCCCGACAGCATGGCGGGCGAGCACGGCAAGAACGGCGGCGCGCACCCGGACTGGGTCAGCTACGGCCCGACTACCAACCTCAAGGTCCCGGCGCACTCGCTGGTCACGATGACGATCCGGCAGTACGACTCCGGCGGCCCGATCTACAACAGCTACTTCGCCCAGGCACACGGGACGGTGGGCGGGACCGAGACCATCAACGGCAAGGTGGTGCGCGGGATCAACCCGAACACGGTCGCGCACACGTTCACCCTGCACATGTTCCCGGCCAACCAGCCGGCGATGTTCGTCTCCGTGCCGCTCCCGCAGGTCCCGCCGACTGCGCCCAACCTGGCGAACGGGTACCCCAAGCCGAACGTCGTCACGTTCTCCTTCGTCACCGGCGCGCCGGGCCGGTACGTGTGGAACTGCGAGTACCCGTGCGGCAGCTACTACCGCGGCTTCGGCGGGGCGATGTCCACGCAGGGCTACATGGACGGCACGCTGACGGTCGGCTGAGGCAAGGCAAGCGAGCGGAAGAGCTGAGGACATAGATGGCTGAGACGACGACGGCACCCGCCGCGCCCGCCGACCAGCAGCCGGCCCGCAAATCCCCGGTCAAGCCGATCGTGGGACTGTGGCTGCTGATCACGATCGCGCTGGAGGTGTTCGCGCTCTTCGTGCCCGCCCACCTGATGGGGGTGGAGGCGTCGAAGGCGATGGTGGACATCGAGAACTCGGTGACGCTGTTCTCTGTGGCCGCCGCCCCGGTCGCGGCGCTGGTGTGGGCCATCGCCCTGTACAGTCTGCTGCGCTGGCGGTATGGCGGCGGCGAGCAGCCGCCGCCGGAGGACGGTCCGCCGCTGCGCGGGCACACGCCGGTCCAGATCATCTGGGTGATGGTGTCCAGCATCCTGTGCGTGTTCCTGTTCATCTGGGGCCTGGTCGAGATGCAGGCCGAGGGCGCATCGGCCGGCGTCATCGGCGCCGCGCCGCCGGGAACGCTCACCGTCGACGTCACCGGCCAGCAGTGGCTGTGGACGTTCACCTACCCGGGCGCGCGCAACTACACCTCCAACGTGCTCTACCTGCCGGTCAACAAGCCGGTCATCTTCGACGTCACGTCCAACGACGTGGTGCACTCGTTCTGGCTCGTGCAGATGGGCGTCAAGATCGACGCCAACCCGGGCCAGATCACCAGAATCGGCGTCACCCCGGACCGGCTCGGCACCTACACAGTCCGCTGCGCCGAGCTGTGCGGGCTCTATCACGCGTACATGGTGGCCGCGGTCAAGGTGGTCCCCGACGCCCTGTTCGCGCGCTGGATGCACAGTGACGGCGCGCTGCACATCACCAGCACCGCGGCATGGCACGGGCATACGCCGTCGCTGGCCCGAACCCAGGCACTGGGCCGGGCCGGAAAGCAGGAGGGGTAAATGGCGGACACGATGGTCGCAGACAAGGCGGTCGCGCCCGCGCCAGGCGGGATCATGCGCCGGCTGAACATCTTCACCGGCCTGGCCGGCGGGCTGGTGCTCGGCGCGATCGGGTGGCTGATCTCGCACGCCCTGTTCGCCAGCGACCCCAACTTCGGCTCGGACCGGATCATCTGCATCACGATGGTGGCCTGGCTGCTCGGCTTCATGATCGGCATCGGCGCCCTCATCGGCCCGTTCCGGTGGCTGCTGGGCAAGGACCTCACCGAGGATGACCACCTGTACATGGCCGGCAAGGACCAGGGGGTCTGGCGGTACTTCAAGTACACCACCGACCACAAGGTGGTCGGCATGCAGTACCTGGTGCTCACCATGGTGCTGTTCTTCGTCGGCGGCATGCTGGCCATGCTGATCAGGACCGACCTGATCACCCCGGGCTCGCACCTGTTCGGCCTGCAGACCTACAACTCCGTGGTCGGCCTGCACGGCATCATCATGATCGCGGCGACGATCATCATGGTGGCCGGCCCGTTCGGCAACTTCATCCTGCCGATCATGATCGGCGCCCGGGACATGGCGTTCCCGCGGATCAACGCGCTCAGCTTCTGGCTGCTGGTGCCGGCCGTGCCGGTGCTGCTGTCGGCGTCGTTCCTCGGCGGCATCCCGACCGGCTGGTCCGCCTACGCGCCGCTCGCCGACCAGGCGCCGGGCGGCATGGACGCGTTCCTGCTCACGATCATCGGCTTCGCGGTGTCCACCGCGCTGGCCGGCATGAACATCACCACGACCGCGCTGACCATGCGCACCCGGGGCATGACCTGGACCCGGACGCCGATCTTCGTCTACGGCGTGGTGGCCAGCGTGGCGCTCGGCCTGGCCGCCTTCCCGATGTTCATGGTCTCCCAGGTGCTGGAGGGCCTGGACCGCACCACCGGCACGGTGTTCTACGACGCGTTCAGCGGCGGCAGCGTCTGGCTGTACCAGAACCTGTTCTGGCTGATGGGCCACCCCGAGGTGTACGTCATCTTGCTGCCCGGCCTCGCCGCCGTACTGGAACTGACAACGACGTTCTGCCGCAAGCCGCTGTTCAGCTTCAAGGGCGCGGTGATCGGCTTCGCCGGCATCGTGTTCCTCTCCGTGTTCGTGTGGGCGCACCACATGTACATATCGGGCTGGGCGCCGGAGCTGAACGGGCCGTTCATGCTCACCACCGAACTGATCTCGATCCCCACCGGCCTGCTCATCCTGGTGCTGGTCGGCACGATCTGGCAGGGCCGGGTGTGGACCCGGCTGCCGATGCTGGCCGTGTACGCGGTGATCTGGAACTTCATCATCGGCGGCGTCACCGGCATCTACCTGTCCGACGTGCCGGTGGACGAGGCCATGCACGGCTCGCTGTTCGTGGTCGCCCACTTCCACTACACGCTCATGGGCGGCGCGCTCACCGGCGCCATCGCCGCGCTGTCGTACTGGTTCCCGAAGATGACCGGCCGGATGCTCAACGAGCGGTGGGGGATCATCGGGTTCTTCATCGCCCAGATCGGCTTCCAGGTCACGTTCCTGGCCATGTTCGCGGTCGGCATGGGCGGCTTGCCGCGCCGGGTCGGCGACTACTCGCCGCAGTTCGCCACCGGCAACTTCGTCGCCACGATCGGCGCTTACGTGATCATGCTCGGCCTGCTGATCTACACCGGCGCGCTGATCTGGTCATGGATCGCCGGCGAGCGCGCGCCCGCCAACCCGTGGGGTGCCAAGACGCTGGAATGGCAGGTGCCCACCCCGGTACCGCTGGAGAACTTCGAGGTGCTGCCCGTGGTCACCAACGACTTCTACACCTGGGGCGAGCCGGATGCCGTCCCGTCCCTAGCCCCCGCTGAGCCAGAAAAGGAACCGGCCGCTGTGCCGGCCGGCGGCGGCGGCGAGCAGACGCAGGAGGTATCCCAGTGAGCGCCAGCACGGTCTCGGCCGCGCACCCGGCCGAGCACACTCACGACGTCGGGCGCACCCAGCAGGTGGGCGTCATCCTGCTGATCCTCGGCGACGTGGCGTTCTTCCTGTCGCTGGTGTTCACCTACTTCTACCTGCGCGGGCTGAACACCGACGGGAACTGGGTACCGCGCGGCAGCGCTACGATCGGCCCGGCCAGCGGCTGGATCGTCGCCGGGATCATGGTGCTGGCCGCGGTCGCCTACTGGTGGGGCGAGCAGGGCATCCGGGCCGGGGACACCCGGCGGCTGAACCTCGGCGTGTCACTCGCCATGGTCCTGGTGCTGGCCGATTTCGCGGTGCAGGCCGACCGGCTGGCGACGCTGCCGTTCACCACCCAGACCGGCTCCTACGCCTCGACCGTGATCACGATGTTCGGCTCGCACCTGGTGCACCTGCTGATCACCCTGTTCCTGGGCATCGCGATCTGGAACCGGAACCGGCGCGGGATGTTCAGCGCCGAGCGGAACTGGCATGTGCGGGTGACCGGCTACTGGTTCTACTGGGTCGCCCTGTCAGCCGTGCTGCTTGCGCTGACCACCTCGTTCGTGACCAGCCCGCACGCAGTGCCCTGACAGGCCGCCGCCCGCGATGCAGATCTGGCAGTTCCTCGGCACGTGGACGTTCAGTCCGCTGGCCGCGGCGGGCATCGCGGGCGCCGGGGCGGCGTACCTGTGGGCGGCCGCCCGGGTGACCCGGCAGTGGCCGGGTCGGCCCTGGCCGCGCAGCCGGACGGCCAGCTTCCTGGCTGGGCTGCTCGTCGCGGTGCTGGTGCTGCTCGGCCCGATCGGCGCCTACACCGACGTGTTCTTCTGGGCCCAGATGGCCGCGCACATCGCGCTGATGATGGTGATCGCGCCGCTGCTGCTGCTCGGCAGCCCGGTACTGCTGATCCTGCGGGCCACACCGCCGCACGCGCGGCGCCGCCGGGTCGTGCCGGTACTGCGCAGCCGGGCGCTGCGGACGGCACTGCACCCGGTGCTGACCTGGGTGCTGTTCGCCGGCGTGATGCTCGGCACGCATTTCTCGCCGTTCTACGACGTCGCGCTGCGCCATCCCGACCTGCGGGAGTTCGTCGAGTACCCGCTGTACCTGGCCGTGTCGCTGCTGTTCTACTACCCGCTGATCGGCGCCGACCCGTGCCCGCGGCGGGTCGAGCCGCCGATGCGGATGCTGTCACTGTTCCTGATGATGCTGCCGTCCACGATGACCGGCTTCTTCATCTACGCCTCGAACTTCGACCTCTATCCCTACTACGCGCACGTGCACCGGCCGTTCGGGCTGGGCACGATCGCCAGCCAGCAGATCGGCGGCGCGCTCATGTGGGCCGGCGGGATGATCATCGATGCCGGCTGGCTGGTCGTCGCGGTCGCCGCCTGGCTGCGCGCCGAGCAGGTCAGGACCCGCCGGGTGGACGCGGAGATCCGCCGCCAGCTCGCTGCCCGCGACGGCCCGCGGGGGCCCGAGCGGGCGGCGGCCGGATCGGCTTAGAGCCGGCCGGGAGGGCCTGCTGGTCCGCGCGGGCGGCTACGGGGTTCCGGGGTCGCCCCGGGCTGGCGCTGCCGCCAGGCGGCTTCCACCTCGCCCATCGGGGTGGTCGGCGGCCCCTGCATGAACGGCCAGATCTCCTCGGCGATGGCCCGCCAGTTCGCGGTCGCGGTCAGCTCGCCGAGCACCGCGAACAGGCCCAGGTTGATCCGCTGCAGGATCACGTAGGAGCGGGGGATGCGGGCGTAGCCGGCGACCGGGCTGCGCACGTCGAAGAACCGCCGGACCACCGCCGAGGAGTACTCGCCGGTCAGCGTGACCGGCTCGGACTTGCGGATCGTGTTGTAGAACACGGCCATGTGCTCGACGACTTCGCCGGTGGACAGCGGCGCGCCGGGCACCAGGAACCCGGCCTGCTCCATGCTGGCCCGGAACGCCTGCGGGTCGTTGTTCACGCACAGCTGCCGGGCCATCTGCATCAGCGGCAGCAGCTCAGCCTCGGTGAAGTGCTTGACCAGGCCGAAGTCCAGGAACGTGACCTGACCGCCGCCGTGGAACAGGTAGTTGCCCGGGTGCGGGTCGCCGTTGAACGCGCGCAGGTCGTACAGGCTGCGGAAGGTGAACCGGTAGATGGTCTCGGCGGCCAGGTTGCGCTCGGCCTGTGACCAGGAAGCCAGCTCGGCGAACCGGGCCCCGTCGGCCAGGTCGCTGGTCACCACCCGGCGGGTGGACAGCTCGCCGACGATGCCGGGCACCCGGATGGTCGGGTGGCCGGTGAAGTGATTGGCGATCAGCTGCTGGTTCGCCGCCTCCCGGCGGTAGTCGAGCTCCTCGACGACCCGGTCGCGCAGTTCCGCCAGCAGCGCGTCCACGTCCTGGCTCGGCGCGGTGATGCGCAGCATCCGGCGCAGCAGCGCGACGTTGCCCAGGTCGGCCGCGATCATCTCGGCGATGCCCGGGTACTGCACCTTCACCGCGACCGCACGGCCGTCACGGGTGATGGCCCGGTGCACCTGGCCGATCGACGCCGCCGCGATCGGCTCGGGGTCCCACCGGGCGAAGACCTGCTCCGGGCTGCCGCCCAGCTCCTCGGCGATCACCTGGGCGGCCAGCTCGGGGCTCATCGGCGGCACGCTGTCCTGGAGCCGGCTGAGCGTGCGGCGGACCGAAGGGGACAGCCCCTGGTCCAGGTAGCTGGCCAGCTGGCCGAGCTTCATCAGCACGCCCTTCATGGCCCCCAGCGTGCTGGCCACGTCCTCGGCGGTCTCCAGGGCCAGGTCGCCCCGCAGCCGCTCGCGGTGCTCGCCGGCGGCCGCGAACAGGCGGGGAGCGCTGCCGGCGTAGCGGGCCGCGCCGCGGCCCAGCAGCTGCAGCGTCGCGACGCCCCGGCCGAAGCGCAGCGCGGTCACGCCGGGCCCGGCCGTCCGGGCGTTCCGGCCGGCGGCCCGTGCGGCCCGCACGGCAGACCGTGCGGCACCGGCGGAGCGAGGGGCCCCGGCGGAGCGAGGGGCCCGGACGGAGCGCTGGCAGACCAGGACGACGGCCGCGGTGGCAGCGGCGAGCGCGGCCCCGGTCAGGGCCGCAGCAGCCGACCGCCTCACGAGCGCCGCCTCACGAGCGCCGCGCCGCGCGTGCCCGCAGGCTGATCCGCTGCCGTGCCTCCAGCACCCCGGGCTCGGCCAGGAAGGTGACGTCCAGCACGCCGAGAGCCTGCCGGACCTCGGTCCGCCGCTGCTCGGTCAGCTCCTCCGGCTCGGGGTAGCCGTACTCGCGGCGCGCCCAGTCCGGCAGCGCCGTGACCGCGGCGTACCGGACGTCCTGCCAGATCTCGGCGAAGTCCGGATCGAGGCCCGGCGGGTCGAGCAGGTAGGCCATCGACCCGGCTGCCGCCGGGGTGCAGCGCAGCTGCGGCCGCACGGCCGACAGGTACTGCGCCAGCGCCGTCCGGCTGGCAGGTACCTGGCCGGCCGGGACCCCGACCAGCTCAGCCGCGATGACCATCTCGGCCACGTACCGGTCCGCGGCGGCAGCCGGCAGCGGCGCGCCGAACAGGTCGGCCGCGGCCAGCGCCGAGTCGACCAGGCCCGCGTGCACCCACAGCAGCAGCGCGGGATCGCTGGCCGAGTAGTCCTGGCCGGTGACCGGGTCGGTGCCGCGGACGTGCTCGTGCACCCGGCGCACCCGGGCTGCGGCCCGCTCCGCCGCGGCCCGCTCGCCGAAGCTGATCGTGGCCAGGTAGCCCGAGGTAGCGGCCAGCCGCCCGACAGGGTCCTGGCGCCAGGCGCTGTGCTGGTCGACGCCGGCCATCGCCAGCGGGTGCAGCGCCTGCAGCAGCAGCGCGCGCAGCCCAGCGACCGGCGAGGACAGGTCGGCGCTGACCCGCCAGCTGACGCTGCCCGGGCCGAAGAAGCCGTCGTCGGCCGGGTCGACGGGAATCGCGGCCGCGTAGGCGGCCGCAGAGCGCGCGACCAGGTCAGTGGCCTCGGCGAACTTATCGGCGGCGGTTCCGGCGCTCATCGCGGCACCGGCCGGCCTCGCCCGCGCCGCCGGCCCGCCTGGCCCAGCCAGCGGAACTGGTTCAGGACGTTGCTCATACCAGCCACGCTACCTACCGGCCTGCGGCGCTTCGTCCGGCCCCCGGGCCCGGCGTCTATCTGCACCCCGCAGCTCCGGCCGGGCTCACGGCTGCGGGTAGGCCCACACGGCGTTCTCCGCCCGCTGGCCGCCGGCCGTCACCGTGTAGTAGGACGCCTCGCCCTTGAACGGGCAGCGGGTGTGGTGGCCGGTCGGCTCCAGCAGGTCGAACCGGACGTCCGCCCGCGGGAAGTAGTAGACGGGCAGGTGTGGCCTGCGTCATGGTCACACGATAAGGCCGCCGCCACTGGCACAGCGGCGGCCCGATCGGGCTACTGGTGATAGTCCTGCAGGAACGAGGCGAACCGGCCGATGGCGTCCTCCAGCACGGCCACCGACGCGAGGAACACTATCCGGACGTGATCGGCGGTCGGCAGGTTGAACCC
>JBKQSL010000208.1:0-6799 GCA_052143655.1 Streptosporangiaceae bacterium | reverse complement strand
CCGCGAAGAAGACCCCCGCGAAGAAGGCCCCGGCGCAGGCCACCAGGAAGCCCGCCGCCGCGCCGAAACCCGCCAGGAAACCCGCGAAATAGCACGACGCCACAGGGGCTGCGGGCTGTGATGATCAGGCGCCTGTTCCCGGCCGCGGACGAGACCGCCCGCTGGGTGAGCTGCCGGTAAAGTCCGGGGCTCAGGCCGAGGGTGATCCTGACCGGCTCCGGCGGATCGCGGTCCTCCCGGCCGGGCGCACATCGCGCTCAGCACGGCTTGCCGCGGCAGCCATCCGCGCCCTGCGCTGCTCCCGCGGCACGGTCATGACGCTACTGAACGAAGGGGGGCGCATCGCCGGGTCAGGTCGCGGGCCACGCGGCGCCACACGCCCCGGCCGGTGCCGGGAATCGGCATGCCGAAGCTCTGAGGGTAGATCTCCAGCCTCGGCACGGCCGTCGCGACCACGTCATAGCCGAGGCCCTCCAGCGCTTCCCTGGCGCAGGCGGTGGAGTTCGCGCGGGCCACGCAGCGGTTCAGCAAGATGGCCGAGCGGACAGGCCGGTCCCGGACCGCCTCGACCTCGCTGATCTCCTCCCGCACCGGCGTAGTGCGGTTGATCTCGATGGGGCTCGGCGCGCACGGGACCAGGATCTCGTCGGCGTACCGGAACGCGGACCGGGCAATGGCCGCGTGGTCCTCCAGCTGCGGGCGTCGATAATCACCACATCATCCGGCCGGGCGATCTCGGGTACGCGGCGATGCAGGTCACGAGATGGCAGCGCCACCATCCGGAACGGGAACGTGTCCATTCACGGGGTCGGTTGAGCTGGGCGTCCCCGGGCTGGCCGAGCTTGGCAGGTTCGTGGCAGCGTGCCCGATTTGATCTTCTGTCCTTGATCGTCGATCATCGTGGTCGTGCCCGCAGACGCCCAGTCTCCGCCCTCGTATGAGGAGCTTGCGGGGCTGGTCGCTGTTTTAGCGGACCGGGTGGGTGCCCTGGAGGCGGAGAACGCCGAGTTGCGGCGGCGTCTGGGGATGAATTCGGGGAACTCCTCGACTCCGCCGTCGAAGGAGCCGATCGCGGCGAAGGCCGCGCGCAGGGCGAAGCGGTCAGCGGACGGTCTTCGCGGGAGCGGTCGAAGGACCGCAAGCCGGGAGGCCAGCCAGGGCATCCAGGGTCCGGGCTCACGCCGGCGGCAGCGCCGGACCGGACCGAGACTGCGGAGGCGCCGGGCAGATGCCGCGGCTGCGGCGCTGACCTGACCGATCCGGCCACCGGGGCAAGCGATGCCGGGCTGGCCTGGGCGCAGGTCTGGGACATCTTGCCGGCAGTGCTGGAGAAGGCCGCCTGACAGCAGCTGCCGCGCCGCCGGTGCGGCTGCTGCAAGAAGGTCACCACTGCGGTGGCGCCGTATGCCCAGGCCGGGTCCGTGGTCTGCGGGCCGGGCATCAATGCCGCGCTGTGCTGCTGTCCTCGGAGGGCAACGTCCCGGTCGAGCGGGCCGCCGCGCTGATGGAAGCGCTGCTGGGCACTCCCGTGCCGGGCGGGTTCGTGGCCCGCGCCGTGGCCCGGCTGGCGCAGCGGCTGCAGGCCGCGTGTAGGGTTCCATAACCTCGTCGTAGCCTTTGACCTGCGATTTCACGGCTGGCCGCTGGTGGTCATGCTGCCCGTTCGTACTCGTTGATCAGTCCGCCCAGAATCCTCTGCCGCCGGATTCCCGCCACTGCAAGGTCGGCAACCTCGGCCATGGTGATGTCGCCGCTGTCCGGCGGTCGCAGGTCCCGGGCCCGGTGCGGGCGATGCGAGTTGTAATGGGCGGCGTACTCGTCCAGGACCGCGTGCAGGTGCCGCGGCCCGGTAATCAGCATCCGGTCGGTGACCTCGGCCCGTGCCGTGCGCACCCACCTTTCGGCATAAGCGTTCGCCCTCGGGCTGCGCGGCGGGATCTTCAACACCTCGATCCGCCAGCCGACAGCACCGCCTCGAACCCGTCGGTGAACTGGCCGGCCCGGTCGCGGACCAGGAACCGGAACCGGAACCGGGCAGCGCGCTCCCCCAGCTCCATCAGCAGGTTCCGGGCCTGCTGCACCGTCCAGGCGCCGTCGGGGTGCGAGGTCACGCCCAGGACATGGACATGACGGGTGCCCGCCTCGATCACGAAGAACACGTACAACCGGCGCAAGGTGACCGCGCAGTCGACGTGGAAAAAATCGCATGCCAGCATCGTGGACGCCTGCGTGCGCAGGAACTGCCGCCAGGTGGACCGGGTGCGCTGCGGCGCGGGCGGTATCCGCAGCCGCTTCAGCACCCGCCGCACCGTGGACGCCCCAACCCGGTAGCCCGGGCCGAGCAGCTCGCCCTGGATCCGCCGGTAGCCCCAGCCCGGATTCTCCCGCGCCATCTGCTCGATCAGCACCACGAGCCGGACATCAACAGGCGGCCTGCCGCCTCTATGGGGATAGGTCCACCGCCACCGGGCCAGCCGCCGGTGCCAGCGCAGCAGCGTGTCCGGTGTGACCAGGCGGCTGATCCGCAGTGGCCGTGGAAGCAGCCGCGCTAACCGGAAAATTACCCCGGGCCCGAGCGCGGCAGCGAACACCAGCCGGGGGCTCACGTGTGCTTATGCGGCGGGTGCGAGTACGACGGTGTATCCGAGGGCCTCCAGCTGGCGGACGTGGCTGCGGGTCTTGCGGTTCTTGTCGATCCGGCTGGTGTAGTAGTCGGTGCCGAGATCGTGGAAGCGCGCGCCGCGATCCGATAGCAGGTGCCATGCGATGACGAGGATGGACCGGGCGACGGCAACCAGGGCCTTGAGCTTGCCGCGCCGGCGGGCCAGCCGCCGGTAGCGCTGGCCGAGGAAGGTGTCGGTGCGGCCGGCCGAGGCGACGGCCGACCCCAGGACGCCCTTGAGGTAGGGGTCGCCCTTGCCGGTCCTGCCGCCGCGGGTCTGGGCTCCCGATTGCATGGTCTGCGGCGTGAGCCTGGCCCACGACACCAGGTGGCCGGCGGTGGGGAACCGGCTCATATCCAGGCCGATCTCGGCGATGATCACCTGAGCGGCCTCGCGGCCAATGCCGGTGATCTCATCCAGCCGGTCGACCGCCGGCAGCACCGGCGAGGTGAGAGCCTGTCCCGCCCCCGGGCCGGTGGTCCCGTCCGGGTCCACGCCCTGAGCCTCTGGGATCGCCGCGATCAGCTCCTCGATCCGCGTGGTGAGCATGTCGATCTGGGCGGTCAGCCCGTCGATCTGCTCCAGCAGCATCCGGGCGAGCTCGCCGTGGTGAGCATCGAACCGGCCGGTGAGAGCCTGCACGAGCTTGTCGTGCTTGGCTCTCACCGGGCCACGGGCCAGCCCGGCCAGAACCTGCGGGTCACGCTCGCCGGCTATCAGCGCCTCGACCATGTCGCGGACCGACACGGCGGTGATCTTGCTGGCCACCGCAGAGACCTTGATAAGCGCGTCCTCGAGCAGCTTCTCCAGCCGGGAGTAGTACCGGGTTCGTTCCCGGGTCAGGTCGATCCGCATCCGCGTGTAGTCCCGCAGCACCCGGATCTCGGCCGGCGGCACGAACGAGGGGCGCAGCAGGCCCCGCTCGGTGCACTTTGCCTGCCATATGCAGTCCAGCTTGTCGGTCTTCGGCCGTCCCGGCGCCCGCCGCAGGTCGGCCGCCCGGACCAGTTGCACGTCCAGCCCGGCCGCCTCCAGCAGGTAGTACCAGATACGCCAGTAGTCGCTCGTGCTCTCCAGCGTGACCTTCTGAACCCGCTCGGCCACCAGATGATCAGCCAGTTCCAGGACCGCGTTCATAGTCGCGTCCACCTGCCACACCAGGCTCTGCCGGCGGCCCGGCCGGGCCGGGTGCGGCACCCGCGTGCACACCATGCCCGAGGCCTTGGCCACGTCGATCGCCGCGACCCGCTGCAGGACCTGCTCGTGCTCCTCGTCCTCGATCTCCTGCGGCTCCACCACCGCGCCCACCTCCCGGGCCACCACAACCAGACACGTACGGCGGAAGCCCGCGAGGTCTCAGCAGAAGAACGAATCTAACCGGCGTGCTCGTGGCAACAATGCGCAACCCGAAGGTCAAGACCCCCGCACCAGACCAGCTATCGGGATCATGGGTCCCAGAAGAATCCCGGGCTCGGCGGGCAACCGCGGCACCAATTTTCACGCCTGAGCGACCTCCCCGCAGGGGAAAGCTGGGACTAGCTAGACTGCTGATCGTGTGGCGGAAGGTTCCTGGTCAGTGGCTCGTCGTTGCGGTCATCGTGATCGCTGGCGGCGCCGTTTGGCTTGTGTCGTTGGTCTGGCTGTCGCCGCATCGCGCCGACCTGGCCACGTTCGGGTCCTTCGCCGCCGCTATTGTCGGGCTAGCAGCGAGTCTGATCTTCTATGTTTCGAAGATCAGGTCACCAGGCGAGCCAAGCCGGAGCCGGGCGCTCGATGACGTTGCTGACCTGCTGGCTGGAGCGGTCAAGGATCAGTGGACTCGCGCGGCCGCTGACCGACGGCTGTTGCATCCGGAACCGATTGCGGTGCGCTGGCAGAGGCCATCCCAGGCATACGCCGGACCAACCTCGGCCGCTGCGGGCTCCGAGCGGCTTCGGCCTTTGCCCGAGCTGCCTGAGGTCGAGGAGGGACGGCTGCAGCATGGCCAGCTTCGCGAACTCCACGCCGTGTACGGAGGGCTCGGATCTGGCCGGCTGGTGATCGTCGGTGCCCCCGGGTCAGGCAAGAGCGGCGCGGCCGTGCTCCTCGTCCTGGCCGCTCTCAAATACAGGGAGCAGGTATCTGACAAGGACCGGCCGCTCGTGCCAGTGCCGGTCATGTTCACCCTGCACGGATGGGACCCCAACGCGCAGCCGGTGCACGACTGGCTAGCCACACGGCTCCAGCACACCTACCCGCAATTCGCGGGCAAGCGCGGCGCCGCAGATGCCGCCGGGCTAATCATGGCCAACAAGGTCGCAGTTATCCTGGACGGGCTCGACGAGATCCCGAGGGAATTGCGGCCGGTTGCCCTGCAGGCGCTAAGCGACCAAACAACATTCCGTCTGGTCGTCCTGGCTCGCAGCGCCGAGATGGCGGCCGCTGCCAAGCAGCACTTCCTCGAGGGCGCCGCGGTACTGGAGTTGCAACACGTCGACCCGGCGACCGCGGCCGACTACCTCACGTGCGTCCAACTCGACCCGCCACCGGCCGGGTGGGGCGAACTGACTGCTCACCTGCGCGGCATACCGGACAGTCCCCTCGCCCAAGCGCTGAGCAGCCCGCTGACACTCACCCTGGTCCGGGACACCTACCGCGCCAAAGATGACGTCCGGGAGTTCCTCGACGTCTGCAACACGGCCGGTCGCAGTTCCGAGGAAATCGAGGATTACCTCCTCGACCGGATCCTGTCCGTCGCTTACGCGCCGCGACCCGGACAAAAGCCGCTTCGGTACGACCTCCAGACAGCACAACATGCTCTGCGTTACATCGCCGCGCGGATGACCCAGGACCGAACCCGCGACTTGGAATGGTGGAGCATCCGGCAATGGGCACGCCGCTGGCCGCGCGCCATCGCCACCGTACTACTGTTGGGCCTCGCGGGCGGGCTCGCGGGCGGGCTCGCGGGCGGGCTCATCATCGGGCTCGCAGCAGCAAGCGCAGCCGGGCTCTGGGCCGGGCTCACGCTCGGCGAGGACGATCCTCCCGAGCGAATATGGCGCCTCCGATGGCGGCGAATCTTCAGCGGCCAGTCACTCCTAGCAGGGCTATCCGCCGGATTGCTGGGCGCCGTATTGGCGCAAGTGGTGACCGCTCACTCTCCCTCGGCATTCCTGGTGAACATCCTGAAGGGCGGCATAGTGCCCCTCGCGGCGAACCTGCGTCGGGGCTTTCGGCATGAGCACGTCGTCGGGCTTGGGATTATGAGCGGCTTCGCGGGCGCGCTCTGGGCCGGGCTTGCGGTCGGCTTTGCCCCACCAGCAGCGGGCCACGCGAGTCCCTTAAATCCGCGGGCCTCATGGCGCCGTGATCGGGCTGCCGGACTCGTGCGCGGCCTGGTAGCGGGGCTCGCGCTCGCCGTCGGACTCGCGATCTTGGCCGGGCCTAAGGTCGAACTCAGGCTCGGGCTCGCGGTCATAGCTGGCCTCGGTGTCGGGCTCCTATCCGGGCTCGAGAACTCCGCGACCTGGCCGGCTTCCCTCGCCTTTGTTCAGCTAGCCGGGCGACGACGCACCCCCGTTCGGCTCATGCGGTTCCTCAACGATGCCCACGAACGCGGCGTGCTGCGCGCAATAGGACCGGTCTACCAGTTCCGCCACGCTCGCCTGCAGGACCGCCTCGCCGATGTAGCCGAAGCGTTCGAAGAAGTCCTCGCCGACGACCTGCGGGTGCTAGGTCCCGACCACCTCAGCACCCTCACCACCCGAAACGAACTCGCCCACTCGCGCGCTCGTGCGGGGGATCTGGCTGGTGCAGCCCAGGTGTTCGAGGAAGTCCTCGCCGACGACCTGCGGGTGCTAGGTCCCGACCACCCCAGCACCCTCACCACCCGAAACGAACTCGCCTACTGGCGCTGGCAGGCTGGAAATGTGGCCGGTGCAACCGAGGCGCTTCGTGAACTCCTCGCCGACCTATTGCGGGTCCTGGGCCCCGACCACTCCGACACCCTCGCAATCCGAGCCAATCTCGCTTGGGTGCGGCTCTCCTGGGGTGATGCAGTGTTAAGTGTTTTGCTGTGCTTACTGCCGGAGTGTCCGGCTTGATGGTTCCGATTCGCATGCGGAGGGCTCCTTCTCGTAACGTTCCTGGTTGTCTGA
>JBKQSL010000207.1:0-3245 GCA_052143655.1 Streptosporangiaceae bacterium | reverse complement strand
GCGTGCAGCGCCGCCAGTGGCTGGACGCCCGCGACTTCGAGGACGCCATCGCGGCCTGCAACCTGCTGCCCGGCCCGGCGTCCACCCAGCTGGCGATCTTCTGCGCCTGGCGGCTGCGCGGGCGCCTCGGCGCGCTGGCGGGCGGCGCCGCGTTCATCATTCCCGGGCTGATCGGCATACTCGCGCTGGCCCGGCTGTTCCTGGCCAAGGCACCGCCGCTGTGGGTGCTCGGCGCGGGTGCCGGCGCCGGCGCGGCCGTCCCCGCGGTCGCCATCCATGCCGCCTACGGGCTGATGGGCCCGAGCTGGCAGCGGCGAGCCCAGGCGGCCCGCTGGCTGCTGTTCCTGGCGGCGGGGGCGGTGGCCGCGGCGGCTATCGGGCCCTGGCTGGTGCTGGTCCTGCTCGGCTGCGGGGCGGTAGAGCTGGCCGTCCAGTCCGCGGCGGCGCGCCGCCATCACCCCGGCGCGGCGGGCCTGCTGGCCGCGCCGCTGGCGGCCGCGGGCACGGTCGGCAGCGGGGTGCTGCTCTCCGTCGCCTGGGTCGCCTTCAAGGTCGGGGCGCTGTCCTACGGCGGCGGGTTCGTCATCGTCCCGCTCATGCAGGGCGATGCGGTCGGCCACTACCACTGGCTCACCGGGGCGCAGTTCCTCAACGCCGTGGCGCTCGGCCAGATCACGCCCGGCCCGGTCGTGCAGACCGTGGCAGTGATCGGGTACGGCGCCGCGGGCCTCGTCGGGGGACTGCTCGCGTCGGCCGTGGCGTTCGCCCCGTCGTTCGCGTTCATCCTGCTCGGCGGCGCGCGCTTCGACCAGATCCGGCGCGACCAGCGGGCCCGGTCGTTCCTCGGCGGCGCCGGGCCGGCTGCGATCGGGGCCATTCTCGGCTCGGCGCTGCCGCTGGCCCGCGCGCTGACCCATCCCTGGCAGTACGCGGTGCTGGCCGGGGCACTGATCGCGCTGCTGGCGCTGCGCCGCGGAGTGGTGCTCACCCTGGTCGGCGCCGGGGCTGTCGGAGTGGTGATCGCGCTGACCGTCAGCGGCGCGGTCGGCTAGGTCAGCACGAGCCAGGTCCGGCCGTCGATGAGCTCGCGCACCGCGTCCAGGTGACCAGCGTGCGTCGCGGTCTCGGTGACGACGTGCAGGATGATCTCCCGCAGGCTCGCCAGCTGCCAGCTGCCGAACATGTCCTCCGGCCACCAGGCCGGCGCCGCGTCCAGGGTGGTGCGGGCGATGATGTCGTTCGCTCGCTGGAATTCCTGCCGGTACAGATCCAGCACGGTCTGGGCGGGCACGTCAGCCGGGACGCGCCAGGCCTGCGCCCCGTGCGCCAGTTCCGGCTTCTCGCCGGCGACGACGGCGCGGAACCAGAACCGCTCGACATCCAGCGCCAGATGCTGCACTAGCCCCAGGCACGTCCAGCCCGACGGCAGCACCGGCCGCCGCAGCGCCTCGTCGGACAGGCCCTCCAGGATGCCGAGCACATGCGCGCGCTGGCTGTCCAGCACGCCGGTCAGCAGCCTGGTCTCACCGCCCGTAACCGGTTGCGTCATCTTCCCTCCGCTGCTGAGATGGTGTCAGTCCCGGTGTACGCGGGCCAAGACGTCCAGGGTACCCAGCATGCCATTGCCGGCGGCGCGGCTGCCCGCAGCCCGCCGGCCGGTCTCGGGCCGCTCCGGCCGGCGGGGCATCCTGGCTGCTGCGGGCCTGAATGTCCGAGCCCTGCGGGACAGTGGGAAGAACGGTTCGCCGGATGTCATCCGGAGCCGGGCCGCCCGCCGGGGATCCTTCCCGGCACCGGGGCCGGCGCACCCGGCGGGAGGGAGTTCAGATGAGCGGCGTGCGGGTGCTGGTGGGGACGCGCAAGGGAGCCTTCGTGCTGAGCGCGGACGGCAAGCGTGAGCAGTGGGATGTCAGCGGGCCGCATTTCCCCGGCTGGGAGATCTACCACATGGCCGGATCGCCGGCCGATCCGGACCGGCTGTACGCCTCGCAGACCAGCGGCTGGTTCGGCCAGGTGATCCAGCGATCAGATGACGGCGGGGCGTCCTGGGAGCCGGTCGGCAACCAGTTCAGCTACGACGGCGTTCCGGGCACGCATCAGTGGTATGACGGCACGCCGCATCCCTGGGAGTTCGCGCGGGTCTGGCACCTGGAGCCGGCGCCAGGCGACCCGGACACGGTGTACGCAGGAGTGGAGGACGCCGGCCTGTTCCGCACCGCCGACGGCGGCCGCAGCTGGCAGGAACTGCCCGGGCTGCGCGAGCACGGCACCGGGCCGTCCTGGCAGCCCGGCGCCGGCGGCATGTGCCTGCACACGATCATCCTGGATCCCTCCGACCCGGCCCGCATCTTCGCCGCGATCTCGGCCGCGGGCGCGTTCCGGTCCGACGATGCCGGGCAGAGCTGGCGGCCGGTCAACCACGGCCTGCACTCCGACGGCATCCCGGACCCGGACGCCGAGGTGGGCCACTGCGTGCACCGGATCGCGATGCACCCGTCCCGGCCGCAGGTGCTGTACATGCAGAAGCACTGGGACGTGATGCGCACCGACGACGCCGGCGGCTCGTGGCGGGAGATCAGCGGCAACCTGCCGTCCGACTTCGGGTTCCCGATCGCCGTGCACGCGCACGAGCCCGACACCATCTACGTGGTCCCGATCACCAGCGACTCCTACCACTTCCCGCCCGAGGGCAGGCTGCGCGTCTACCGCAGCCGGACCGGCGGCGACGAGTGGCAGCCGCTGACCCCGGGCCTGCCGCAGCAGCACTGCTACGTCAACGTGCTGCGCGATGCGATGGCCATCGACTCGCTGGACGAGTGCGGCGTCTACTTCGGCACGACCGGCGGCCAGGTCTACGCCTCGGCCGATGCGGGCGACAGCTGGGCGCCGATCGTCCGCGACCTCCCGGCGGTGCTGTCGGTGGAGGCGCAGACGCTGCCATGATCCGGGTCGTACTGCCCGCGCACCTGCGCACGCTCGCGCGGGCGGAGGGAGAGGTGCAGCTGGAGGTCGCGGGCCCGGTGACCCAGCGCTCGGTGCTGGACGCGCTGGAAGCCCGCTACCCGGTGCTGCGCGGCACCATCCGCGGTCACGACGGCGGCTCGCGCCGGGCGTTCGTCCGGTTCTTCGCCTGCGAGCAGGACCTGTCTCACGAGCAGCCGGACGCGCCGCTGCCCGCGGCGGTCGCATCCGGCGCGGAGCCGTACCTGATCGTCGGCGCGATGGCAGGCGGCTAGCCGGGCCGG
>JBKQSL010000206.1:0-13088 GCA_052143655.1 Streptosporangiaceae bacterium | reverse complement strand
AGCCGGGCGAACTCGCCGATGCTCATCAGGCTCACAGCCGGCTCCTCGCTCTGCGGGGCGGTCGCCCCGCTGCCACCAGCGTGCGGGCTGCCCTTAGGGCAAGGTCAACAACCGCCGCGCGAAGCATCCCGCCAGTGCCGCCGGGGCACGCCGAGGTCCCGCCGGATGGCGCGGCCGCGCCTTCGCGACTGCGGCCCGGACCGGCAGCTGTCAGGCTGTGCAGCATGACCGAGCGCCAGCCCCATGACGCTGTCCGCCGCAGCTACGACGCAGTGGCGGAGCACTACGCGGCCGAGTTCCGCGACGAGCTCGCCGCCAAGCCGCTGGACCGGGCCCTGCTGGCCTGCGTCGTCGAGGAGGCGGGGAGCGGCGCGCCGGTCGCCGACCTCGGCTGCGGCCCGGGTCACGTCACGGCCTGGCTGGCCGGGCGGGGCGCCGCGGCCACCGGCATCGACCTGTCCGGCGCGATGGTCGCCGTCGGCCGCCGGGAGTTCCCGGCAGCCGAATTCCGCCAGGGAGATTTCCTGGCGCTGCCGGCCGCGGATGGCGAGTTCGCCGCCCTCGTCGCGCTCTACTCGCTGATCCACCTCGAGCCGGGCGAGCTGCACCGGACATTCGCCGAGATGCGCCGGGTGCTGCGGCCGGGCGGCCGGGTCCTGGTCGGCTTCCACGCAGGCTCGGAGGTCCGGCACCTGGACCAGTGGTGGGGCCAGCCGGTAGACGTGGATTTCCGCTTCCTCGAGCCGGCGGATGTCGCCGCGGCCATGGAGCGCGCGGGCCTGCGGGTGGATGCCCGGCTGGAGCGCTCGCCGTACCCGGACGAGGTAGCAACGCGCCGCGCCTACCTGATGGCCCGCCGCCCCGGCTGACTCCGGGGCGAGGAGCCGCCCGGTGCTCGGACGAGGGGCCGCCCGGTGCCGCGCCGGAATCGGCGAACCCCGTGATTGCCGCACCTACGGGCTCCGGGAATCGCTGCGGGCCGGATCCGACCGCAGCGGGCGGGCGATCAGGCGCCTGGCGCCTGGCTGACGGCGCCCGGCCGCCGGGCCGGCCCGGCGGCGGGTCCGGCCTGATCCCATCGCGTTATAACTTGTCTTTAGGGACACAGAGTCGTACTCTGCCGATATATCGAGACCGTATCGCAAGAGTAGGCCGGGAGGCGACGATGGCGGCAGCCGCCTGGGGCGCGGATGACTTCGACTTCGCGCTGTTCGAGATGATCCGGTTCGCCAGCGACGTACTGGCGCAGGTCCGGCGCGGCGTCCGGGCGATGTCCAGCAGCCGGGAGCGCTGCGGGCCGCCGTGGGAGAGGAACTTCGGCGGCCGGAAGAGCACAGGCCAGTGGGGCGGCGGCCAGTGGGGCGGCGGCTTCGGCGGGCCGCCGTGGGGCGGCTGGCGGCCCGGGCCGCCCGGCGGGCCTGGTGCCCGCGGGCCCAAGGCCGGGCGTGGCGACGTACGCGCGGCCATCCTGGCGCTGCTGCGGGAGGGCCCGCGCAATGGCTATCAGATCATGTCCGAGATCGAGCAGCGCAGCGACGGGGCCTGGCGGCCCAGTCCCGGCGCGGTCTATCCCGCGCTGGCCCAGCTGGCCGACGAGGGACTCATCATCGGCGAGGAGTCCGGCGGCCGGCGCACGTTCCGGCTGACCGACGCTGGCCGCGCGTACGTCGAGCGGCACCCGGAGATGGCCCGGGGCAGCTGGGAGTCGAGCGCCCAGCGGGAGGCCTGGCAGCCGCCCGGCCTGTTCACCGAGGCGGCCCGGCTCGGCGGCGGGATCCTGCAGGTCGCCCGGGCCGGCACGGCCGAGCAGGTCCAGGCGGCGGAGCGGCTGCTCGAGCAGACCCGGCGCGGGCTGTACCGGATCCTCGCCGAGGATGCCGAGGATGCCGAAGACGCCGGGGACGCCGGCCCGCAGGGCCAGGACGGATAGCACCGCATGCAGGACGGACAGGAAAGGCAGTAACGAGCATGAACGACCGGATGCGGACCTCAGAGGCCGACCGGGAGCAGGTGGTATCCCGGCTTCGCGACCACTTCGCGGAGGGCCGGCTGTCCGCCGACGAACTCGACGACCGGATCGCCGCAGCGCTGAGCGCGAAGACCTACGGGGACCTGCGCCAGGTAACTGCTGACCTGCCCGGCCCCGTCCCGGCACCGCCGCGGGCGCCGCAGCCAGCGCCCGTGCCCAGGCTGCGGCCGGCTTTCCGCCGGGGACCGCGGCTGCTGCCGCTGCTGGCGATCATGCTGATCTTCGCCCTGGCAGTGCCCGGCGTCGGCTGGCTGTTCTTCGCGATCTTCAAGATCCTGCTGGTGGCATGGCTAATCGCCTGCCTGGCAGGCATCGTCGCAGCAGCCCGGTTCCGCAGGCACGTCCGCCGCTACTGGGACTCCGGCTACGGCCGCCAGTGGCAGCAGTACCGCTGGCACAACTATCAGTGGCGCGGCTGACAGGCACCGTGGCGCCGGAGCCGGGCGGACCGCAGGGACGGCTCAGGCGATGCCAGGGGGCTTGGGCGCGGGTCCCCAGGGCGGCCCGCTGCCATGCCGGGGCGCGTAGTCACGCCGGCCCAGCTTGCGAACCGCGGACGGCTCGGCGGCCTGGGCCGGGATCTGCATCCTGACGGGCTCGACGCTGGCCGGCAGCGAGGCGGGCGGGGCTGCGGGCAGCGGCTGGCCGGCGGGGGCCTGCTGCCCCTCGTCCCCGGGACTTCGCTGCCGCCCGTCGCCGTGACTCGGGGCTGGCAGTGATGCGGGCGCCCGGATCACTGCGATCAGCGACAATGCCAGGCCGGCTATCAGGGCCGCGATAAACAGGGGCAAGATCATACTGACCGCTCCAGGTGCTACAGGCTGCCAGCAACCAATTGCATTCGGGCGGTTACCGGCCGACAGGACCATGCTAGACCGGCTGATGCCATCCTGACTGGTTAACTAGAAGTGTTCGCCCGGTGACTGGATTGCGACGATCGTGTCCGCCTGCGGAGCCAGCGCCCCTTTCGCCACCAGCCAATCCGGCGCGCCTCGCTGGCGAGCAGGCTGGCCAGCGCGAGCGCGAGCGCGGACAGGCCGGTGACCTGGCTGGCGGCCAGGGGTGGCGCGGCCGTGCCGACATCCGCCACGGGCCTGGCGCGGACCCGCGCGGCGCGGCGGGACCGCCGCGCTGCGACGGCCGCAGGCCGCACCACGGGGAACAGGCTCGAGACATCAGGGGGCGATCCAGCCCGGCCGGGCAGCACCGGCAGGGCTGGCGAGACGGGCCCCTGCGGGCTGGTGCCGGCCGGGGCAGGGTCGATGACCGCCGTGCTGGTCGCGGTGGCGGCGGCGGGCCGGCCGACGGCCCGGACAGTGAGCGCCAGCGGGCCAGGGCGGGCGCCGGGGCTGACGGTGATCCGCACGGCGAGGACGCGGGTCTGGCCGCCGGCGATGGTCCCGGCAGCACAGCCGGCCATCCCGGACGCGGCGCATCCGGACAGCAGCGGGGTGGTGGCGTCGCCGGCCGGGGACACGGTCACGGTGACCTGGACGTCGCGGACGCCCTGCCGCCGGGCGCCGATCCAGGTCGTGTACTGGGCGCTTACCCCGGGCCGGAGCACGACCGGGCCGCGGATCCCGGCGCGCAGTCCCCCGGTGCCGGGCGGCGCGGGATTCCGGTGCGGGGACGGGGAGGCGGTCGGTGTGCTGGTCGGCGTGGGCGAGGCGGTCGGCGACGGCGTGCCGGTCTGGCTGGGCGACGGCGACGGCGACGGCGTGCCGGTCTGGCTGGGCGATGGCGTCCCGGTCGGCGACGGCGTCCCGGTCGGAGTCGGCGAGCCTGACGGCGAGGACGACGGGGAACCCGACGGGGATGGCGTGCCCGTCGGCAGCGGGGACAGTGTCACCGAGGGCGACGGGTCGGCTGAGCCGCCCGTTCGCACCTGCGGGCGGCTGGCCTGCCGCGTGCTGGCCGCCCCGCCTGGTCCGGTGATCTGCACGCGGCTCAGGTAGCGGGCGGCCTGGCCGCCGGTACCGTGCTGTGGCCCGCTGCCGTCGGCCTGGCCCATGATGATGCAGGCCGCGAGCGCGCTGGCCGCTGCGGCCAGAATCGCTATCCGGCCCAGCGCGCCCGTCCTGCCCAGCGCGCCCGTCCGGCCCAGCGCGCCCGTCCGGCCCAGCGCGCCCGTCCTGCCCGCTGCCGCGAGCATGCCCGCCGCGAGCCTGGCGGCCGCTGACCGCCGCGCGCCCGGGATCCGCACGCGTGCCTGCCCAACCGATCCCGCGCCAGCCCGAGGCAGAGCCGGACGCGGCATCTATCGCCGCCGGAGATCCGGTCACCGCCGCGCTGCCTGCGGCTGTGCCGCGCGGGCGCCGTGTTGGCTTCCGGAAGGGGTCAGCTCACGCTAGAAGTCCGAAACGGCCTGCATTCGTGCGCCATATGGACATCCGTTAACAGCCGGGCGTCTTTTCCGGCGGCCGCTGCGCGGCCTTTCCTTTCAGGCCTGGGCGCTGCTCAGCCGCTGGTAGAGAATGTGGTCCTGCCAGCGGCCAGCGATGCTCAGGTACTGCGGAGCCAGCCCGAAGCGGGTGAAGCCACTGCGCTCCAGCACCCGCCGGGACCGCAGGTTGTGCGGCAGGGTGCCGGCCTCAATGCGGTGCAGGCCCAGCTCGCCGAACGCGATCGTGATGACCTGCCGCACGGCCGCGGTGGCCAGGCCCTCCCCCTGGTCGTACCGGCTGAGCGCGGCCGCGATCACCGCCCGCTGGCCGTCGACGGTGAAGTACCCCGGGCCGCGAACCGGTTCCCACCGGGCCAGGAACTCGCGGTTGGCCTGCACCAGCCCGGCGAGGGCCGCGGCGTCGCCGGGCGTGACCAGCCGGATGACGCGCACGGCTCCATGGTCGCAGCCCGGGCGGATGCCGTCAGCGCAGGACCGGGATCGGGCGACGGCGGGAGCACGCAGTGGCCCGCCGGCGAGTTCCGGCCAGGCCGCAGTGCAATGGCGCCGCGCTGCCCGGGCGGCGCGTCAGTGCGCTGCGGCGCCCTGCCCCTGGTCGCTGCCCGCCGTGCTCTGGCCCGGGGCAGGGCCGCGCGGGCGGCTGCGCAGTCCCAGGAACGCGGCGATCACCACGGCCAGGTAGGCGACGTAGAGCATCAGCTGCAGCGGGGTCGGGGCGTCGCTGTAGCCGAAGAAGCTGTGCAGCACATCGCCGAACGAACTGCTTTCCGACAGCAGGCTGGTGGTGTGCCACATCGGCGTGGCCAGGACGGGCAGCCAGCCCAGCTGCTGCAGGTTCTCCACCGCGTCGGCGACCAGGCCGGCGGCGAAGATCATCAGCAGCACGCCGATGACGGTGAAGAACCGGGCCAGGTTCAGCCGGTGCCCCAGCCGGTAGATGACGAACGCGACCGCCAGGGCGCCGATCAGGCCGATGACCGCGCCGCTCAGGGCAGCCGTGGCAGTGGTGGAGAAGATGATCGCGAGCGTGAACACCACGGTCTCCAGGCCCTCGCGGCCGACCGCCTGGAAGGCCAGCAGGCCGAGGCCCCACCGGGCCTTGCCGTTCAGCGCCGCGTCGGTGCGCTCGCGCAGTTCCCTGGACAGCGTGCGGGCATGGCCGCGCATCCAGAACGTCATGTAGGTCAGCACGCTCGCGGCGACGACGAACGTCACGGTCTCGAAGATGGTCTGCACCCGGGAGCCGTCGTAGCTGCGGATGGTCTCGTAGGCGACCACGCCGCCTGCGGTGGCGAGCAGCAGCGCCGCGCCGACGCCGATGAAGACGTCACGGAAATGATCACGCCGGCCAATGCGGTTCAGGTAGGCAAGCAAGATCGCGACGATCATGCTCGCCTCGACACCTTCCCGCAGGAAGATCACCAGCGTGGCCAGCATGCCACCTCCACGGCTCGAATGTAGGTAAGGCATACCTTACTTGACGCGCCAGGCTGCTCGCCAGATGGGTTCTTCCCCGGCCGGGACGGACACTATCCGCCCTGCTATGAGTCCGCCTGCATCGCCTCCAGCGCCGCAAGGGCCGCGCCGCGGGCGCCGGCCATGTCCCGGTCGGGCACCAGCGCAAAGTCCGCAGTCGCCGCCTGCTCGGCCCGCAGGAGCGTGTGCTCGCGCACCGTGTCCAGGAACCAGTCGCGGAACCGCGGGGCAGCCTCGACCACGCCGCCGCCGACGAAATAAGCATCCGGGTCGGTGAAGTTGGCGGCGATCGTGAACAGCCGGCCCAGCGCCATCGCCTGCTGCTCGAAGATCCGCAGCGCCATCGGGTCGCCCTCCTCGCCATAGCCGCGCACCCGCAGGGCCGCCTTGGCCGGCGAGTCGACCGACGCGAGCGGGTGATCGGGATAGCGGCTCAGCCAGTAGGGCAGCAGGTTCCGCTTGATCCCGGTCAGCGACGCGATGCTCTCCGCGTCGCCGGTGAGGCCGCAGTTGCAGGTCGGCTCGGGCTGGCCGGGGGCCAGCAGGCCGGCCGTCGGGATGTGGATGTGACCGAACTCACCTGCCATGCCCGCAGCGCCGGGCACCGCCTGCCCCGCCATGACGACCCCGCCGCCCAGGCCCGTGCCGACGATCGCCGCGACCGAGGAGCGGTGCAGCGCCGTGGCAGCGAAGTGCTGATGATGCGCGTAGAGGGCGGCCGCGTTCCCGTCGTTGCTGTAGATGACCGGCAGCCCGAGGTGCGCCTCGAGGGCACCGCGGAAATCGAACCCGCGCCACTCGGAATGCCCGAAGTTCGGCGGCCCCTTGACCGTGAACACGCCGTCCCGGCTGGCCGGCCCGGGAGTGTCCAGGCCCACCGCGCGCACCGCCGACATCGGTATGCCCACCTGCTCGACGATGGCGGCCAGGGCTCCCGCCAGCGCCCGCACCGCCGCGTCGGTGCCGCGGCTCACCTCGCTGGGCGTCTCGGCGAGCCCGTCGACGAGAAACCGCCCGGAAGGGTCGAGCACCGTGGCGTTGTTGCTCGTCCCGCCGTTGTCCAGGCCGACCACGACCCAATCGCCAGACGTCGCCATGCGCTCCATCCCTCATTCTGGTTTTCCTCATTATGAACGCGCCAATGTGGCCGGCGGGCTCAAGCCGGCCGGCGCAGGGCAGCCGAGGGCTGGCGCGGGCCGGCGGCCGGATCCGGACCGGCCGGCCGGGCGTCTGCCGGCCTACAGCTCGACGGTCGTTCCTGGGGGCAGCCGCCGCAGCGGACCGCCGCCCGGTCCCGGGGCCATCTGCAGCAGGTTCTCGATCAGGCCGATGCCGTTCTCGCTCAGCAGGCTGTCGTGGATGGCGAAACCGCGGTCCGGCGCGACCTGCCGCGCCCAGTCGACCATCTCTGCGAACTTCAGCCACGGCGCGCTCACCGGCAGCAGCAGCGTCGGCACCCGCTCCGGCGGCACCACGAACGCGTCGCCGGGGTGAAAGACCTCCCCGTCGACCAGGAAGCCGGTGTTGGCGATGACCGGGATGTCGCTGTGCACGACCGCATGCTGGCGGCCGTGCACAGCGACGTCGAATCCGGCGGCGGTGAAGGTGTCGCCGTCCGCCACCGGGTGTACCTGGGAGCCGGCCTCGGCCAGCTGCGCGGTCACCGCGGGGTTGGCCCACAGGTGCAGGTCCGGGTTCGCCGCCAGCGCTACCCGGACCGCGGCGACGTCGAGGTGATCAGCATGCTCATGCGTCACCAGCACCGCCTGCGCGCCGGCCAGCGCGTCCGCGCCGCTCCAGATGCCGGGATCGATAACCAGGACGCCGCCGTCCTTCTCCAGCCGGACGCAGGCATGACCGAGCTTGGTAAATCGCATTAGTCCTCCTCGGCATGAGCACCTGCGGCGAACATACCGGACCGCTCTGCGCGGCCCGGGGCCAGCCCGCGCCCGATTCCGGCGGCGCCCGGCTCAGGCGGCGCCGGAATCTGCGAACCCCGGGACGGCCGCCGTCAGGCGGCGGCCCGGCGCCAGGCAGCCAGTGCGGCCCGCACGTCCGCTGCGGTGATGCCCGCGTGCGTCAGCAGCCGGACCCGGCCAGGGAAGGTGGTGACCAGGACTCCCTCGGCAGCCAGCCTTTCCGCCCAGGCCAGTTCGCCGCGCCCGGTGCCGGTGATGTCGGCGAGAATGATGTTCGTCGGCACCGCGGCCGGATCGATGCTGCCGGGGACCAGCTCGGCCAGGCCCTCCGCCAGCAGCCGGGCGTTCTCGTGATCCTCGTGCAGCCGCTTCGGCCCGTCCTGCAGCGCGATCAGCCCGGCGGCCGCCAGCACGCCCGCCTGCCGCCAGGCCGCGCCGAGCAGGATCTTCAGCCGGCGTGCCTCGGCGATGAAGTCGCTGTCCCCGGCCAGCACCGAGCCGATCGGCGCGCCGAGCCCCTTGGACAGGCAGAACATCGTCGCGTCCGCGTGCCGGGCGAACTGCGCGACTGACTCGCCGGTGACCGCGGCGGCGTTGAAGATGCGCGCCCCGTCCAGGTACAGCGGGACGCCTGCCAGCCGGCAGACCTCGGCGATGCCGGCCAGGCTGCCGGCCGGCAGCACCGAGCCGCCGCCGAGCTGGTGGGTGTTCTCCACCGCGACCAGGTCGACAACCGTCACGTCGTACGGGTCGGGCGCCAGCCCGGCAGCGACTTCCGCCGGGGTCAGCAGCCTGCCCGGCGCCTGCGCGGCGACCCGCCGGAACGCGACGCCCGACAGCGCGGCGGCCGAGGCCGCCTCCATGGCGCCGACGTGCGCCGCCTCCTCGCACACGACGAAGTGCCCGGACCTGGCCCAGGCGTGCACGGCGATCTGGTTGCACAGCGTGCCGGTCGGCAGGAACAGCGCGGCCTGCTTGCCGGTGACCTCGGCGGCCAGGTCCTGCAGCCGGTTGACTGTCGGGTCGTCGCCGTACCAGTCGTCACCGACCTCGGCGGCCGCCATCGCCCGCCGCATCGCCTCCGATGGCTGGGTGACCGTATCCGAGCGCAGGTCAATGGGCGCGTTCATGGCAGGGCCCGACTCCTCGATCGTGGTGTCCCGGCCCCGGCCAGCGGCCGGCCGCGGCCGCGGCCCGGCCGCCGGGCGCCGGTGCTTTCCTGCACCGATCGTGCCCGATGGCCGCTGCGCAGCCGCGCGCGGCCCGGGCCCCGCTTGCTCAGCTGCCGGGAGGGTTCAGCTGCCGGGAGGGTTCAGCCTGCCGGGAGCGCTCGCCCTGCCGCCAGCGCTGAGCCCGCCGGGAGGGCGGAGCCTCGCCGGGTGCGTCGCCAGCACAGGTAGCAGGCCGCGCCGAGCGGCACCGGCAGCAGGTAGGTGACGGCCCGGTAGAGCAGCACGGCCGCGGCGACCCGGGCCGCGGCACCCGGCCCCAGGCTCGCGGCAAGTGCCCCGGTCAGGCCAAGCTCGACCACGCCGACCCCGCCCGGAGTGAGCGGCAGCACCGACAGCAGCCGGACGAACGCGAACGCGGCCAGCGACTCCGCCCAGGGCACCTGCGCCTGCGTCAGCCCGCAGCAGCGCAGGCAGCACAGCAGCACCAGCCACAGCGTGACCTGGCTCGCCGCCGTGGTCACGGTGATGCGCAGCCCGCGCTCGGTGACCAGCCTGGACGCCCCGGCCCGGAAATCCGTCAGCATCCCGGTCACGTCCTGCGGCGGCCGGCTGCGGATCAGCGCGCACCCGGCAGCCAGCAAGCGGGATACGGCGCGGCCGGCCAGCCCGGCCGCCCGCTCACTGCGCAGCACAGCGCGGAATCCGGCCGCCAGCACGATCAGCGCGGCGGCGCCGGCGAAGGCCGCGGCCTGCAGCGCCGTACCCGGCCGGCCAGCCAGCACGAGAAGGGCCAGGGCGACCACCGGCAGCCCGAGCCGGGCCAGGACGTTCCACACCCCGGACACCAGCGTGTAGCGGACGTACTGGCCCGTGCCGATCCCCCAGCTGGACATCATGGCCCAGCTGACTCCCATCGCGATCGCGCCGCCGCCGGGCAGCGTGTTGGCCACGGCCGTCGACGACATGTTGGCCATCGCGGCCCGGCGCAGCCGCAGGCCCGGCAGCACCGCCGCGATCATCAGCCAGGTGCACAGCTGGCTGACGGCAAAGGCCGCGCCGATCAGCAGCAGTTCCGGCCAGCTCATCGCCGTCAGGCTCGACCACACCCCGCCGTAGGAGGCGATGCGCGGGAGCGCGAAGCCGAATACTCCGGCGATGACTGCGAGCGAGAGCACCGAGAGCAGTGCCCGGCGGCGCCTGCTGGCCGCCGGGCGGCCGGCCGCAGCCCCGGGCGCGATCGCAGCCGGCCGGCCTGGCCCGTCCGGGCCAGCAGCACGCTCGGCCGTGGCCGTCACGGCGGGCTCAGCGAGCGGCCTGCGAGAGGACCCGCGCGGGCTCCCGCGCGCCGTCCGGCTGGTCGTCACCCGCGCGGCGGCGCAGGCCGTCGAGCCGCGCTGCCGTCGGCCAGCGCACGTCCGTGACCCAGCCGAGCCGCTCGAAGCCGCCGATGACGGCCGCCGAGATGTCGACCTGGCCGCGGCCGACGCCGTGCCTGGCACAGGTTGGATCGGAGTGGTGCATGTTGTGCCAGCTCTCGCCGAAGGACAGCAGGGCGAGCGGCCACAGGTTCGTGGCCCGGTCGAACTTCCGCGTGGCGAAGGGCCGGTTGCCGAGGAGATGACACAGCGAGTTCACGCTCCACGTCACATGCTGGAGCAGGCAGACGCGGACCAGGCCCGCCCACAGCAGCGCGAGCAGCGCGGCACGCGGCGTGCCGCCGATAGCCCAGCCGACCGCGAACGGGATGGCCAGCGAGATCACGCACAGGGCCGGGAAGCGGCGCGCCACCTGGCTGATCGCCGGGTCGGCGACCAGGTCGGGCGCGTACCGGCTCGACGGCGTCGGGTCGTCCCGGAACATCCATCCCATATGCGCATGCAGCAGCCCGCGGAGGATGGCGCCGGTGCTCGTCCCGAACCGGTAGGGCGAGTGCGGATCGCCGGGCCGGTCGGTGAACGCATGATGCCTGCGGTGCGTGGAGACCCAGGCGATCACCGATCCCTGGAAGCTCATCGATCCGGCCACGGCCAGCATGACCCGCAGCGCCGGGGCCGCCCGGAAGCTTCGGTGCGTGAAGCAGCGGTGGAACCCGACGGTCACGCCCAGCCCGGTGACCAGGTAGAGAGCCGCCATCAGCAGCAGGTCAGCCAGGCCGATGCCGTGCCCCCACAGCAGCCATACGGCGACCGCCAGCGCCGCGAGCGGCCCTCCGGCCAGGGCGGCGGTCACGCCAACCTGGAGCGGGCCGCCGAGCTCGGACGGCGGAGCGCCGGCCTGCGCGAACGGCGTCTTCCCGTCGTAGGCAGCGGCCAGTGCGGAGGGGCGGCCGTCTGCGCGCGGGCCGGCGTCTGCGCGCGGGCCGACTGGCCCGAGCCGGGCCGGCGGCGGGTCAGCCAGCACGGCCGCCCCGGCGGAAGCAGGCCCGGTGTGGTCGGGCCCGCGCTGGTCAGGCAGGGCAGGTTTGAGCATACCGGGCGTGTCTCCTCGAGAGCCGCGCAGGTCAACCGGGCGATTCGTCGGCTCAGGTGGAACACGACCGGTTCGAGGACGGGGCGGGGGCTCGGCGGCCGTCGGGCACTACGCGCAGCAGTGCTCAGCGCAGTCCATCACCTGGGCGGGCTCCGGGGAAACAGGCAAACCGCGCAAGGCTCATGACGCCTCGCGATTACCGATCTGGCCGAGCGGCCCGGGCAGCATGGCGGCCGGGCCAAGCCAGCCCAGCTCGTCGGCCAGCCGCCGGGCGCAGCTGACGACATCCTGCACATACGAGGAGGTGTCTGCGGCCCGCCACAGCACCGACCACGGATAATCCGCGGCCGGCTGCACGAGCGGCTTCCAGACGACAGTCGCGACGCCGGGGGCGCAAGAGGCGAGCACGCAGGGCATGCACTGCCCGTGCGCCGCCAGGTCGGCAGCGGCCCGGCTGCTGTCGACGCTGCCCGGGTACAGCACGGGCGTGAAGCCGGCCGACCGGCAGAGCTCCAGCACGAGCTGGTTGAACTCGGGAGCCCGCGCCTCGGCGGACAGCAGCAGCGGCTCTCCGGCCAGCATCGCCACCGGGATGCCCGCCAGGCTCGCCAGCCGGTGCCCGCGCGGGAGCAGCACGCCCAGCCGGTCCAGCCGGAACGTTTCCGATGCCACCTCGGCCGGCGCGTGCACGGCCCGGCCGAAGCCGACGTCCAGCTGGCCGGCCGCCAGCAGCCGCAGCTGGTCGGGGACGCTCATCTCGACCTGGTGGACCTCCAGTTCGGGATGAGATTGCCGGACCTCGCGCAGGATCCGCGGCATCGAGTCGCAGCTCGCGTCGACGATGCCGACCCGCAGGATGGAAGGTGACTGTGCGGCTGACCGCGCCGCGGCTACCGCGCGGTCGGCGTGCGCGAGCAACTGCCGTGCCTCGCACAGGAATGCCGAGCCGGCCGCGGTGAGCTCGACATGATGAGTGCTACGGTTCAGCAGCCGGGTGCCAAGCTCGTTCTCCAGCCGCTTGATCTGCTGGCTCAGCGCCGACTGGACGATGTGCTCGCGCGCGGCGGCGCGCCCGAAGTGCAGTTCTTCGGCGAGCGTGACGAAAAATCGAACCTGACGGAACTCCACGGCCTGCTCTTCGCGTACTGGTGTGGACTTCAGTATGTACGCAGGCGGCCGGTGCCCGGTACCGCCAGTTCAGCGCGCCTTGCGTCCCGGCACGCCCAGCGCCGCCGCTGCCCCGGCCACGGCGCGCAGGTGCGCGTCCGCGTCCGGCAGGTGATCAGCGCCAGCAGCCCGGCTGCGGAGTCCCGGCCCTCCCCCGCGCACCGGGGCTGCGGCTTTGCCCTAGGCCTGCCCCGGCGCGGTCCTCAGAGCCCGAAGGCCGCCGCCATGCTGGCCTGGCCGCTGACGGTGGCCAGCCGGGGCAGCCCCAGCAGGTCCTCGGCGGTCGCCAGCGTGCTCAGGTGGCTGTAGGAGCCGCTGACCACGGTCCCCGGTATCACATGCTCCGACAGCACGATCAGGGCCACATGGCAGGACACGTCGCTGCTGGCGGTGCAGTTCTCGCCGTTGGACTTGGCGCCGCCCTCGCCCTCGTCCCAGGTGATGAACACGGC